>JAFQHN010000015.1 GCA_017397935.1 Bacillota bacterium
AGAGCAGGGTTTTGCAGATTATTTTGTTGACCACACCACCGGCATATATCCGATTGCTGCATCCGGTGCGCCTTTTACCGCAACTTATTTCCAATCCAAGGGCGATATTATCACCGACTTGCATGAGGATATGGCAGCAGAGCAAAAGGCCCGTACAACTTATGACAACATTTTGCAGTTGGTGGATGACCCGGATATTATTGAGCCGATCAAATTCTTGCGGGCACGGGAGATCGTGCATTTTCAACGTTTTGGTGAGGCCTTGGAGCACACCAAAGACCGCCTGGATTGCCGCAATTTTTATGCTTTTAACCCGGCCTTCCCTGCCAAGGACAAATAAATATTGCAAAAAACCTAAGGCAGGTGTAATTGCTTGCCTTAGGTTTTTTAATTATGTGTCAATTTGTCAGCCAACAAAGGCCGAGATTAAGTGCAAGGAAGATGATATTGCATACGGTGAACACCAGCAAATACTTAACGGTGCTGACATCTTCTTTTTGCAGGAATTTGAAGGAAATCAAGCTGGCCATGGAGGCAATAAGTGTGCCGAGGCCGCCCAGATTAACGCCGACCAGCAGGTCTGCCGCATTATCGGTGAAGCCGGAGAGCAAAATGGCGGTGGGCACATTGGAGAATATCTGGCTGGCCAAAACCGCGGTGATGACCTCGTTGCCGCTGACCGTCCGGTAGAGAAAATCAGAAATTGATGATATACGCCCCAAATTGCCGATGAAGATAAACAGGAAAATAAAAGTCAACAGCAGGCTGTAATCCACCTTTTTGATGGCTTGATAATCGAACAGGCGCAGCAAAACCAGTACCACCGCCAGCAGCAGCATATAATGCACCACACGGAACACACTGAGCAGCGCCAATACAAACAGCCCCCCATATAGCAGCAGGGGCAAAAGCGGCAGGCGCGGGCCGGCCGGTCTATCAATCAGGCAGATTTCATCGGCTGGGATAAACTGTACCGCAATAAGCAGCAGCACCAACGATAAGGTGGCATAAGGGTCAATGGCGGCGAGGAAATCGGCGGTACTCATATTATAAGTAGAGAAAAGATATAAATTTTGCGGATTGCCGATGGGAGTCAGCATACTGCCCAGGTTGGAGGCGATAGTTTCCAGGGTGATGGCATAAATCAGCCTGCCCTGCTCTCCTGCCAGCTTTAAGGTGAGGATACTGAACGGTACAAAGGTTATCAGCGCCACATCGTTGGTGATAAGCATGGAACTGAAAAAGCACAGCAGCATAAATGTCCGCACCAAACCGCGCACCGTATGCACCCGCCCCAGCAGCCGCACCGCCAGCTGTTGGAACAAGCCGAGCGAGTTAAAGCCGGCCATAACCGCCATCAGCGAGAACAGCAGAGCTAATGTGCGCCAATCAATATAGGTGATATATTGGGAGTCCGGCAGTACAAAAACGGCCGAAACCGCCGCCAATAAAAGCGAAATGCTCAGTACAATCTCCTGCCTGATAAGCGGCAACCAATTTTTTGGATGCAGATTGTTATGTAAATTTGGGGTTAAGGCAGAGAAATTCCTGCTATGCGCCAACTTTGCTTGCAGATTAGGTTTAAGATGATATAGAAAATTTTTAATTGCAGAAAACCTGTTCATTCGGGTATGTTTAACCTACTTTTTATTATTCAGCAGCATCCAGATAAGCCAAAATATCGGCGGCATTGGTATCGGGTTTTACCTTGGGCATAACTTTTTCAATCACGCCCTGCTCGTCAATGACATAAGTGGTGCGAACCAAACCCATGCTTACCTTGCCGTACATTTTCTTCTCTTGCCATACATCATAAGCCATAATTGCCTCTTTTTCAGTATCAGAAAGTAAGATAAAGGGCAGCTCATGTTTGGCAGCAAATTTTTGGTGAGAAGCTGCGGAATCCTTGCTGATGCCGATAACCACCACTCCCCTTTCAGCAAAGGCATTGTGGTTGGCGGCAAAAGCGCAGGCCTGACGGGTGCAGCCGGGGGTGTTATCCTTGGGGTAAAAATATAAAACTACCTTGCGGCCGAGAAAATCACTCAGGCGCACGGTTTCTCCCTGTTGGTTGGGTAATGCAAAATCCGGGGCTTTGGTGCCGATTGTTAACATAAAAATTCTCCTTATCTTTCCTTATAAATATAAACGATAATATAAACGATTTATACACAGATATACATTTTTAAGTTATTATGCCGATATTTTGCAAAAATCAGCAGAGAATATTATAAGCGTTTAGCAGCCATAAGTCAACGATAGTTAAGGAACTGCACAGAAAAAGCTGATAATCGCCAAAATTTTGGCAAAAAAAGCATAAAATTACAAAAAAATGCTTGCAGAATTGCTTGCACGGGTGTAAAATATAAACTGTTTTTCTTGAAAGGCTGTTTGGTCTTAAAGAAAAATATTTTGCTTTGTTAAACGTATTTTTTTCTATATATTACTTTGCTGCCGGGTTTCTCGGCAATTTTTATTTAAGGGGATTAGGAGTAAAAATGGAAAAACTCACACCGATACTCTTCACCGCTATGAAGAAGTATTCCAAGCAGCAGTTTGTGCAGGATGTTATTGCCGGTATTATTGTGGCGATTATTGCCTTGCCGCTGTCGATTGCTCTGGCTTTGGCTTCCGGCGTTGGGCCGGATAAGGGTATCTACACCGCCATTGTGGCCGGCTTTGTTATCGCCTTCTTCGGCGGCAGCCGGGTGCAGATTTCGGGCCCGACGGCTGCGTTTGCCACTATTGTGGCCGGTATTGTGGCCGAACACGGCATGGACGGTTTGATTATGGCCACCCTGCTGGCCGGTGTAATGCTGATTTTGATGGGCCTGTTCCGCTTTGGCAGCATGATTAGGTTTATTCCTTATACCATTACCACCGGTTTTACCGCAGGTATTGCGGTGACCATTTTAATTGGCCAATTCAAGGATTTTTTCGGTGTTACTTATGCCAATGGCGAGGCGCCGGTGGAAACGCTGGAAAAGCTGTCGGCATTTTTCGGCAATATTGGCAGCGTAAACACCACGGCCGTGCTGGTGGGCTTGGGCAGCCTGCTGATTATGACGGTTTGGCCGAAGTTGAACGATAAAATTCCGCCTTCCCTGATTGCTGTTATCGTTGGTAGTCTGGTGGTACAGGTGCTGGATTTGAATGTGAATACTATCGGTGATTTGTATACCATTACCAACCAGCCGCCCACCTTCCATATGCCCAATTTAAGCCTGGATTTGGCAAAAACCGTCAGCAAAGACGCCTTTACCATTGCGGTGCTGGCTGCCATTGAATCGCTGCTTTCCTGCGTGGTGGCCGACAGTATGACCAATACCAAGCACCGCCCCAATGTAGAGCTTATGGGCCAGGGCCTGGGTAATATTGCCTCGGCGCTGTTTGGCGGTATCCCTGCCACCGGTGCCATTGCCCGTACCGCTGCCAATATTAAAAGCGGCGGCAGAACTCCTGTTTCCGGTATGATTCACGCAGTTGTGCTGTTGTTGATTTTGGTAATCTTTATGCCTTATGCGGCGCTTATCCCCATGCCGGTTATTGCTTCTATCCTGTTTATCGTTGCGTATAATATGTGCCAATGGCGGCCTTTTCTGCACCTGCTTAAAACCGCAGGCCGCAGCGACGTTATTGTGCTGATTTTAACCTTTATTCTAACCATTGTCTTTGACCTGGTGGTGGCGATTGAAACCGGCGTTTTGATGGCTTGTCTGCTGTTTATGAAGCGCATGAGTGACGAGACCAATGTTCGCAGCTGGAAGTATATGAAGGACGATGAATGGGACGACAGCGATAAATTCACCGAGGTACCCCGCCACATCCGTGTTTATGAGGTGAATGGGCCGCTGTTCTTTGGTGCGGCCGGCAGCGTGGCTGAGATTAACGTTAAACAGTTCACCCGCTGTCTGATTATCCGTATGCGTAGTGTGCCCGATTTGGATGCCACCGGCTTGAATGCCTTGGAGGAGCTTTATGACCGCTGCGCCAAGAAGGGTATTATCGTGCTGTTCTCGCACGTTAACGCCCAGCCGATGTATGTGATGAAACGCGCCGGCTTTGACCAAAAAGTTGGCCTGGACCACTTCTGCCCGCACATTGAGAACGCGCTGGAACTGGCCAAGCAGTTGACCGCAGGTACCGAAACCGACAAACATGGCCGCCCGCTGAAACCCAAGCACCATAAGCCGGAAAACGTTACTGCTTAATCAAGTTACATAATAAATAAAACCTCGGAGAGCAAACTGACTTTCCGGGGTTTTTTTATTTCGCCTGTTTGGCGTTATTTCAGGCGTTTTCAGGCGATTATCAGCAGATGTGAGCATCCCTGCCTGCTGCTGAGTTAAACAGCCCAGGGGGCTTATTTGTGGCTTTAATAGACAATAAAAAAGTGCGTTACACATTAAAATGCAACGCACTTAATTGGAATTGCTCAGTTAATTTTTTCACCACAATTAGGACAATACGTTATCCAAAGTGGCCCCAGGAGATTATCACATTTCGGACAACGCCAAAATTTGTAAAGGAAAATACCGTACACAGCTATCAGTGCAAGAGCCATATATCCAAAAAATGGATTGAGTGTAAGTGCCATTAACAGCATAAGAACTACAAAAATGCCAAGAAGTAATAAACAGATTTGTTTAATTTGCTTCAAATTCATACAATCACACTTTCACACTCTGTCGGCAAATCGCAATCCGGATTGTATTAGTTGGCCGGAGTAACCTCGGTATCTGCTGTGGTATCGCCGTCCTCAGCGTTGGTTTCGGTATCTGCGGGAGCCTTGGCAGCATCAATCATGCTCTGAACATACTTAATGCTGTTATCGACATTGGCAGCATTGGTGTCATCGTTAGCCATGGTGGCGCGGTAATTTTGCAGCAAGGTCAAGGCTTCGTCATAGCGTTCGCTGTTCAGCAGGAAGCTGGCCAGGCCAACATTGGTGTTGTAATCATTGGGGGTAAGTTCCAGAGCAGCTTTGTAATACTGCTCGGCCAAATCTTTTTTGTCAATATTGAAGGCATAAGCAGCAGCTTTCTGATAATAATTGGACTTGGTAACAGCAGCTACATCATCACCGCAGTTTTCCAATGCCTGCATATACAGGTCGATAGCGGCCTGATAATCGGGGGTTAAATCAAATTTGTCATTCAGTTCACGGTGATAATAAGCCAGCGCAGCCTTGGCATCAGCCAAATCGGCCAGGATAGTCGGGTTGTTGGCATCATTAGCCAGTTCCAGGCCCAGCTCGGTTACGCGATGGTTCAAGGCGGTAATCATCCACTCGGTGGATTTAAGAGAAACACCGGTGCTGTCCGTGTCCATCAAAGCCTGTGCCTGTGCGCGCTGTGCCAGATAAGAAGCTACAATGTAAGCGTTGGCATAGGTCTTGTTTGCGTTATAGGTTTCGGTGGCCTCCAAGACCATCAAACCGTAATATTCATCATAATATTCCAGCGCTTCATTATCAATGGCCTCAAACTCTTCTTTGGGAGCACCATCGGAACTCAAAAAAGCGGCATATTCACCCAAAATGGCGGCCAAAGCCTGAACATTAGCAGGGTCGGTCGGGTCAGCCTCATAAGCCTCGCGGGCAGAAGCAACCATTTTCTCGTAATCGGAAGCAGTATAAGTGGCGCTGCTGCCGAAGTTGCCGTAAGACATCAGCAAACCAACCAACAGCAATACAAAAACCACCAGCATTGCTACCCTGTTATTGTGTAACCATTCACGCATACCCATAATAGACATCGAAAATTTCCTCCAAACAAAAAATAATTTGATAACTGATTTATTTCTGCGCCGGCTCCTCATTTGAGCTTTCGGCTAAGCAATCATGGCAGATACCGAAGAAATCGGTGCGCTGACTAAAAAGTGCCCCGGGAATTTGCTCCTGTAACTCAGCGGTAAGCGGCGCAGCATAAGACGGAATATCATAGACTCTGCCGCAGCTTTGGCAGAAGAAATGACTGTGCGGCTGTAAATTGGCATCAAAACGCGCCCCGGAACGGGTACGGGCAATTTCTCTGACCAAATCCTCCGCCAACAGCATTTGCAAATTGCGATACACCGTGCCAATGCTGATTTCGGGCAGATCCTGCCGCACAACCTCAAAAATTTCCTCGGCCGAGGGGTGGTCTTTGGAGTTTAGCAGCATATTGATAATGGCCTGCCGCTGTTTGGTCATTCTCTGAACCGAATGCGGCTTTATCGGCGGTACAGTTGGGGTGTTGGTAATATCCATAATTCATCCCTCAATTTATGTATGTCGGTTCCGGCGGAGCAGATTTCTCCGGTGGGGCATCATTGGCCTCCACGATTTCCTCCTCCCCTTCCATCATCGGGTCATAGGGGAAGATTTGTTCAAAAATCATACTCAACTGTTCAATTATGCGGCCAAAATTATATTCGGCATTCAAAAAATCATTGACTACCGGATTCATGGCCACCGACATCATCATATCGTTGATAAAATTTTCCTGCTTTTGCAGCTCATCATCATTTTGGCAGATTTCCTGTAAATTAAACTGTTTGCGGCGGATATCCTGCAATACCTGCCTGTTGATTGGGTCATTTAACAGTCGTTCCTTGGCATCAAGATACTGATTGTATTCCGGGCAGGCACGCAACAGCTCTGCCAGATGATTGGCAGTTTGATAAATGTTTTCATGCTTGTTCATGCTTAAAACCTCATCACCACTATCCATAAAATTAAAACACATCTGGTTATACCGATAAATAGTGATAACCATACATCAAATATTATACAGCATATTACTTGGTTTTGCAAATAAATTTAGTATTTTACCAAAAATTTATAAAAAATTATTCAAAAAATTGCTGTTGGCTATGTAACCAAACCCTGCCCTGCCAGATAAAATACTATATATTAAGTAAACGGCAAAAGGAGGATAAGCATGAATTATCACATAATCCAGCCGGGTGACAGCCTGTGGTCAATCGCCCAAAATCATGGTTGCAGTTTGCAGGAGCTGCTGGCCGCCAATCCCCAAATCACCAATCCCAATAATATCAGCGTGGGCACCAGAATAATGCTGCCGGAGGGATGCTCGCCCGAAACCGTACCGCAGCCCCCAATGCGCCCCAATCCCATGCCCAGGCCCAATCACCAGCACGGCGGGCAAATGGGCGGGCAAAGCGGTTCGTGGCCGGCTATGCCGATGCAGGTGGAGCCTAATCAGGGGTTGACCGATATGGATGAAGCCGAGCGTGAGGAATTGTGCGCTGAGCTTAGGAAGCTTCCCCGCCCGCTGATTTACGTTGTGAAGAAAAATGACAACATTTATCAGCTGGCCAAGTGCTTTGATTTGAGCATGAAGGAGTTGTTGCAGGTAAATCCGCAGATCCAAAATCCGGATATGATTTATCCGGGTGATAAAATCTTTGTGCCGCGCTCCCGCAGCAGCATCAATATGCACAACCTGAATGAAGGGGGAATACGGTTTTGCCCCACCTGTGGCAGCAGGTTGAATTAACCCAACAATGCAAAAACAAGCCGAGTGGATTCATTCGACTTGTTTTTTGCTTATATTAAATTTTTTGAGAGAACTTGGCACCGCCCTCGCCAAACAGACGGTCCAGAATAATCGAAACGGCACTGCGGACAGAAAGATGGTTGTAAGCACCTGCTCCGTAAATGGGACGCAGAACATGGTCTGCTCTTGCCATCATCTCATCGGTAAGGCCCCAGCCGGTGCCGAAAAGTAAGAGATAAGGACGGTCACTTTCGGCAATTTGGCGGCGCATTTCCGGGTAATCCACCATTTTGGGGCCGGCTTGGGCCGATGTAGCCACCAACAGCGGTTTTTGGCCGGTCTGGCGCTCAATATCAGCAATGGCCTGTTCTACGCTGTCGCAAAGCTGAATATGCCCCAATGCTTCGTGGCGGTCGGGGTTATAGCGCGCACCAAAGCCGTACTCCCAATGCTTGACCAGAGAGCCGATAAGCTCCTTCTGGGCGGCGGCAGGCTGTACCAGATAATAACCGTCCAGCCCGAAAGTGGTGGCGGCACGGGCAATATCGTGGATATCCAAATTGGTGACCGAGGTATTGATGACCTCATGCTTTTTGTTATAAACGGGATAATGCACCAGCGCTACCCACACACGGCTGTGGCCAGCTTTTTCGGCCTTGATACTGTCCAAAATCCGCAAATCCTCCTGCGTAAGCGGTGCTTTGGCCAGCAGCTCGGGGCGTCGCTCATAGGTACGGCGCAGGCTTTGCTCCCGGCGCCAGCGGCGGATCTCCTCATGGTTGCCGCCCTGCAAAACCTCGGGTACGGTCAGGCCGGCAAACTCCGGCGGACGGGTATACTGGGGATATTCCAGCAGACCTTCGCTGAAACTCTCCTCCTCGCTGGATTCATCATGGCCCAGGGCACCGGGCAGCAGGCGAATAATGGAATCAGCCATCACCATGGCAGGCAGTTCTCCGCCCGTCAGCACAAAATCACCGATGGAGAAAACATCGGTGGCCAGCTGGTCTTCCACACGCTGGTCAATACCCTCATAGTGCCCGCAGATGAAAATAACCTGCTCTGCTTTGCTCAATTCCTGGGCTGCCTGCTGGTCAAAAACACGGCCGGCCGGGCTGGTGATGATAACCCGGGCGTTTTCGGTCTGCCGCAGGTCGGCAATCGCCTCAAACAGCGGCTCAGGCTTCATCACCATACCTGCCCCGCCGCCATACAGCTTATCATCGGTCAAGCCGTGTTTGGGGCCGGTGTAATCACGGATATTTTTTACATTCAAATCAATCAGTTGATTTTTTACGGCTCTGCCCACAATGCTTTGCTGCAAGGGTGCAAACATCTCCGGGAAGAGCGTCAAGATGTCGATACGCATTAGTCCAGCAAGCCCTCCGGAATTTTTACATCCATACGGCCGGCGGCGATGTCTACATTTAAGATGCAGCTTTTTAACGCAGGCAGCAGAATTTCGGGATACTTGGCATCCTTGGCGCCCTCGATGATGTAGACATCATTGGCACCGGTTTGCATGATCTCTGTGATAGTGCCCAACAAAACATCGTTCTCATAAACCGAGAGACCAATCAACTGGAAGTGATAATATTCGCCCTCCGGCAGCTCCGGCAGGGTGTCACGGGACACCTGCAAATAAGTGTGCAGCAGGCTTTGCGCGGTATCGCGGTCCTCGATGCCGGAAAGTGTCAGCAGATACAGGCCTTTATGCTGGCTGCTGGCCAGAACCTCGACGGTACGGCGCTGCTTTTCCAGATACAGTTCGGCCCCTTTAACAAAACGGGTCTCGGGGAAGTCTGTAAGAGCTGCCACCTTTACTTGGCCTTTAATACCATGGGCACCGGTAATCTCACCGACATTGATCATATCCTGCGGGGCAAATTTTTGACGGGCCAGCACTTTAATAGTCATATAACTGCTCCTTTTTTATTATAAATCAGCTAAAAATACAAACAGGAGAGCCTTGCGGACTCCCCTGCATGAAAAATCAATTTGTAAAATCGTCAGGGACAAGCGGCCTCAGACAATATCCAGATTGGCTTTTTTGCCTTCGGTCATGGCGGCAGCCTTCAAAACTGTACGCATGGCCTTGGCAATACGGCCCTGTTTGCCGATAACCTTACCCATATCTTCCTTGGCAGTATGCAGTTCCAGGTTGACGGTTTTGTTATCCTTAACGGTTTCCACAACTTCGACTGAATCAGGTTGAGTCACAAGAGATTTGGCTATGTGTTCAATCAGTTCTTTCATTATAGGTCATCTCCCTTTGATTAGACTTGACTTTATTCAGACTTTACGGTATTGGTTTTGTGGCCAAATTATTTTGCACGCTTTGCCCAGATACCGGTAGTTTTCAGCAGCTGTTTAACGGTCTCGGACGGTTCAGCACCGGTTTGCAGCCATTTCAGAGCCTTTTCCTCGTTGATGCAAATTTCGGTGGGTTCAGCAATCGGATTGTAGTAACCGATTTCTTCGATAAAACGACCGTCACGAGGGCTGCGGGAGTCAGCTACGATAACACGGTAGAAAGGAGCCTTCTTGGCGCCCATGCGACGCAGACGAATTTTAGTTGCCATAATTTTTCACCTCCTAATTAATCTAAACTATATATAAATATCATTAAAAATGAAAATGTAATACCTGCTTATCGGCCTAAAAACTTGGAGAATACGCTTTCAATGGTGGTGCGTCTGCTCTTGGTTTTGGTATTGCTTTTGCCCTTTTTATTGCGGGGCTTGTGGATGCGATCTGTTTTCATCATGCCGGAATCGGTCAGCTTCTTCATCACCTTGCGCATCTCATCAAACTGCTTTAACAGGCGGTTGATTTGCATAACCTGCATACCGCAGCCCTTGGCAATACGCTTTTTGCGGGAAGCATTGATGATGGAAGGATTCTGACGCTCTTCCTTGGTCATCGAGAGCACGATGGCTTCTACACGGCGGATTTCCTTCTCGTCAATCTGCAAATCTTTCAGCTGCTTGCCCATACCGGGAATCAGCGAGAGCATTTCGCGCATATCACCCATCTTGCGGATCTGCTGCATCTGGTCCAGAAAGTCATCCAGAGTGTAGCTGGCGGTACGCATTTTGTTTTCCAGCTCTCTGGCTTTCTGCTCATCAACACTGGCCTGAGCTTTCTCAATCAGCGTCAGCATATCACCCATGCCGAGGATTCGGGAAGCCATACGGTCGGGATAGAACAACTCCATAGCGTCCAGCTTCTCACCCATGCCGACAAATTTAATCGGTTTGCCGGTGACGGATTTAGCCGAAAGTGCCGCGCCGCCTCGGGTATCGCCGTCCATTTTGGTCAGCACCAGGCCGTCAATCTCCAACTGCTCGTTGAAGGTTTCGGCCACTTTAATGGCGTCCTGACCGGCCATGGCGTCAACCACCAGCAAAATTTCATGCGGCTGTACGGTTTCTTTGATGTCCTTCAATTCCTGCATCAAGGCTTCATCAATATGCAGACGGCCGGCGGTGTCGATAAGCACCATGTCATTGTTGTGGGCCTTGGCGTGTTCAACAGCCTGGCGGGCAATTTCCACGGGGCTTACCTTATCACCCAGCGAGAAAACTGCAATATCCAACTGCTCGCCCAGCACCTGCAACTGCTTGATGGCGGCCGGACGGTAAATATCGGCGGCAACCAACAGCGGACGTTTATGTTTATTCTTATAGATGTTAGCAATTTTAGCAACAGAAGTGGTCTTACCGGAGCCTTGCAAACCGGCCATCATGATAATCGTGGGCGGCTTGCTGGCCATATTGATGGAGGATTGCTCCGAACCCATCAGGATGGTCAATTCCTCCTGCACAATTTTTACAACCTGCTGTCCGGGAGTAAGACTCTCCAAAATATCAGCGCCAAGTGCGCGCTCTTTAACGGTGGCCACAAAATCCTTAACAACTTTGTAGCTGACGTCGGCTTCCAGCAGAGCCATACGCACGGTTCGCATTGCCTCGTTAATATCTGCCTCGGTCAGCTTGCCCTTGCCGGTCAGCTTCTTAAAAGTGTCCTGCAATTTATCTGCCAAGCTGCTGAAAACTGCCATCATCTCACCTCTTTCAAAAATTCTGTTATGTTTTATGCGTTTTGGGGTTCATTATTGCCGTTTATCAGTTGGCCCAATTCATCGCAGGCAGCCTTAACCAGCGCCCAGCTTTGTTCGGCCTCGGCCTGCTGCAAGTTCTGCAATATCAGGCGCTCCCGGCGGTTTTTGGCAATCAGCCCCAACTTCTCGTCGTAGTTTTGCAGCAATTCTTCTCCACGGCGGATAGAATCGAAAACGGCCTGACGGCTGATATTAAGCATGGCGGCAATTTCACCCAGAGAATAATCCTCATTATAAGTAAGTGCCAAAGCCTGCTGCTGCTTATCCGTCAGCAAGCAGCCGTAAACATCAAACAGCAAAAGCTTTATGCCCAGCTTATCCATGGTTTCAACCTCATTCCGTGCTATCAAGTTTTTCAACTTGACACATTCAACTTGCTTATTATACAACAGCCTCCATGTTCTGTCAAGGGTTTTTGCTTAACATCCAACATTTTTTTTCTTAAACCAAACCTTGGCGCAGCCAGCGCACCAGCCGCAGCAGGATAACCGATAAGGCAACCCAAATCAGCGTGTAATACAGGCAAATTTGCCCTAGAAAATTAAACGGCAGCGCAGAATAATCCCATACCCCGGCATCTGCATAAAAATTAAACGCCATGCCGAAAAGTAACTCTACTGTTGTGATAATCAGCCCGCATAACAGCGCCTTAGCCAAATCCGGCAAACCGCCTGCCCTTCTGTCCAGATAATCCACCGCCCAAACGCAGATCGCACCGGCCATCAGCATTGACCAATGAGTATGCCCCCGCCAGAAAATCTCAACCAGACCATAGCCCAGGGCACCGGCCAACAGCAGCAGTATGTGCCCAAAAAACCTGCTCTCGGCCAGACTTTGCCAGTTTTTGATATATGCCGTGTGGGATAAATTGTGCAAAATCAACACCGCCTTCTAATAAAAATTATTATAAAAATAAACCCCGCCAGCCTGGGTAAGCTGTACGGGGTTATTATGAGCCAAATATTAAATTTTAACGCAGTTTATTGTTGTCGAAAACTCCCAGCTTGAATACCTGCTTCAATTTCTTCATCTTATCATCGGTATAAGGCGGGAAACGCAAAGGATTGGGCGTGGCGTGAGCCTTAAACACCGAACGCTGATTGGAAAATTCCAGGAAGCCGGCCTCACCGTGATAACGGCCCATGCCGCTGGCACCGTTGCCGCCAAAGGGCAAGCCGGGGTGCAGCATATGCGTCAGCGTGTCATTGATGCACAGACCGCCGCTGCGCAGCTTATATTGCACCATGCGGTTGGTTTCATCAGATTCATTGAAAACATAGCAGGCCAAAGGTGTGGGATGATTATTGATAAAACGAACGGCGTTGATAACCTTGTCATAAGTTAAAACCACCAAAATAGGGCCAAAAATCTCCTCCTGCATAACCGGGTCATCCAGATTAACATCGGTTAAGATGGTGGGGGCAATCTTCAAAGCCTGTTCAACAACCTGCCCGCCAAAGAACAAACGGGCGCTGTCACGGTAGCGGTTGATATAAGAGTTCAGGCGGTCAAAATGCTGCTTGTTGACAATACGGCCGTAATCAGCAGATTTAAGCGGATTTTCACCGTAAAGCTCACGGATGGCAAACACCAGCGAGGACATAAATGCTTCCTTCTGCTCCTCGCAAACCAGCACATAATCAGGGGCCACACAGGTCTGGCCGGCATTTAACAGCTTGGCAGAGGCGATACTTTTGGCAGCTTTGTAGATGTTGGCGGTGTTGGTTACGATGCAGGGAGATTTGCCGCCCAACTCCAAAGTAACCGAGGTCAGGTTCTTGGCAGCGGCAGTCATAACTTCTCTGCCGACAGCCGGGCTGCCGGTGAAGAAAATATGGTCAAATTTCTCAGCTACCAGGGCCTTGGCCACATCAGGGCCGCCGGTAACCACATGGACATAGTTTTCGGCAAAGGTGCTGTTGATCATTTTTTCCAGCACGGCAGAGGTGTGCGGTGCATGCTCAGACGGTTTTACCACGCAGGTATTGCCGGCCAAGATAGCGGAAATCAACGGAATAATCGTCAACTGCACAGGATAGTTCCACGGCGAGAGAATAAGAACACAGCCCTTGGGGTCATATTGCACATGAGCTTTGCCGTGCATGGTCATCTTGGTGGGCAGTAAATTCTTGTTTTTCATCCAGCCGCCGCCTTTCTGGAAGGCAAGGTCAAACTCCTGCATAACGGGCAGCAGCTCGGTGGTATAGGCTTCGTATTCAGATTTCCCCAAATCCTGCTGCAAGGCGTACAGCAGCTGGGATTCGTAATTTTTCATGGCGTCACGCAAATCGGCCAGCGCATTGGTGCGGAATATCTTGCCCGACATATCGTGAGTGGTCTGGCTGGTTAAAAAATAGGCTTTCTGGGCGGCAACCAGCTCAGAATAAGCAGTTTTGCTCATATTATCCTCCAAAATATATAGTTAAATTTATCTGCAATTATAATATTACAGAGAATATTATAGCGAAAAACCGCTGGGAAATCAATGCGAAATTGGTAAAAGACAAAAAATCAGCATTACCGTTTAAGTGATAACGCTGATTTTCAGATTTTAACATAGGTTTTGATAATTTCCTCGGCAATAGCCAGCTTGGTCTCGCGGCGGTCCATGGCCAACCGTTCAATATAAGAGTGTGCTTCCGGCTCGGTCCAGCTGCGCTCGGCAATCAACAGGCATTTGGCGCGGGATACCAAACGCAGTTCGTCCAGCTTTCGGGTCAGCTTGCGGTTTTCGGCCTGCAATTTGGCCAGCCGTTGGTTGGTGATTGTTACCATTGACAAGGTTTGCTCAAATGTTATGCGGTTAAGCGGCTTTTGCAGTACAATTACGCCGTTTTCCTCCAAATGCGGCTGCAATAAGTTCAGTAAATCGCTTTTATACAGCAGAATAACATAGGCTGAGCTTTGCTGGGCCGCCATCATGGCCAAATCCTGCCCGTTCTCATCCAGCAGCGGCGCGTTAATGATAATCAGCTCAAAATCCTGCGATGACATAATGCGTCGTGCTTCGTTGGCGCTGGTTGCCATCGTAATTGCAGGGGTGGCAAAGTTAATATTTATCATTTGTACCAGGGATTGCTGCCCCTTTTCACCGGAGATAATCAATATCGAATCCAGAAAAACCACCCCCCTTTCAATTTACTAAAAAACTTTAATATACACCCAGATACATCTTTTCCTCAGCCGCAGTTTTATCCTCGGCCGCACAGTAATACTGCCATTCATCACGCTTGGCGCTGACGAATAACTCCAAAATCTCCTCCGAGATTACCGATTTTACAAAATCGCTGTTTTCGGCAGCCTTAATCGCCTCTCCCAAATTGCGAGGCAGCTGGGCAAATTTAGCCTGCTCGGTCGGCACATCATCACCTTGCAGCGGCTCACTAAGCGGCAGCTGCTGCTCTACACCCTCCAAACCGGCATTAAGCAGCAGAGCAAACGCCAGATAAGGGTTCAGGCAGGAATCCGGAGAGCGCAGCTCCATGTGGACGGAATTGATGGTGGAAACCGGAAAGCTGACCAGCTGGAAACGGCTGGTGTCCGACCAACTGATATACGCAGGGGCTTCAAAGCTGCCAAAACGCGCATAAGAATTGGTGAGCGAATTAAGAAACAAAGTGATTTCGCTGATGCGGTTAAGGATGCCGGCAATAAAATGGCGCGCTGTTGTCTGATGAGGACTGTCGGCACCAAAAATATTCTCGCCGTTACGATACATAAAGAAGTGCGTGTGCAGGCCGCAGCCATATTGGTCCGGGAAAGGTTTGGGCAGCATGGAAGCGTGCAGGCCGTTATAATTGGCCACCGTTTTTACCACCGTCTTAAAGCTGAGGAAATCATCGGCAGCGGTCATAGGGTCGCTGGGCTTGAAATCAATCTCATTCTGGCCGGGGCCGCGTTCATGCTGAGATGTTTGCGGCTGAATACCCATTTCTTCCAGATACAGGCAAATCTGGCGGCGCACATCCTCGCCTTTATCCAGCGGCGCAACATCCAGATAACCGGCATAATCATTGGGGCGATGCGAAATGCTGCCGTCCTCATTGAGTTCCAGCAGATAAAATTCACATTCGGTACCCAGTTTGCATTGTAGGTTGGCAGCCTGCAAACGTTGAATGGCCTGATTGAGCATAAAACGCCCATCGCCCAAAAAAGGACGGCCATCAGCATAACAGATATTGCAGAAAACCCGCACCACCTTGCCGGTGGAGGGGCGCCAGGGCAGAAAAGCGATACTGTTGGGGTCCGGGAAAAGCAGCAGCTCGGCGGATTCGTTGCTCATAAAGCCTTTTACTGCCGATGCCTCGAAGGGAATACCGTAAAGAAAGGCATGGGGCAGCTCATTGGGCATAATGGAAATGGTTTTTTGCACGCCAAAAACATCGCAGAAAAGCAGGCGGATAAATTTGACATCATTATCTTCAACAAATTGCAGAGCTTCTTCAACTGTACGCAGCATTTGTAACACCTCCGGAGAGTTTATAATACATCATATTATAACATAACGCTGAAAAAAAACCAAGGCTGACAAGCCAAAAAAGTGTTGACAATACCCCGCCCTAATCATATAATAGTAAGGTAATCGGCAAAGGCGCTGTGGTAATTATCCGCAGTGCCCTTTTTATTTTAACAGACTAACAGATTAGTTTGTTGGTGTAATATCATAGCAGTATGCTAAAATATTGTTGTGTGGGCCGTTGAGTTTGTTTAATAACCAATTTATGGAGGTAATAAAAATGACAAATGTTCCCGAATTATTTGGCAGCAACGTCTTTAATGAAAATGTAATGAAGGAAAGACTGCCCAAGGCGGTTTATAAGGCGCTGAAAAAGACTATTCAGTCCGGCAATCCGCTTGACCCTTCGCTGGCCGAATCTGTGGCCACCGCTATGAAGGATTGGGCAATCCAGAAAGGTGTGACCCATTATACCCATTGGTTTCAGCCGCTGACCGGCATTACCGCCGAAAAACATGACAGCTTTATCGAACCGACCGAGGGTGGTAATGTAATTATGGAGTTCTCCGGCAAAAACCTTATCCAGGGTGAGCCTGACGCCTCCTCTTTCCCCTCCGGCGGTCTGCGCTCCACCTTTGAGGCACGCGGATACACCACCTGGGACCCTACCTCTTACGCTTTTATCAAAAATAATACCCTGTGTATCCCCACCGCTTTTTGCTCTTATGGCGGCGAGGTGTTGGATAAAAAAATTCCCCTGCTGCGCTCGATGGAGGCCATCAATAAGCAGGCGCTGCGTATTCTGCGGCTTTTCGGCAACAATGATGCCAGCCGTGTAACCACCACGGTAGGCGCAGAACAGGAATATTTTCTGGTTGATGCCGATATGTTCAAAAAGCGCAAGGATCTGCGTTTTGTCGGCCGCACCCTGTTTGGCGCCATGCCGCCCAAGGGGCAGGAAATGGAAGACCATTATTTTGGTGCCATTCGCTCTCAGGTAATGTCTTTTATGCAGGATTTGGATGAGGAATTGTGGAAACTGGGTGTGCTTTCCAAAACCCGCCACAATGAGGCCGCACCGGCCCAGCATGAGTTGGCCCCTATTTTTTCCTCCACCAATATATCCACGGATAACAACCAGCTGGTTATGGAAATGATGAAGAAATTGGCTCCCAAGCATGGCCTTACTTGCCTGCTGCATGAGAAGCCTTTCGAGGGTGTAAACGGCAGCGGCAAGCATAACAACTGGTCTATGGGCACCGATTTGGGCGAAAACCTGCTGGAACCCGGCAAAACCCCGCGCGAGAACAGACAGTTCCTTACTTATCTTACTGCGGTTATCAAGGCAGTTGACGATTACCAGGATTTGCTGCGTATCTCGGTGGCCAGCGCCGGTAATGACCACCGCCTGGGTGGGCATGAAGCACCGCCGGCTATTGTTTCCATCTTCCTGGGTGATGAGCTGGAAGCTGTGCTGGATTCTATCACCGGAGACAAAACTTATGAAGAAGTCGGGCAGAGCATTTTGGATTCGGGCGTTAGTGTATTGCCGAATCTGCCCAAAGACAGCACTGACCGCAACCGTACCTCTCCCTTCGCCTTCACCGGCAATAAGTTTGAGTTCCGTATGCTGGGTTCCGGTTTCTCTATTGCCTGCGCCAACATTATTTTGAACGCTATTGTCGCTGATACGCTGGGCAAATTTGCCGATGAACTGGAAA
The DNA here is from genome assembly GCA_017397935.1 of Bacillota bacterium. Lineage (GTDB taxonomy): Bacteria > Bacillota > Dehalobacteriia > UBA4068 > UBA4997 > Avidehalobacter. The sequence goes on from JAFQHN010000015.1 coordinate 17,803, forward strand.
ATGTGCCGGCCGAACAGTTTGATTCGGCGCTGAACGCTCTGCTGAAACGCGAATTGAAGGAGCACAAGCGGATTATCTTCAACGGCAACAATTACTCCGAAGAATGGGTTATCGAGGCTGAAAAGCGTGGCTTGCTGAACCTGAAAACCACTCCGGATGCGCTGCCCCACTACACCGATGCCAAAAATGTAGCGATGTTTGAGCGTCAGGGCATTTATAATTTGAAGGAAATTGAGGCCCGTCAGGACAGCATTTTGGAGGAATACTATAAAATTATCCGTATCGAAGCTTTAACGATGCTGGATATGGCCAGAACGGAAATTTTCCCTGCCGTTCTCAATTATTCCGAGGAATTGGCCCGTACGATTATCGCCAAACAAGCGGTTGCAGGTATCACCACCAAAGCTGAGGAAAGATTGCTGGCCAAAATTTCCGCATTGAACGAGCATCTGGCTGACACCATTGATGAGTTGGATGCTGCCCTGAACGGTGCCGCAGCTTGCAATACAGCTACCGAAACAGCCGTATATTATCGTGATGCGGTGTTGAGCAAGATGAACGAAATGCGTGCGGTCTCCGATAAATTGGAGCCGATGATTGCCGCCAAATACTGGCCCTTCCCCACTTACAGCGACTTGTTGTTTTACTAAAATTACATATAAATAACATACAAACAGGGCGTGTTTCCACCAAAGATGGACGGCACGCCCTGATTTTTTGTAAAAAAAACCGCCTTGCGGCGGCTGATATGGAGCGGGTGAAGGGAATCGAACCCTCGCTAAAAGCTTGGGAAGCTCTTGTTCTGCCATTAAACTACACCCGCAAAATGTTTTATTATTATATCATTTTGCCGTGGTTTTGTAAAGGGTTTGCCGAGAATAATTTCCAAAAAAAATACCCGAAGCTGCAAACCTCGGGTATTTTAATATGGCAAAATTATTATTTATCCAGGAAATTTTTAAGCACATAAGCATTGGCCTGGCGGTTCATGGCCGCAATATGGGCAGTCAGGTTGATATGCTTGGGGCAAACCTGCTTGCAGTTCTGCGAGTTGCCGCAATCCTGAATACCACCTTTGGCGGTCAGCGCCTCCAAACGCTCATCGGCCTGCGTTCTGCCAATGGCGTGCATATTAAACATACGCACCTGGGCAATGGCATTGGGGCCGACAAAATCAGACTTGGAGTTATAATTGGGGCAAGCCTCCAAGCAACAGCCGCAAGTCATACAATGCGAGATTTCATAAGCAATGCTCTGGTCTTTCTCCGACAGTCTGGGGCCGCGGCCGATTGCCCAGGAACCATCTACCCGTACCCAAGCATGAACGCGCTTCAAGTTATCAAACATCTTGCTGCGGTCGATCATCAAGTCACGGATAACGGGGAATTTGGTCAGCGGCTCCAACTGAATGGGGCGGTCACCGTATTTTTCAATCAATTTATCGGTCAAAGCAGCGCAAGCCTGACGCGGTACGCCGTTGATCAGCATGGTGCAGGCGCCGCAAACTTCTTCCAGACAGTTACATTCCCAAACAACAGGGTTTACCTGCTGGCCGTCAGCGGTAACAGGATTTTTACGAATTTCCATCAATGCCGAAACAATATTCATGTTCGGGCGATACGGAATATGAAATTCCTGCCAGTAAGACGGCGAGGAGGGATTGTCACGGCGTTTGATTTTCAGTTTAATATATTTTACATTCTTCAAGTCTACCATTATTGTCCCCTCCTTAATATTTTCTTTCCACGGGTTTCAGCAGGCTGATGTCAACCTCTTCCCAGCTGAATTCCGGCGCACCGTTTTTATAGGTGGCCAGCGTAGTCTTCAAGAAGTTCTCGTCATCACGCTTTGGGAACTCCGGTTTATAGTGAGAACCGCGGCTCTCGTTACGGCGCAGGGCACCGCCAACGATAACACGGGCCAAATCCATCATACCGCGCAGCTGACGAACATACATAACCGTCTGGTTGGAGTAGCCGCCAAAGTCGGTGATATTGATGTTGTGCCAGCGCTCCTGGAACTCTTGCAGCTTAACATCGGTTTCTTCCAGATTTTTGTTAATACGCACAATGGTAGCGTTGCGATACATAATATCGCTCATCTCATCATGCAGTTTGTAGGGATTCTCCTTGCCTTCCATCTTTGTCAGCTTTTCATGCTCGGCCTGCTGCTTTTTAACGGTCAATTCAGCCAGATTGCCGATGGTTTCAGCAGCAGTAGCATTAAGTCCGCTGACATATTTAACAACAGACGGGCCGCAAACAGTACCGCTGTACATAGCAGAAAGCAGAGAGTTGGCACCCAAACGGTTGGCGCCGTGGTACATATAATCACATTCGCCGGCTGCAAACAGACCGGGAATTTTGGTTTGATGATTCCAGTCAACATGGATACCGCCCATAAAATAATGTACGGCGGGGAAAATCTTCATCGGTACTTTGCGCGGGTCGTCGCCATAGAAGGTCTGGTAAATATCCATAATACCTTTTAAGCGGCGGTCCAGATATTCGGTGGGCAGGTGGCTCAAATCCAGGTAAACCTGGTTTTTGCCGTCAACACCCAAGCCCATATTTACGCAAACATCATAAATCTCACGCGCGGCAATATCACGGGGCACCAAGTTGCCGTAGGTGGGATATCTTTCTTCCAGGAAATACCACGGTTTGCCGTCCTTATAAGTCCATACGCGGGCACCGTCACCACGGGCAGATTCGGACATCAGACGCAGTTTATCATCACCGGGCATGGCGGTGGGATGAATTTGCACAAACTCACCGTTGGCATAAGGTATGCCGTGCTGATACAAAATAGCGGCAGCCGAACCAGTATTGATGATGGAGTTGGTAGAACGACCGTAAATCATGCCTGCGCCGCCGGTTGCAATAACCACAGCGTCAGCCACAAAATCCTTAATCTCCATGGTGGCCAGATTCTGGGCAACCACGCCCTTGCAGACGCCGTTGTCATCAATCAGCAGGTCAATCATTTCCCAGTTTTCATATTTGGTAACCAGGCCCAAAACTTCTTTGTAACGCACCTGCTCATCCAGCGCATACAGCAGCTGCTGACCGGTGGTGGCACCGGCAAACGCGGTACGGCGATTCTTTACACCGCCGAAACGACGCAAGTCCAGCAGACCCTCGCTGGTACGGGTAAACATTACGCCCATGCGGTCCATAGCATAGATGATGCCGGGGGCGTTTTCCACCAAACCCTTTACCGGGGTCTGGTTGGCCAAAAAGTCGCCGCCGTAAATGGTATCATAAAAATGCTGGTCAACGCTGTCATGCTCACCCTTGGTATCCAGAGCCGCATTTACGCCGCCCTGCGCACAAACCGAGTGAGAACGCTTCACCGGTACCAAGGAAATCAAATCAACATGAATATCTTTTTCGGTAATTTTTAAGGTGGACATCAAACCGGCCAAACCGCCGCCGACAACCACAACTCTGGTTTTTTCCATAGCAAATAATCCCCCTTTACACTATGCCACAGCCAAGGCCAGCAAAATGCCGACAGCCCAAATGGAAATTACGATGAACAGGGCGGTTGCACAGATAGCAAAAATCTTCTGGGCACGGTCACCAACGCAAATACCCCAGGTAATGCAGAAGGTGAAAAGGCCGTTGGTAAAATGATAAACTGTGGCGACCACGCCGATAACATACAGCACAAAGGTCAGCGGGTTTTGCAGCATAGAAAGCAAGGCGGCAAAGGTACCCTCGGCCGAAACCGGTGCAATACGCAGGGTATAAACATGCCAGATAATAAACGCCAGAACAATCAAAGAGGTAAATCTTTGCAGATAAAAGGCCAGATTACGATAATACTTATATTTAAGTACATTATTCTTGGCCAAATATACTATGTAAATACCGTAAATGCCGTGGAAGATAATCGGAATGGCAATCAAACCAATCTCCAACAGCTCAATAAATGGGAAGCTCTTCATGAAATTTACCATGGTCATGTAGGCTTCGTTGCCCAGAAAGATAGAGCTGTTCAGCATAAAATGCACACAAATGAACAGACCAATCGGAATCAGAGCAATTAAGGAATGAAATCTTCTGATGAAAAAACTAAGTTTCGACAACGTTTAATCCCCCTTTTTTTGTTCTTGAAAAATCCCCAAGATAAAAAATTAAATATTAAAAAACACAAATCAAGCTTTTTTTGCAGATTAAAAGTTTTTAGTCAATGCAAGTAATAAAAAGTCGATTGGTGTCTTAAATAAATAATCCTTATTAACTTTCTATTTTATCATGCAAATTCCTGCCGCAGATTCAAAAAATATCAAAAAAATTCAATAATTTTTTATGAATATGCGGTTTATTATCGAACATGGTCACGGCAGGCGGCATCATATATTTGCTGAAAAGTTACCGCGTCAACATCCTGAGTACCGGCACTTTCACAGATTACGGTCGGTTTCCAGCCTTGTTCCGCCAAAATATCAGCCAATAACTCAAAATCCGGGCCAAATTCCTTCTCTGCCAGGATTCGATGACGGCGCTCGCCTGCTTTCGTATATTCAATAGGAGAAAAATGAATATGCAGCCTGTCCACCACATCTTCGCCCAATCTGCGCTCAATTTTGTGCAGAATATGCTCAAAATCTTCCCGCCGCTGCAAGCCGCCGCCCGTCAGCGCATGAATATGCGCAAAATCCACTGTGGGGCGTACGCTTTCGGCCACCTCGCACAGACGCAGTACCTCGCCCAGCGTGCCCAGCTGCCCCTTTTTACCCATGGTTTCGGGGCAAAGATAAACCGCATCCAGCAAACCCTCGCGGTCGGCCAGCGTTACAATATCCTCCAACAGCATGGCGGCACTCTCCAAAGCCTGTTCCCGCGGCAAATCACCAACCGCACCGGGATGAAAAACCACACGGTCGGCGCCCATTTTCTCAGCCGCACGCAGGGATTTAAGCAGATGCTGGACGGATTTTTCGCGTATTGCCTCATCCTGGCTGGCCAAATTGATGTAATACGGTGCATGAATGCTCAGCCCCATATCCAGCGCTTGGGCGGTTTTGCGCATCGAGGCACAAAAGGCATCGCTGATACGCACTCCGTGTGTACACTCGTACTCATAAGCCGAAAGTCCCATGCGATAAAGGTACTCGCAAGCGTCCAGAGAGCTTTTATATCCGGCGGCATAAAAACCGTCACTATTGCCGCCGGCGCCAAAACGGGGGCGGTTCAGAGCCATAAAACATTCCTCCATCGGCAGGATAACCCCTGCTGTAATAATTACGCAGACGACAGCTAAAAAATTGCTCGGGTTACACAGCAAATTACTGCTTTTTTATCCAAAATCTTCTATATAAATATTAAAATGCTTCCAGATGCCAGGTCTTGGCAGCGGTAATCTCCAACTCCACAATTTGGTTTATCATTTGCGGTTCACCGTGGAAGATGACGATTTTATTGCTGTCGGTGCGGCCGGTGTAACAATCAGGGTTATTTTTGCTCTCCCCCTCTACCAGCACCTTAACCTTGCGGCCCACATAAGCCAGGTTTTTTTCCAAGCTGATCTGGTTTTGCAGATTAGTCAGCCGCTGCAAGCGCTCTTTCTTTACGGCCAGCGGCACCTGGCCCGGCATTGTGGCGGCCACAGTACCGGAGCGCGGCGAATACAGGAAGGTATAGGCGGCATCAAAACGGCACTCGGCAATAAAATCCAGACATTCCCGGAAGTCTTCCTCGGTCTCACCTGGGAAGCCGACAATCAAATCGGTCGTGATAGCGGCATCCGGTGTAGTCGTACGAATTTGGCGAATAATTTCGGCGTAACGGGCGCGGTCATAACCACGGTTCATAGCTTTCAGCGTTTTGTCACAGCCGGATTGCAGCGGCAGATGATAATAAGAGCAAACTTTGCTCAGCCGGCTGATAGTATCCACCAGCGCAGGTGAGAAATCACGGGGATGAGAGCTCATATAGCGGATGCGTTCAATTCCCTCAACAGCGTTGGCCGCTTCCAATACCGCCGCAAAATCCGGGGCATTTTCCACGCCGGCCTTGGCCAAATCCTTGCCGTAGGAGTTAACATTCTGGCCCAGCAGCATAATCTCTTTAATCCCCTGCCCCGCTACCTGCCTGATCTCATCAATAATGGCGTTGAAATCGCGGCTCCGCTCACGGCCGCGCACATAAGGCACAATGCAGTACGAACAGAAGTTGTTGCAGCCGTAAATAATATTGATTTGGGCAGTGTGTATCGGCCCATCTCCGCGGTCAGACGGCAGAACATCGGGGAAATCACGGTTGTCCTCGGAAATATCAACAATTCGGCGCTCGCCGCCCAGCACACGGCTGATATATTCCGGCAAACGGTGCTGCTGATAAGTTCCCAGCACAATATCCAGATGCTTACCCATGCGGTTCAGCATATCGCCAATATTTTGCTGCTGCATCATGCAGCCCAGCACCGCGATAATAACGCCCGGCTTTTTATATTTGGCATTTTTCAGGTTACCTATGTATCCCCAGATTTTATTTTCAGCACTCTCACGGATACAGCAGGTGTTGACCACGATGATGTCGGCCTCATCCAACTCATCGCACGGCTGATAACCGGTAGATTCTAGCACACCGGCAATAATTTCCGAATCATGCTCATTCATCTGGCAGCCAAAGGTTTTAATATAGAATTTCATATTATCTTCCCGTTAATTATGTAGATTATTGGTTCTGGTGCAGGCGCAGGTCTTTAATTTGCAGTTGAACGTTGCGGCTGCCCTTAAACTCGTTAATTTCAATGGAATATACAATGTCCAGCGAGAGGTTGACCGGCTGGCCTTTAAGCAGTCGCTGCCACATTTCCTCACCGCCCTGCCCGCGTACGATTTGCTCAAACTCGTCCTTTTTGCGGAAGGAAATAGCACTGCAAAGTCCCTGGCGTATACGGTCAGCAAAGAAAAAACGAATAATTTGCTTATCTGCCCCCATAAGCTGTATGCGTTTTACCTGCAAATCACGGTCACCAAACAGCGGAGCAGCGTTGCCGTGACCAAAAGGTGCCATATTGGCGATGAACTGGGCAAAACCCATACCGGAAAGCGCCCTTTCTACCGGCAGCGACATATCAATATAGATCACCGGCAGCATATCATCAGTTTCCATCTTGCAGTTTTCGTTCAGGCGGCGGCGAAGCTCATCAATGTTAGCGGCCGGAATCGTCAGCCCTGTTGCCATAAAATGCCCACCGTACATATCCAGCAAATCGGCACACTCCACCAACGCCTTAAACATATTAAAGCCTTCCACCGAGCGCCCGGAGCCTTTTACCTGCTCTTTATTCCCGGCCAGCACAAAAGTCGGGCGGTTATAAATTTCTTTAATGCGCCCGGCCACAATACCGGCCACACTCTCAGGCAGCAGTGGCTGATGCACCACAATTACTTTGTTTTGGGCGTAACCGTTGGCTTCAATTTCAGCGCGGATCTTCTCCACACCCTCGGTGGATAAATCCTTGCGGCAAATATTCAGCTCAAACAGATGACGTGCCAACTCCATGGCACGGTCACAGTCCTCGGTTATGAACAGCTCAACAGCCTGCGCGGCATTTTCCAAACGGCCGCTGGCGTTGATGCACGGGCCAATGGTAAAGCCGATGTGATAAGAACTCAAACTCTGCGGTTCCAGCGAGTTGACCTCCAACAGCGCACGCAAACCAAGGTTGGGAGATTCGGCAATATGTTCCAGAGCGTATTTTACCAGCTCACGGTTCTCATCCGTCAAGTCCATAATATCGCAGACGGTGGCAATGGCGGCAAAAATCAGGTATTCCAAATGCTCGCTCTGCCAATCACGGCCGGCCAGCTCATACATTCTCTCGGCCAGCTTATAAGCCAGCATACCCGCACAAATAGATTTGAAGGGGTACGGGCAATCACGCTGTTTGGGGTCAATAACGGCATCGGCCACCGGCACCTTATACACGCTGCCGGTATCGACAATATCAAACGGTACCTCATGGTGGTCGGCAATAATTACCGTCATGCCCAAATCCTTGGCCAGCTGTACCTGCTCAAACGCCGCAATACCGTTATCCAGCGTCAGCAGAATTTTAACGCCCTCGGCCGCCAATTTCTCCACCGCCGAGCAATTTAGGCCGTAGCCCTCGGTATCACGCCGCGGAATATAATAGCGCACATCACCGCCAAGCCGCCGCAGCACCAATGTCATAATGCTGGTGGAGGTGATACCGTCAGCGTCATAATCACCGAAAACAGCAATTTTTTGGCCGTCTTTAATGCCCTGCCATAAAATATCGCAGCCTTTGTTCAAATCCTTTAACTCTCCCGGCAGGTGCAGCAAATCCAGCGAGGAAGCAAAGTAATCCTCAATATCCTGCGGCTCAACCAGGCCGCGCACCGCCAGCAATCTTGCCGCCGAAACAGATATGCCCAGCTTTCTGGCAGTTGCCGATATTTGCTCGGCGCTGACCTTGCAGCCGCGTAAAACCCATTTTTTCATGCTCAAAGCAACACAAAACCTTTCTGATATTAAATATGCCGATAGAGCTTTCACCTTTTTGGCGGCAAAAGCTCCGGCAGATTAGATTGCTATTAGGTTATACCAAAATTTTCGGGTCATCTTTTTTAGTTTTCTGGCGGAATTCGGTTTTATCCACACCACGCACCCGGGTAACATCCGAGAGAATGGAGCCGGCGATAAATACCGAAGAATAACCGCCGGCAATCACACCGATAACCAATGCCAGCGAGAATGCACGGGTGGTATCTCCACCCAGCACAAACAGGGCCACCACCAGCAGCAGCACCGCCACCGAGGTGTTAATGGAGCGCCCCAATGTCTGATTGATACTGTTATTTACCAGCGCATCAAATTCCTGCTCAGGGTGAAGCTCGCGGTTTTCTCGGATACGGTCAAAAATTACAATCGTACTGTTGATGGAGTAACCGAGAATGGTCAAAATGGCAGCCACAAAGGTACTGTCCACCTCAAACTGCAAGATGGAGAACAGGCCAATCATCACCAGCGTGTCATGCATCAGCGGAACGATAGCCGAAACCGCAAAATTAAAGCGGAAACGCACGGTAATGTAAATCAACATCAAAACCAAAGCCAGACTCAGCGCAATAAGGGCATTGGTAATCAACTCTTTACCGATAACCGGGCCGATATGCTCGTTACGCAAAATATCAAATGCGCTGAGGTTTTGCTCAATATTGGTTAACAAAGCGGCACTTTCTTCTTCATTCATATCCTCGGTGCGGATAAGGAAGGTATTGCCTTCACTCTCCTGGATGGTGGGGGTCGCCTCAACATATTCCGATACGGCAGCACGCAATTCTTCGGCAGTTACAGTTTGCTCAAATTGCAGCTGGAAGATATTGCCGCCGGTAAAGTCAATGCCAAAATTTAGGCCCTGAATAAACAACGAAACAAAACCGGACAAAATAATAATAGTTGAAATGGCATACCAAATTTTGCGTTTGCTGATAAAATCAAAATGGAAATTAGCCACGGTTCACGCCTCCCTTCTTATTGGAGAAAAGTGCGGGATGCTTGGCAAAAGCAGGTACATCAACGCACCACTTCAACAGCCATTGGGTGATTACCAGCGCCGTAAACATACTTACGATAATGCCGACAGCCAAGGTTACCGCAAAACCCTGTACCGAGCCTGTACCAAACTCAAACAGCACAAAGGTGGCCAGCAAGGTGGTAATATTAGAGTCCATAATCGTCAGCAGAGCACGCTTAAAGCCGGAGGCCACCGAGGCTGCCAACGATTTCTCATTAGCAATTTCCTCGCGCAGACGTTCATAGATAATAATGTTGGCGTCAACAGCCATACCGATACTCAGCAGGAAGCCGGCAATACCGGGCAGCGTCAGCGTAATGTTCAGCCAGCACATCAGCCACAGCAGCATCAGCGTATAAACCACAATGGAAATGCCGGCCACAACACCGGGCAAACGATAATAAACAATCAAAAAGGTCATCAGCAATGCCATACCGATAATACCGGCATTCAGGCTTTTTTCCAGAGAATCGGCACCCAAGGAGGGGCCAACGGTACGCTTGCTCATCACCTCTACATCAACAGGCAGGGCGCCGCCCTTCAAAATAGCAGCCTCGGCCACAGCTTCTTCCAGCGTATAGCCGCCGGTAATCTGTGCCTCGCCGTTGCTGATAACACTGTTAACGGTGGGCGACATAATCAGTTCGCCGTCAATGTAAATGGAAATATACTGATGCAGATATTTGCTGGTTGCCTCGGCAAATTTCTTGGTGCCCTCCTCGTTAAATTTCAAGGAAATCGCATTTTCCTGCGAGGGGTCCATGGCACCGGTATTGCGTACACCCTTGGCATCAACCAAATCCGCACCGGTCAGCACCACATTACCGCGTGGGTCTACAAATTCCAGCTTGGCGGTACGGCCCAAAATATCAATGGCGTCGTCGGGGTTATCCACGCCGGCCAACTGGATGATAATGCGGTCATCACCCTCCAACTGAATAATCGGTTCGGATACACCAATATTATCTACACGGTTACGCATAATTTCTTTCAGCGCCTCCATGTCCTCAGGCGCAACTGTCTGTCCTTCCTCCGGTACAGCCTGCAAAACCACCTCGGCGCCGCCCTGCAAGTCCAGGCCCAGGTTGATGTTATCTTTCAGGTGCCCGAAGGAGCCGGCCACAGCGCCGGCCAGCAGCAGCACAAACAGGGTCAGCCATAACCCTCCCTTTTTCATCGGTAAAAAGCCTCCTTATTAAATATCACAAAAATTTCCAAAACACAAAAGCTGCTGTGGCAAATTTCGCAAGAAAATTCTTACAGAAAATCCCACAGTCAGCGTTAAATTGCGTTATTTATCCCGGTTGTTATCTCTGGCCAAATCAGCAATGCCGGATTTTTTAACCTCAATTTCAATACCGTCACAAACTTCCAGCCAAACGCTGTTGTCCATAATCTCGGTAATGATGCCGACGATACCGCCGACAGTTACCACCTTATCATCAACTTTCAGCGAGTTCAGCATCTCGTTGCGTTTCTTCTGGATTTTCTGCTGGGGACGGATAAGCAGAAAGTAAAACAACGCTACCATCATCACCAGATAACCGACAGTATACAGAGTTTCCATCATCTCTAAAAAACCACCTTTTCTTAAAAAATTCATTAACGATTAAATTTGGTTTACATCCCGGCCCAAATGTCGGGATAACATCACAACCTATTTATTATTCGGCCTTAACAGAAAAATTCCTGCTTATTCATGCCATTCTGCAAAAAAATCTTTGTAGAACCTGGCAAAGGTACCGGCGGCGATATTATCGCGGATATCCTGCATCAGATGCAGCAGGAAATGCAGATTATGAATAGTCGTCAGCCTAAGACCCAAAATCTCATTGGTCTTAATCAGATGACGAATGTACGCACGGGAGAAATTGCGGCAGGCATAGCAATCGCAGCCCTCCTCCATCGGCCGGAAGTCACGCGCGTACTCGGCGTTTCTTACCACCAATTTGCCCTGGCGGGTGAATACTGTGCCGTTGCGGGCAATACGGGTAGGCAGAACGCAGTCAAACATATCTACACCGCGGGCCACGCCCTCCACCAGACAATCGGGGCTGCCCACGCCCATCAGATAACGGGGTTTGTCCTTGGGCATAATCGGCATCAAATGGTCAAGGCAATCATACATCAGGGGTTTCGGTTCGCCCACGCTGAGGCCGCCGATACCGTAGCCGGGAAAATCCATCGGCAGCAGTTCTTCGGCGCTGCGTTTACGCAAATCATTAAACAGGCCGCCCTGAATAATACCGAACAGCGCCTGGTCCTCTCTGGTATGCACGGCTTTGCAGCGTGCCGCCCAACGGGTGGTTTTTTCCAGCGCAGCCACCACCTGTTCTCTCGGCGCAGGGTACGGAGAACAAACGTCAAAAGCCATGGCAATATCAGCCCCCAAATCCTGCTCGATCTCCATCACCTTCTCCGGCGTGAAGAAATGCTTGGAGCCATCAATGTGAGAACGGAAAATTACGCCGTCCTCGCCAATATCCCGCAGTTTGGCCAGGCTGAACACCTGAAAACCGCCGCTGTCGGTCAGAATCGGCTTATCCCAGTGCATAAATTTGTGCAAACCGCCGGCCTCAGCCACTAGCTTATGGCCAGGGCGCATATAAAGATGATACGTATTGCTCAAAATAATTTGCGAGCCAACCTGATTTAACTCCTCAGGCGTCATACTTTTTACGGTTGCCTGCGTGCCCACCGGCATAAAAATCGGTGTCTGAATTTTGCCGTGCGTGGTTTCCAGCTCGCCCAGGCGCGCCTCGCCGTCCTGCTTCAAAAGTGTATATTTAAGAGTCATATTCCACCTCAATAAAATCTTATCATATTATATAATCAACATGGCGTCACCAAAGCTGAAAAAGCGGTATTTCTCCTCAACAGCGGTGGCATAAGCCTGCATAATCTGCTCTCGTGTGGCAAAGGCCGACACCAACATCATCAGCGTACTGCCGGGCAGGTGGAAGTTGGTAATCAACGAATCCACTGCCTTATAATGATAACCGGGGTAGATGAATTTTTGCGTCCAACCGCTGCCGGCGTGCACGATGCCATCCTCGGTGCTGACGGTTTCCAGAGTGCGGGTGCTGGTGGTGCCCACGCTGATTATCCGCCCACCACGGGCACGGCAATCATTGATGATTTTAGCGGTTGCTTCGTCAATCTCATAATACTCCGAGTGCATCTCATGGTCCTCGATATTTTCCACCTTAACGGGGCGGAAGGTGCCAAGGCCCACATTCAACAGTACCTCGGCCACCGTCACACCCTTGGCGCGGATTTTATCCAGCAATTCCTCGGTAAAATGCAGACCTGCGGTGGGGGCAGCAGCCGAGCCGGGGTCTTTGGCATAAACGCATTGGTAGCGGCTCTGGTCCTCCAATTTCTCGTGGATATAAGGCGGCAGCGGCATAGTGCCCAGCTCGTCCAAAATTGCCATAAAATTGCCCTTGTAATCAAAGCGGATAAGGCGCATACCCTCCTCCACCACCTCCATCACTTCGGCAGTCAGCAGGCCCTCCTTAAAAATCAGCTTCTCGCCGGGGCGGGCCTTGCGGCCGGGGCGCACCAATGCCTTCCAATGGTGCAAATCCACCTGCTGTACCAGCAGCACCTCAATCACGGCGCCGCTTTCACGGTGGGCCCAAAGTCTGGCCGGCAACACCTTGGTATGGTTGATGACCAGCACATCACCGGCGTTCAGATAATCCACCACATCATAAAAATGCTTGTGCTCAATCGTGCCGTCGGCCCTGTTCAACACCAACAGACGAGAGGAATCACGCGGTTCCACCGGGGTTTGGGCAATCAATTCCTCGGGCAGGTCATAGACAAAATCTTCCAGTTTCATCAGCAAAAACCTCAATACATCATAATTTATTTTATCAGCATATTTTTAACATAATATCAACAAAATTATTTATGAACTTAATCTATAAAATCCAGTTCCAGCAGGCGCTCGTCGTCGCCGCCGTAATAGTGCGTCAGGATTTCCTCGGCGGTATAGCCGTCCTCAGCCATACCAATGGCACCGTACTGGCTTAACCCCACGCCGTGGCCGTAGCCGTGGCCAGTCAGCGATACGCCTTCTCCCTGCACATCGGCAGCTGCACCGCCATTAAAGGCTTTGATTTCGGCTGCGCTGCGCATATAGGACGCGGCAAGCTCACCAAGCTGCTGCACCACGCCTCCTGCGCCCACCGCATAAAGCTCATACCACGGGCGCTCAACCAGATTACCGGCTGCGTTCAGCACATAAACCGTGTCTATATTTTCAGAAATTTCAACCTCATTTTCTTGTGTAAACAAGCTGCTCTTTATGCCCAGCAAGGTGCGTACGGCATCCCTTTCGGCGCTTACTGTGCAGCCCGTGCCGATAATTTTGGCCTCGGTTACCCGCCCTGATGCGGTTTTGCCGCCATCCTCAGCTTCATAAGATAATTCCAGCCGAACAAACCTGCCAAAGCTGTCATCCCGGCCCAGGCGCTCCATATAAGCCTCAGCCAAATCCTTCATCTGCTTGGGGGTATATGATACCGTCCACTCATAAAAGCTGTAATCCTCGTCATAGGGCGATTTTACACCGCGCAGATAGGGCAGCGCCTTTCCACCCCAGACATTCTCGTTATTCTCGGTGTGGCCGCCGGCGCTGCTGCAAAAAACAGCCTCCACCGGTTTGCCGTCATAATATAAAATCTGTCCTGCCGTATCGTCCACCGCACGGATGATCACATCGGCGCCGATTTCACTCTCAGCTGTGTAACCGCCGTAAACCTGGCTGGCTGTGCTGGCCGAAACATCATAATAGGTGCCGCCCATATTAAAATAAGCATAACTACGGGCCACAATAGCCTGCGCCCGCAAGGCCTCGGTCGGCGCTTTATAGCCGATTTCCTCGCCCACCACGCCGTACAGGTAATACTCTAAATCCAGCACATTTACCACATAGCCGTTGGTGTAGACGGAAAAGCTGTCGCGGTATTTTTTGCCGCGGAACTCCACAATGCCTTCCTCGGAATCCTCAGCCACCAGCGAAATATTTGCCGCCGATGTACCGATTTTCTGCCCGTTAAGATAAGCCGTAAAGCTGCTGCTGCCCTTAACCAGCCGCACCACATCACCCTCGGTCGGCTCGGCCAGAGTTTCTGCCACCAGCTTGCCGCCGGACAATGTGTAATCACCCTGCATTATCTCAAACTCAACCTCGGCTGCACCGGTTTGCAGACAAACACGAATATCGGTGGCCCAAGCTGCCGAGGGTACTGCCAGACACAGTACGGCCAGCATTATCAGCACCAACCGCTTAAATTTATTACCCTTAAACATACTTAAAAACCCATTTTAATCTCATCTTACTGCCTATACCTATAACAAAAATTTACTCAGCCTTTTTGGCCGCCTTTTGCCGCAGATTTTCGGCCTTCTGCCATTTGTTATCCAAAATCAACGGCTGTACCTTGGGCTTAAAATAACGGTCTTTTTCGCTGTAAACGCAGCCGCAATAACCCTGCATATACATTTCCAGCTCTCTCGCCCGTTCCTGCCCCTCCTGAAAATACGGCCGAAAATCACGGTAATAAAACTCAATGCCAAATTCGGCCGCAGCTTTCTCACCCTCATATTTAATCAGCTCATGCTTTTGATACGGACTGACTAAAAGGCTGGTCGAAATCGCATCAAACCCCTGCTCTGCCGCAAAACGCGCCACCTCTCGCAGGCGTATGCGATAACAAAAACCGCAGCGTGCAGCCGGCTGCCCGGCCACACCGGCCAGAAAACTCTCCATATCGTAGTCATCCAGCATGGCAAAGGAAAGATGCAGACTCTCCATATACTCACGGAAGGTGTTGCGGCGTTTCTTATATTCCCGGTACGGATGAATGTTGGGATTATAAAAGAAGGTAGCCGGCTGAATCCCCTCATCTTGCAGCAAACGGATGGGCATAATGCTGCACGGGGCACAGCAACAATGCAGCAGCAGCTTCATTACAAATCCCTCCTTATAATCTATCAGAAAATAATCCCAAAGAAAAGTTACGTATTATTAAACAGGTTGCCCTCAAACGATTTGCCCTGCGGCGGCTCGATCCCCAAATACCGATATGCCTCGGCGGTGGCCATGCGTCCACGCGGAGTACGGTTTAAGAAGCCCAGCTGCAACAGATAAGGCTCGCACATATCATAAATAGTATCAACAGACTCGCTGATGGTGGCGGCAATAGTATCTAAGCCCACCGGCCCTCCGCCAAAAGTTTCAATCAGCGTGGTCAGCACCTTTTGGTCGGTTTTATCCAGCCCGCGGCCGTCAATTTCCAGCAGTTCCAGCGCATACCGGGCCATATCACGGTCAATAATGCCGTTGCCTTTTACACAGGCAAAATCTCGCACACGCCGCAGCAGGCGGTTGGCAATACGCGGCGTACCACGGCTGCGGCCGGCAATCTCCGCCGCCCCCTCATCGGTAATGTCGATTTTCAGCAGCACGGCACTGCGTTTTACAATCTTAAAAAGCTCATCGGGGTTATAATATTCCAGCCGGCTGATAACACCAAAACGGTCACGGAGAGGTGCCGTCAGCATACCCACACGGGTGGTGGCGCCGACCAGCGTAAACGGCGCCAGCGGCAGATGAATAGTCTGCGCACCCGGTCCTTTGCCCATCATAATGTCGATATGAAAATCCTCCATCGCCGGGTACAATACTTCCTCTACCGCCCGGTTCAGACGATGAATTTCGTCGATAAACAGCACATCATTGGGGGCCAGGCTGGTAAGGATAGATGCCAGATCACCGGCGTGTTCAATGGCCGGGCCGGAGGTAACTTTTAAGGAAACTCCCAGCTCATTGGCAATAATGTTGGCCAGCGTGGTTTTGCCGAGACCGGGCGGCCCGTACAGCAGAATATGGTCCAGCGCCTCTCCGCGGGCCTTGGCAGCCTGAATAAAAATCTCCATATTATCCTTCACACGCTGCTGGCCAATATAATCAGCAAAGGTTTGCGGCCGAAAGGTCGGCTCTGCGGCAGCGTCCTCAATGTTGGAGCGTGCCGAAACCACCCGCTGTGCCGCAAAATCATCATTATTGGGTTTTAACAGCTGTTTATTAGAAAAAACATTTTTACCGATTTCCTTTTCCAAGCCTCAAAACCTCCTTAAATATCAAATCAAAATATAATCTCAGCCTTTGGCGGCCAATTTCAGCGCTGCGGTGATAATATCCTCCAATGCGGTATCGTCGGGCAAATCCTCACAAACCGCGTCCACATATTGCTGAGCCACGGCCTGCGGATAACCAAGCTGCGAGAGTGCCAGCGCCGCCGTGCGTTTCAGGTTATCAGCCAGCGAATTTTGCCTGGGCTGCGGTGTGGGGGCAACAAATTCAGGCTCCAGCTTCATAATCTTATCTTTCAACTCCAACAAAATGCGTTCGGCTGATTTTTTGCCCACTCCCGGTATGCGTGTTAATGCAGCGGCATTACCCATCTGCACCGCCGACACCAAATCGGCATAGCCAACGCTGTTAAGTGCGGCCAGAGCTGTTTTGGCGCCAATGCTGCTGACACCCAGCAACAACGTAAAAAGCTGCAAATCCCGCTTATCGGCAAAACCAAACAGGGCCAGAGCCTCGGCACGGGGTTGGGTATTGATTTGCAGATAAGTGTAAAGGGCCAGCTCATCGCCCGGCTGCGGCAGAGAGGTAAAGCTGTTAAACGGTACATAAACCTGATAGCCTACACCGCCCACCAATAATATCAGCGAGTCCTCGGTTAACTCCAAAACCTCGCCTTTAAGATATGCAATCATCAAATTCCCTCCTAAACAGCCTCATTAGCCTCAATATCACACCAGGTTGTCATCAGAATTTTTCTGCCAATGGTTGGCCTGCTGCCAGTTGCTGTGGCACACCGCCACCGCCAGGGCATCGGCCGCATCATCGGGTTTGGGCACCGCCTCCAAATTCAGCAGATTTTTTATCATATACTGCACCTGTTTTTTCTCGGCACGGCCATAACCGGTTACCGCCTGTTTTATTTGCAGCGGTGTATACTCAAAAACCGGCACACCTCGCTGGGCCGCCGCCAAAATCAACACACCCCTGGCCTGCCCCACGCTGATAACCGTGGTGCTGTTGCGATTGAAAAATAACTCCTCAATGGCCATCACATCGGGTTCAAACTCTTGCAGCAGCAGTTGTATGCCGTCATAAATCTCACACAAACGCTTTTGGTTAAGCTGGTGGGCAGGTGTGCGGATGCAGCCGTAATCAACCACGGTAAGCTGATTGTAATTTTTATCAATCACGCCCCAGCCGGTAATCCCGGTGCCGGGGTCAATGCCCAAAATACGCACTCTGCTTTATCCTCCCACCCAAATTTCTGCCATAAAGCACAAATATTCAACTTTATAAAATTCTCCGCCTAATTGCTTTTCCCTGCCGTTATTTACAGTATAAAATATAAAAATAGCATTTAATATCACACAGATTATTTTTACGCAAAATTATCGCCATTTTCCATCAAAACAGTTTTATTATAGCATATCGGCCCGGACTTGCCAATAAAAAAGCATATAGTGTTTTGTACTGCCATCTTCCACACCTTTTTATATAAAGAATATAAATTATTGCAGGTTTTTTGCCCATAAATGCAGAAATACAATATATGCCAATAATAGCCTTAAACAGGCAGCAATAATATCAAAGGAGCGAGAAATAATGGAAGCATACAAACAAGAGTTTATTGAATTTATGGTTGAGTGCGATGTTCTGAAATTTGGTGAATTTACCCTGAAAAGCGGCCGCAAATCGCCGTTTTTTATGAACGCCGGCGGTTATGTTACCGGTTATCAGCTTAAAAAACTGGGCGAATATTACGCCAAAGCCATCCATGACAAATACGGTGATGATTTCGATGTTCTGTTCGGCCCTGCCTACAAGGGTATCCCGATTGCGGTGGTAACTGCGCTGGCATACAGCGAGCTTTACGGCAAAGAGATTCGTTATTGCTCTGACCGCAAAGAAGAAAAAGACCATGGCGCCGATAAGGGCAGCTTCCTGGGCAGCACCTTACAGGACGGTGACCGTGTAATTATGATTGAGGACGTAACCACCTCCGGCAAATCTATGGAAGAAACCGTACCCAAGGTAAAAGGCGCTGCCGATGTTACCATTGTCGGCCTGATGGTTTCTCTGGACCGTATGGAGGTTGGCAAGGGCGGCGAAAAATGCGCTCTGGATGAGGTTAAAGACCTGTACGGCTTTGATACCAACGCCATCGTAACCATGGGCGAGGTTACCGAACATCTTTATAATAAGGAATGTAACGGCAGGGTGGTTATTGATGACACCATTAAAGCCGCCATTGATGCCTACTATGAGCAGTACGGCGCCAAATAAATTGTTAACAGCATAATAATAAATAATAATAATAATAATCGGAGTACACAGTTGGCCGTGCGCTCCGGTTATTTTTTTGCCTATTCTGTTTGTTATCTGGCCTGCTGCCGGTACATTTCCACCGTAACAAGCCTTCTATAATTCCGGCAGCATCTGCACCAAAAGCTCCTTATCCTCCTGCTGACTGACGATGATACGGGGCGGATTCGCCAATGCCCACTCCGGATCCACTGTCGCCAGCACCGCATATCGCTCATAGAATTTCGCCGCTTGCTCAAAAAGCACACTCTCTGCCCGCTGCCGAGCTTCCACCGCCTGCTCCATAGTATCAAAACTTCCCAACTCAAATGTCCGCTTCTGAAAAGTTATCTTTGCAACATACCGTCCGCGTATCAAATACACTCCACGCGTTCCGGTAGTGCTGTTCTTGGGCACCTTACGGCTGCGTATCCTTTCCAAAGAGGTTCCGTCTACATGCGTCAGGTAAGTATGCAAACTTTGTTCATGTTCCCTCTTGCGGCATCCACAGCTCTGCATAGCACTATACATCAGGTTATTATAACTGACATCTGCTTCATTCCCACAATCACAAACGCAGTGCCATATTACTGATCCTCGCTCACCTCGCTTATCTGTTGCAAAAAGTGCCGTCAGCCGTCCAAACCTCTGCCCGGTAATATCCGTATGCGCATAGTGTCCACCATGCACCTTAGACGCACAATGAGTCCGTTTGCCGGTCAGCAGCAGCGTAGCCGGCACCTCATACTCCCCACCGCAGGCACACCGGCAACGCCACCAGACCCCACCGTTTCTATCCTGTCGCTCTGCCCGGCTAAGCACTGTCAATTCTCCGAAAACCTGTCCGGTCAGTTCACGTGTATTTACCGCTGCAACATTATCCCGCCGCAGGCAGCCGCAGCTAAGTGAGCCTCCATACAGCAAACTACGCTCCAATACCGCACGCTCGGTACCACATTCACAGCGGCACCACCATTTCCGTTCGCCCTTATCTGTCAAAATGCTGTCATCCAGCACTGTCCACCGTCCAAAGGTCTTACCTTTCAAATCATGCTTTGCCGCCACTAAACATCACCGCCTGTCGGTACGGCCTTATAATCTGCCAATCGTTTATTTCTGTACTGCAATCACAGTTATGATTTTGCTCTGCCGGGTGTGTCGCAGCTTTTTGTGACATAATTCATATTATGTTGTATTTTTATATCATAGCCCAAAACCCGACCGATTTTTGAACATACCAAAACACACCCTCCTAACAATTACTTAAAAAATTGTCCAGAGGGTGTTATTGTGCTGCCTGCCTATAAGAGTGCAGTCATAAGAGAACATAAAATATGCTTATGCTTATATTATAAGTTGATTTTTTTTGCTATGCTTGCTACAATAGAGATGGTTAAAACTCGATAAACATACATACTGATAGTGTGCACCTTGACATAATATGAATTATGTCATGATTTTTTTGCTGCCTATATCACCAATCCCAGGCGCTCAATTTTTCTGCGGTGCTCCACGCCGGTGGTCATAATATAAATGCGGGTGGTGTTAATGCTGCTGTGCCCCAAAATATCGGCCAGCTTGGCAATATCCTTTTCGATACCGTAGAAGGTGCGGGCAAACAGTTTGCGCAGGTTGTGCGGAAATACCTTGCCGGCCTCAACACCGGCTTGCTCGCACAAAGCCTTCATCTGCGCCCAGATACGGCTTCTGTTCAAGGGTTTTCCGCTTCGGGTGAGAAATATCACGCCGGAGCGGATTTTTTCTTTTCGGGCATAATCCAACAGCAGCTTTCTAAGTTTTCCCGGTATCAAGACGGTTCGGGTTTTGCCTTTACAGTTAACCGTCACCTCACCGCGGGCCACATTTTCCACCGTGAAACAGCGCAGTTCTGAAACACGAATGCCCGTACCGCAAATCGTTTTCATCACCAGTTGCAGCTGCGGTTTTCTTTTGGCTGCGTCCAGCAAGCGCATATATTCCGCCTTGGTCAGCTCCTGTTCCTCAGCACAATATACCTGCTTCTGCTGTTTAATAGCTTTTACCCTGCAATCCGCCCAGCCGAGAAAGTCCAGCAGACTATTCAAGCTGGCCAGCATGGAGTTGATTGAACGCACCGCATACTCTCTCATCTGCAAATACTTTTTGTAGGCCATCACTATCTCCTTCGTAACAACCTCATTACCAACATAAACTACAAAAGCACGGACATCACGGAGATATTTCTCCACAGTTGCCGTGCTTTTTTCTTCCCTTATTAAATATTGGCGATATGATAAAATCTGGTTTTGTGTGATTTTCCTTTCTTCCATTTTGGGTACCCTCCTGATGGTTATAAGCTGATTTGTGTTGTATCATTATTGTACCCATTTTCCAAATAAAATTTGCTGCAAATCACCAAAAAGCAGTTTTTTAGCTGTTTGTGGCATAAAAAAACACCCTGTTCTCATTACAAACAGGGTGCTTTTATTCTGGAGCTGGAGACGTGACTTGAACACGCGACCTGCTGATTACGAATCAGCTGCTCTACCAACTGAGCTACACCAGCAAGACGGCCTTGATATTGTTATCAAAACCGACTATGACATTTTAACATAAATTTACTTTATCTGCAAGACCTTGCTCAAAATTTATTTTATTCCCGGGCAGGCGTATTGTTACTCTCCACCACCATATCATCAAGGCCATGGCCGCTTAAAACCATCGGGTAAACCATTTCCTCCTTGGGGATAATACATTCCACCAGCGTCAGCCGCCCGTTTGCCAGCGCATCTGCCAGCACGGCATCAATGTCTTGCGGATTTTCCAGACGGTAATAGGCCATATCATAGGCCTCGGCAATTTTCTCAAAGTTCGGGTTGCCTTCCAAATCAATGCCAAAATAATTGTTATCCACATAATATTTTTGCAGCTGGCGTACCATGCCCAAATTGCTGTTGTTGGAGAGGATAACCTTAATCGGCAGATTATGCGCCTTGGCCGTGGCCAGTTCATTCATCGTCATCTGGAAGCTGCCGTCGCCGGTAACGCAGACCACCAATTCATCGGGTGCAGCCAACTGTGCACCCACCGCCGAGGGAAGACCGTAGCCCATGGTGCCCAAACCGCCGCTGCTGATAAACCCACGCCTGCGATGAGAATTAAAAAACTGTGCCGCTACCATTTGGTGCTGGCCAACGTCGGTGGTGACAACTACCTTGCCGCGGGTGAGGCTGTTCAGCCTGCCAATAACATCACGGAACCGTAAACTGTCAGTTATCTCTCCGTAAGCGTCGCTGGTCAGCGGACGCCAGCTTTCAATGCGGGCCCGCCATGCCTCATGCTCGGCCGGCTGCAAAAATTCCAGCATATCCCGG
Organism: Bacillota bacterium; assembly: GCA_017397935.1. GTDB lineage: Bacteria > Bacillota > Dehalobacteriia > UBA4068 > UBA4997 > Avidehalobacter. The sequence continues at coordinate 40,123 of JAFQHN010000015.1, forward strand.
ATAATTGCCGCTGCATCACCAACGATCGGTACATCGCTGGGCACATTCTTGCCGATTTCCGCCGGGTCAACATCCACATGGATAATGGTCGCCTCCTGCGCAAACTTAGCCACATTAGCCGTTACGCGGTCATCAAAACGCGCACCAATGGCCAGCAGCACATCACACTCCGTCACCGCCAGGTTGGCAGCCGGCGCACCGTGAATACCCAGCATACCGATGAAATAACCGTCACGGAAGGGATAAGCAGACTTGCCCATAAGTGTTACCGCCACCGGTGCATCTAAACGGTGGGCCAGCTCATGCAGCAGCTCCTCGGCGCCGGCACTTACCACACCGCCGCCGGCATAGATAAGCGGCTTTTTGGCCTCTTGCAGCACCTTGCAGGCGTTTTTGATCTTCAATTTATGCCCCTTAAAGGTCGGCTTATAACCTGGCAGATTGATGGTACCGGGGATTTCCGCCGTACACTCCATGTCGCTGATGTTTTTGGGCACATCAATCAACACGGGGCCGGGGCGGCCGGTGGTGGCCAGATAAAAGGCCTCTTTAATAACCTGCGGCAGCTCGTTTACATCCGTCACCAAATAGCTGTGCTTGACAATGGGGCGGGTAATGCCGGTAATGTCGATCTCCTGGAAGGCATCGGTGCCGATCATCGTGCTGGCAACCTGCCCCGTAATGGCAATAACCGGCAGAGAATCCATATAAGCAGTCGCCAGACCCGTCACCAGGTTGGTTGCACCGGGGCCGGAGGTAGCAATACAAACGCCGGCCTTGCCGCTGACTCTGGCATAACCGCTGGCCGCATGGGTAGCACCCTGCTCAGTACGCGTAAGCACATTTTTTATTTGCTTGGAGTTTCGCAGAGCCTCAAAAATTCCCAGCACAGCGCCGCCCGGATAACTGAAAACTGTATCACAGCCGGCCTCCTCCAAACAGGCAATAATTGCCTCTGCACCATTCATTTTAGCCATTTCTGCTCACTCCCTTCAATCTTTTCTCGGTAATTTCTCGCCGCGGGTCATGGCGATAAGACCGGTTCTCTTCATTTCCTGGATACCAAAAGGACGGAAGGCCTCCTCAATGGCGGCCAGCTTGCTGTGTGTACCGGTGGCTTCGATAACAAAGCTCTTGCGCTGAATATCCACAATTTTAATGCGGAAGATCTCACAAAGGTGCATAATTTCCAGTCTGTCCTCTTTGTTGGCCTGCACCCGCAGCATCAGCAGCTCTCTCCCCACAAACTCATCGTTGGTAACATCCTGAATTTTCAGCACCTCCACAATTTTGTAAAGCTGTTTGGTTACCTGCTCGATAACACGGTCATCGCCCTCCACCACAATGGTCATGCTGGAAATCCCGGGAGTTTCGGTAGCGCCCACCGTCAGCGTGTCAATGTTGTAACCGCGGCGGCTGAAAAGACCTGCCACCCGCACCAGAACACCGGAATGGTCCTGTACCTGCACATTCAAGATATGTTTCATATTGACCTCCGTCCACCCAAAATTTTATTATCTAAATTTTATTATCTAACGGTTACTGCGCCGGTAGATGCCGAGGTTACGCGCTTGGCGTATTTGGCCAGATAACCCTTTTTAATCTTCGGCTCCGGCTGGTTCCAGGCAGCTTTGCGCTCGGCCAGCACTTCATCAGCCACCGCCAAATTCAAACGGCCCTCGTTAATGTCGATTTCAATGATGTCGCCATCCTCAACCAGACCAATCAGACCACCCTCGGCAGCCTCAGGCGAAACATGGCCAATGGCCGCACCGCGGGTCGCACCGGAGAAGCGGCCGTCAGTAATAAGTGCCACACACTCACCCAGGCCCATGCCCTGAATTGCCGAGGTGGGAGTCAGCATCTCACGCATACCGGGGCCGCCCTTGGGGCCTTCATAACGGATAACCACCACATCACCGGCCTTGATCTGCCCGCCGGTAATTGCTTCAACTGCCTCTTCCTCGCCGTCAAACACACGGGCAGGGCCGCTGTGCACCATCATCTCGAGCGCTACGGCAGCACGCTTAACCACCGCGCCGTCTACTGCCAGATTACCCTTCAAAATCTTCAAGCCACCCTTTTGGCTGTAAGCGGTTTCCTTGTTGCGGATAACATTACCGTCCAGCACACAGGCGCCCTTAATATTCTCACCCAGAGTTTTGCCGGTAACCGTCATAGCGGTGGTGTCCAGCAAATCCAGCTTGGCCAACTCAGCCATCAGCGCTCTCATGCCGCCTGCTGCGTGCAAATCTTCAATATGATGTTCACCGGCAGGAGCCAGCTTGCACAGGTGCGGAGTAACCTCGCTCAGCTCGTTGATCATATCCAAATTCAGTTCAACGCCTGCTTCATGGGCGATGGCCGGCAAATGCAGTACCGTGTTGGTGGAACAGCCCATCGCCATATCAGCAATCAGAGCATTCTTAAAGGCAGCCGCAGTCATAATATCATGCGGGCGAATATCCTCGGCCAGCAGCTGCATAACCTGCATACCTGCCTGCTTGGCCAAACGCAAACGGCCGCTGTCCACCGCAGCCACCGTGCCGTTACCGGCCAGGCCCATACCCAAAACCTCGGTCAGACAGTTCATGGAGTTGGCAGTAAACATACCAGAGCAAGAACCGCAGGTGGGACAAGCGTGCTGTTCAATAGCCTCCAAAGCTGCGGCATCCAGTTTACCGGCCGCATAAGCACCGCTGGCCTCAAAATTAGAGTTCAAATCCAGCACCTTGCCGTTCAGTTTGCCGGCCAGCATGGGGCCGCCGCTGACAAAAACACAGGGCAGATCCAGACGGGCTGCTGCCATCAGCATACCGGGTACAACCTTATCACAGTTGGGAATAAACACCAGTGCGTCAAAAGCGTGTGCCAAGGCCATTGTCTCGGCCGAATCAGCAATCAACTCACGGCTGGCCAGAGAATATTTCATACCAACGTGGCCCATGGCAATACCGTCACAAACTGCAATCGCCGGGAATTCCAGCGGAGTACCGCCGGCCAGACGCACACCGGCCTTTACAGCCTCGGTAACAGTGCGCAGGTGCATATGCCCGGGCACAACCTCATTAAAAGAGTTTACAATACCAATCAGCGGGCGCTCAATTTCCTCTTTGGTAAGGCCCAGCGCATACAGCAGAGAACGCTGCGGAGAACGCATATAACCTTCCTTCATAACTTTACTTTTGCAATCAATATTTTTTTCCGTCATTTTTATCACTCCAAATATTATGCTGTATATAATATTTCAACAAAAAATATTAACCAATATTATAACATAAAACGGCTGATAACACCAGCCGTTTTGTTAAATTTCACACAATGATATTGTATACATTTTTAATCACACTTACCAAGGCATAACAACAGCACCCCAGGCATTACGCTGAAAAGGAGGAAGCGGCGTCAGATGATTCAGCATTTTTACCTGCTCATCAGAGCCAAAATACAACAACACCGTTTGGTCCGGTGCAGATAAGAAAAATGACCCCGAACGTTTTGCTGCATGAATGACCGTATTAAGGTGTGAGATAAGCCATGGGTAAAACCAGCCATCACTTTTATAAATCATATGCTCCTCATGCTTTCCCCAAATATCATAGCTAATACCAACACCATTTTTGATTTTCTTGTGCTTTACATCCCAGTTGATTTGCAAGTTTTGCAGCGGAAAACCACCGTAGGCAATACGCGACAAATCAGCCAACAGCTCTTCATATCGTTCTGCACATTCAAAATCCTCAGTATCAATAAGCAAAAGAAGATCTGAACATGGCTGCCATTCATCCAATATTTTCCTTTTGCCACCAAGGGCTGTAAGGATAACGTTATACGGGTTAGCCTCAACATATTCCCGGCCAAATTCCCGGCAAAGATAGTCAACGAAGTCCGGGAAATTAGGATGAATACCATGCTTTTCGGCCAGCACACGCAGTTGTTCCTCAACAGAAATTGGGCCTGCCGGCGCTGCTGGATATGCCGGCCGCTGGGAAATATATCCATAATCCCACATAGCGATTCTCCTCTATCAAATCAAATTCAGAGGCTCCACATCTATGGCCAAATTGGTGTCCGGCGGCAGACGCAAGCTCTCCGTAGCACGGCTAAGCACCGTCCGCAGCAGCGCCAAATCCCGGCCTTTCAGCATAATTTGCAGGCGATAACGGTTTTTAATTTTAACCCTGGGGCAAGGTTTGGGGCCAAAATAACGCATTTTATCCTCTGCCTGCATATTTTCCAGTGTGCGTTGCAGGTTTATGGCCAGCTTGCGCCCCACCTCCACCGCCGAATCCATACTGCCGGCGCTGATAACCACCCGTATCATCGAAGAAAACGGCGGATATTCAGCCAACCTGCGCTGCAAAATCTCTCGGCGATAGAAAGACTGATAATCATTCCGTACGGCCGCCTGCAAGATCTCGGAAGTCGGCTGGTAGGTCTGCACGATAACCTCGCCGCTTTGATGCCGGCCTGCCCTGCCTGCCACCTGCGTGGTCAGCTGAAAGGCCCTCTCGCCGCTGCGTAAATCCGGCACATTCAATGCCAAATCAGCCGCCACCACGCCCACCAGTGTCAGATTAGGGAAGTCCAACCCCTTGGCAATCATCTGTGTGCCCACCAGAATGTCCACATCTCCGCGCCGCATGGCTTGGTAAATCTGCTCAAAGCTGCCGCGTTCGGTGGCTGTATCCCTGTCCATACGGGCAATTCGGGCCTCGGGCAGCAAGTTTTGCACCGCCTCCACGATTTTCTGCGTACCGGCGCCAAAGTAGCGGATAGCGTGAGAGCCACATTCCGGGCAGAGCTGTGGCAAGGGTGCTGTCTGGCCGCAATAATGGCATTTCAGCACATTCTCCCCCTGATGATAAGCCATGGCCACCGAACAATGCGGGCACTGTACCACAAACCCACAATGGCGGCAGGACACAAACGATTCATAGCCGCGGCGGTTAAGGAACAGCAGACTTTGGTGCCCTGCCTGCCAATTCTCACGCAGTTTTTGCTGCAACAGGCGGCTGAGGACGCTGTTATTGCCCTCCTTAAACTCGCGGCTCATATCCACCAGCCGCATTTTGGCCTGCTCCCGGCCGCCAATACGCTTGGGCATCTCACACAGCAGATACTCCCCCTGCTCCGCCTTATAATAGCTCTCTATATCGGGGGTGGCGCTGCCCAGCAGCAGGCTTGCCCCCGTCAAACGGCAGCGCTCCTGCGCCAGCACACGGGTATGGAAGCGCGGCGCATTATCCTGTTTATAGGTCGATTCGTGCTCCTCGTCAATCACGATCAAACCCAAATTGGGTGTCGGGGCAAAAATGGCAGAGCGCGCACCGATAACCAAATCATAATGGCCGGAGGCTATCCCCAGCCAGGCCGCCCGCCGTTCTGCGCCCGTTAAGCCGGAATGTAAAACCGCCACACCGCCGCCCAGCCGCTGCCGAAAAATCCATACCGTCTGCGGCGTCAACGCAATCTCCGGCACCAGAATAATCACCTGCTGCCCTTGCCTCCGAAATTCCTCGGCTAGCCGCAGGTAAATTTCCGTTTTGCCGCTGCCGGTTACGCCATGCAGCAGCACGGGTTTGTTATCGCCCTCAAAATTCTCTTTTATCTTCGCCAAAACCTGCCGCTGTGCCGCCGATAACTCACGGTTGTCTGCTTCGGGCTGCAAATTCTGCCCATCCCAAATTTCTTCCTCAATTATCGCCACAATACCCTGCTCTTGCAGGCGTTTTACGGTGGGCAGCTGTGCTTCCGCCAGGGCCAGCAGCTCATGCAAAGGCAGCTCACCCTGAGCTTTCAGCAAATCAATTACACGCCGCTGCTTGGCACCGGTCGGCTTGGCTTCATTATTCAACAGCTGCACCACACGGCGAATCTGCGAGCGCGGCATGGTGCCCGTCAAATGCATTCCGCTGGGCAGCATGGCCTGCAATACGCTGGCCCGGCTGCACAAATAATAATCGGCCGCAAATTGAGAAAGCGCCAGCAAATCCGCACCAAAAAGCTGCTGCGGATTCACCAGACGCTTAATCGACTTCAACTTTTCCGGCAGTATTTGAGCGTTATCGGTCAGCTCCACCACGATGGCCTCCAATGTCTGGCGGCCAAATTCCACCTCCACAATCTGCCCGGGCAGAACCGGCAAATCAGCAGGCACAATATAATGAAAAATGCGGTTTAATGCTGCCGTTTTCTTGTTAATGATAACGCCGGCCAGCATCTTACAACGCCAACCGATACACGGCTTCTACATCGGCAGGGGTCAGCTTCTTAAAGTAGCCGATGGTGCTGCCGCCGGGTGCAAAGGCCAGCTCAACCAACTGCGGGATAGCCTCCTCCGGCACATCCAGCTGCGCCAGATTGGTGGGCATACCAATGCCGCGCAGGAACTTCTCATAAGCGGCAATACCGTCCAGCGCCATCTGCTTCTTATCGTCACTCATCGCCACACCCCAAACATTATGGGCAATACGGGCGAACAGCTCCACATCCTCATCAACCACATACTTCATCCAGGCCGGGAACACAACAGCCAGCGCCGCACCGTGTGCCGCATCAAACAGGGCAGAAAGCTGATGTGCCAGGGCATGGCTGCCCCAATCCTGCTCACGGCCCACACCGCAGATATTGTTATGTGCCAGCATACCTGCCCACATAATTGCCGCCTGTGCCTCGTAATCCTCGCGGTCGATAATAACATCCATGGCCTTCTCCGTGATAGCCAGCAGCAGGCCCTCGCAAATGCGGTCAGTTACGGCATTATCCTTGGTCTTGGTAAAATATCTCTCAAAAATATGCGCCATCATATCAGAAATACCACAGGCACTCTGATAAGCGCTCAGCGTGAAGGTCAGCTCAGGGTTCAAAATTGCAAACTGCGGACGCAGACATTCACCGGTTGCACCTTTTTTAATCTTGGTTTCCTCATCGGTGATAACCGTGTTGGGAGAACCTTCGCTGCCGGCTGCGGCAATCGTCAGCACCACGCCCACGGGCAGAGCCTCTTTGACACCTTTGCCGCGGTAGAAGTCCAGAAAATCGCCGTCATAAGGCACACCGGCCGCCACTGCCTTGGCAGTATCAATTACCGAGCCGCCGCCAACGGCCAGCATAAAGTCCACCTTCTCCTCGCGGGCAGCTTCAATGGCCTGATAAACATAAGAGCTTACGGGGTTGGGCTGCACACCGCCGGCCACAATAAAATCCAAACCGGCTGCATCCAAAGATTCTACCACCGTCTGCAAAACGCCATTGGTAATAACCGAACCGCCTCCGTAAAGCACCATAACCTTCTTGGCGCCGCAGCGTGCGGCATATTTGCCGGCCTGGGCATGGGTGCCGCGGCCAAAAATAAACTGAGTCGGGCTCTTAAAAGTAAAATTATCCATATTATTTGCTCCTTTGCAATTTTTTCATTATTCTGTCATGTAAGCGTCTGCATAAGCAGCGCTGTTCAGCCAACGATAAATAATTGCCGCACCCTCGCCGCGTGTCATCAGCTGCTCCGGTGCAAAAACAGCATCAGCCACACCGCGCATGATTTGTTTATCACGCAGGTTGGCAATAGCCGGTACCGCCCAGGCATACTGCTCCGGGCCCACATCATCATAAGACGAAACCGCAGTTATATCCTCGCCGCCGATAATTCGGCTGAGCATAACCGCTGCTTCGGCACGGCTGATTTTGGCATTGGGGTGCACGCCGCCGTCGGGATACCCCTTCAACAAGCCGCGGGAAACGCCCTTGATGATTTCATTGTACGCCCAATGGTCAGGCGATAAGTCATTATAAGCAATACTGCCGGTCTGGCCGTCACTCAGAGGCTGAGAAATATCCAGCACACGGTTCAGCAAGGTCACCATCTCGGCTCTGGTCAGGTATTCATTAACACCGAAATATTTATCGGATACCCCCTGCACCAGCCGCGGTGTTTGATAATACAGGTGAAGCACCTCATCGGCCGCCCAATGATTTACCACATCCGCAAAAGGCGAAATCAATGAGTACAAAGCCAACTCCGAGCTGTAAGAAATTATCGGCGCCGGTCCCTGATAGCTGTATTTAATGCTGTTGTTGTTCGCCCAATAATCACCGGTATAAATCAGCCGGTTATCCTCGTCTATGTGGGCAAAACGGCTCCAATCCGCCAGTCCGTCAGCATTTTTATCCTCGCCGGAGGTAGGGTCAGCCACCACCCAGCCAACGCTGTCAATATAAAACATCGCCCAGCTATGCCGGATTTTATCCGCATTGATATGGCCGGCAGGGCTTAGATAAGTGCTGTCAGTCTGGGCGTCCTGCCCGTAAAGATAACCGCTGCAAACCCGCGCCGGTATCCCCAAAGAACGCAGGCAGGCAACATACAGGTTGGCGTAATCCTCGCAGTTGCCGCGCTGTGTATAATAAGCGGTGGCAGCAGAATGACTTGCCCGTTCATCGTTGTCATAAGTCATGTAACTGCTTACCGCCGCAAAAAGCAGGCGTGCCTTCAAATAATTGTTGGCAGTTGATGAGGTAGCCTGGGCGGCAAAATCAACAATCTCCGGCATATCCGAGTTTATATCCTCGGTCGGCTGCAAATACTGCGCCAAATCCTCCGTCGGCTCTCCCCCTGCCATACCGGAGACATCATAGGTAATGCAGAAGTTATTTATCGCAGTTTTATGTATAAGCTGTATTTTCTCGCCCACATCCAGCCGCTTGATAAAATAATGTGCAGTTCGGCGGCCGGACTCATCCTCGGTGATCTTCTGCGGCTGTGGAGAAAACTCCTCATCCAGATGATCCTGCCAAACCGTACTTTCATTAGCTGCCAGCGGTACCGCCACATTGATGTTATAAATGGGGTTTAAGCTGCGGTTTTGCAAATTTACGGTGTTTAGAACCGTGTAAATGTCACCGTTATCTCTGGTTATTGCTTCGTGCCGCTTCAACACATCATCAGCCAATGCCATTCCCGCCCCCAAAGCAATAAACAGCACAGCCAGCAGCCACATCGCCAACCAACGCTTTCCGGTTACAGCATTTCTCATAAAATTCCTTCTCTCACTACAATTTGCCACAAATATACATCACAAAAACATCAATATACACTTTGTTTTATTATAACATATCTTAATAAGAAATTCAATCTCTCCAAGGCGTTCTGCCGTTTATCGTTTTTATGGCCTTGTAGTAAAAATAACCTCCCTTCGTAGAAATTACGGAGAGAGGTTATAATCAAGCCGGCAGCAGTCCGGAAAATTGGAGTATACCGGCTTACTCAGCAGGCCGTTTCCATTCGCCGGTATCAATGTTTTTTTGCAAAACAAGTGCATATCCACCATTTGGACGATTGAAATATATCTCTGTATCATTTTCGCCCAAGTCCAATTCATATTCATATTTTGCCCCGAACGAACTATTGAGACCACCAAAGGTAGAATAAAATGTAAGGTAATGGGGCTTCACTCCGCCACCTTTATCATCAAAGCCTCGAATATATCCCATAGAGGTCGGAATAGATGTTGTAAATGTCAGCTTTGTGCCATCCTCTGAAACAGAATAGTCAACCAAAACCACATCTGTTCTTTCGACAAAACCTGTTCCAATTAAAAAGAACATAATCAAAGACGCAATCAGTACAGCTATAATTGAAATCCAAGTTACAACCGTGCGTTTTGTCTTCATGGTCCGGCACTCCTTTCTGTTCTTAAATATCACTTCTTATTTATAGTTGCATTTATTGTATCATATTTTTCTTCCTACTTCAACTCATGCAGTAAAAAGCCGCATTATTTACCCAAAAACAGGCTGGATTTTACTGCCAAAATGTGTTATGCTGTTATCTGATTAAAAAATGTAAACTATAAATACAGGAGCATAACCCCATGAGCAGAAAAAATAAAGAGAAACGCCTGCGGCAAGCTGCCGGCACCCCCAAAAAAACCAATAATAAGCATAAGGAAGAAACCGCCTGGGATGTCATCAAAGATCTTTTTACCAACCCCTTTGAGTATCGCAGTAAAAATCCTTATCTCGGAAAAATTTTGGGTGGTTTGTGTTTGTTTGCGGCACTTTGCCTGCTGTTTTACATCACCGGTCATAATATGTAGAAAATAAATTTTCTCCCCTTACATACCAACAGCGAGACGCTTTCGGCAATCCACCAAAGCTTCCCGCTGTTTTTTCTTTTTATTTCTTATTCCAGCTCAAACAGACCGTTATAAAGCTGATAATAACGCCCCTTCTGCCGCAGCAAATCGGCGTGGTCGCCGCGCTCCACCACCCGGCCGTTTTCCAGCACCAAAATAGCGTTGGCATTACGCACGGTGGATAATCGGTGGGCAATCACAAACACAGTGCGGTTATCCATCAGGCGGTCCATCGCCTTTTCAATCAACTGCTCTGTTCTGGTGTCCACCGAACTGGTCGCCTCATCCAACACAATCACCGGCGTATCGGCCAACATCGCACGGGCAATCGTCAAAAGCTGCCGCTGACCCTGGGATAAATTGCCGCCGTTTCCGCTGATAACAGTATCATAACCCTGCGGCAGGTGGCGGATAAACCCATCAGCATTGGCCAGCTTGGCCGCCGCCTCCACCTCGGCATCGGTGGCATTTAAGCGGCCGTAACGGATATTCTCCCTGACAGTACCGCTGAACAGGTGGCTGTCTTGCAGGACAAATGCCATAGAACGGCGTAAATCCGTCTTGCTTATCTGCTTAATATCAATGCCGTCATAAATAATCTGCCCATTTTCCACCTCATAAAAGCGGTTGATGAGATTGGTAATGGTGGTCTTGCCGGACCCCGTACTGCCCACCAGCGCAATTTTCTGGCCGGGCTTGGCATAAAAACTGACATTATGCAGCACGGTTTTCTCCGGCAGGTAACCAAAGCTGACATTCTCCAACCGCACATCGCCTTTAACCTCGGTGTAGATAACGCCGTCAGCAGCCTGCCGCTTCCACAGCCAATATTTGCCGTTTGCCGCTTCCTGCCAGCCGTCGGCGGTTTTTTCCGCCCTCACCAGCTTAACCTCGCCCTCATCATTCTCCGGCATTTCATCCAACACGGCAAAAATACGCTCCGCACCGGCCAGGGCCAGCAGCACACCGTTAAATTGCTGCGAAATCTGGCTTATCGGTTGGCCAAACTGCCGTGTAAGCTGCAAAAATGAGGCCAAAGACCCCAAATCCAGCAGGCCGCCAACCCCCAAAATGGCGCCCAGCACCGCCGTCAGCGCATAATTAACATAAGACAAATTCATCATCACCGGCATCATAATATTGGCAAAGGTATTGGCATTGGTGGCCGCCGCACACAAATCATCATTGATGGTGGTAAAATCACGGGCCGCCTGCTGTTCACGGCCAAAAACCCGTACCACCTTCTGTCCCTCAATCATCTCCTCCAAATAGCCGTTTACCCTGCCGATGGCCTGCTGCTGTTTTTTGAAGTAAAAACCGCTTTTTCGGCCAATCAGCTTGACAGATAGGAACATTACCCCCAGCATCACCACAATCAGCAGAGTAAGCAGCGGGCTTAACACCAGCATGGCACCAAACACGCCGATTACCGTCATCGAGCAGGAAAGCAGCGTGGGCAAACCCATACCCAGCGCATCGTGCAATGCGTCGGTATCGCTGGTATAGCGGCTCATCAACTCTCCGTGGGGGTGTTTATCAAAGTAAGACAAGGGCAGCTTTTCCATGTGGGCAAACATATCCTTGCGGATAACCGCCAGCGTTTTGCTGGATATCACCACCATCAGCCTGTTATAAATATAAGTTGCGGCCACGCCCACCAGATAAATCACCGCCATCACCGCTATCAATGAGATAAAACCGGAGAGGTCGGGGTTTTGCTGCCCGATAAACGGCACCACATAATCATTAAACAAGGGTTTAAGAAACAAACTGCCTGCTACCGCCGCCGCAGAGGATAACATAATCATCGGCAGCACAATCAACAGCAGCATTTTTTGCGGCGCCAGATATGCCAACAGGCGTTTCAGAGTTTGGCGCACATTTTGTGGGCGGGCAGGCATTCGTCCCATACCGTGCTTAGGCATCAGCCTCGCCTCCCTTCTGCTGAGAATAATAAATCTCACGGTAAATTGCACAGCTCTCCAACAGCTCGTCATGCTTGCCGCAATCTATCAGCCGGCCGTCATCCAGCACCGCAATTTTGTCGGCATCCATCACCGAGGTTATACGCTGGGCCACAATAATGGTGGTGATGCCGTGCAAATCCTCACGCAGAGTTTTGCGGATAGCCTTATCCGTGGCGGTATCCACCGCGCTGGTGCTGTCATCCAGAATAATAATGTCCGGCCTTTTCAGCAAGGCACGGGCAATACAAAGCCGCTGGCGTTGACCGCCGGAAAGGTTGACACCACCCTGCCCCAGCACCGTATCATAGCCTTGGGGGAGGGTGCTGATGAAGTCATGGGCGGCGGCAGCACGGCAGGCAGCTTCAATTTCCGCCTGAGTGGCATTGGCATTACCCCAACGCAGGTTATCTGCCACCGTACCGGAGAATAACAGGTTTTTTTGCAGAACCATCGCCACTTTGTTGCGCAAATCGGCCAGATTTTGTTCTCTTACATCCACTCCGCCCACCAGCACACGGCCGGAGGTCACATCATAAAGCCTGGGGATCAGCTGCACCAGCGTGGATTTTCCGCTGCCGGTACCGCCGATAATGCCAACTGTTTCCCCGACCTTTATGCTCAGGTTAACATTTGACAGAACATCGGCCCGCTTTTCCTGCCCGTTTTGGCTGTTATCATAAGCAAAACATACATCCTCAAAAACAATGTCGGCCTTGCCCGTTTCCTTGGTGTTTTGCGGTTCGGTCAAATCAATTTCCTCATCCAGCACCTCGCCGATACGGTTGATAGAAGCCTTGGACAAAATAAGGTTGACCGAAATCATCGCAATCATCATTACCGACATTAAAATCTGCGAGATATAGCTGATAAAGCTCATCAAATCACCCACCAGCATTTCTCCGGCAATAATCGTGTTGCCGCCAAACCAGGCCACCGCCAGCATACAGGTATACATCCCCAGCTGCATGATCGGCATGGTCGTGGCCATCAGGCTCTCGGCACGGAAGGCAGCCTGCTGCATCTCATCCACACTGTTGTTGAACAGGTCGGTTTCGTAATCACCGCGCACAAAGGCCTTAACCACACGGATAGCCGTCAAATTCTCCTGCGTGCGGGTATTCAGCGAGTCATATTTGCTCATAAGCTGACGAAAACGCGGAAAAGCCATAATAAAAATGCCGAAAATAACCACGCTGAGCAGCGGTAATGCCACCAGCAAAATCATGGCCAGATTGCTGTTGATATAAAAAGCCATGGCCGCACCGCACAGCAGCATTAACGGCGCACGGAACAGCATTCTCAGCCCCATCATCAGCGCCATCTGGGTGTTGGTGACATCGGTGGTCAGTCTGGTTATCAATGATGCGGTACTGAATTTGTCCAGCGAGCGAAAGGAAAACTGCTGAATTTTATCAAACAGCGCCGCCCGCAGGTTTTTGGCAAAGCCCACACCCGCCACCGATGATGAACGCCCGGCCAGCACGCCCAAAGCCAGCGAGCAAAGCGCCATCAGCAGCATGAGCGCACCAAGCTTACAAATATACGGAACATCCTGCTGAGCCAGGCCCACATTGATGATTGAGGCCATAACCAGCGGTATACCAATATCCAGGGCAACCTCTCCCACAATGAACAACGGCGTTAATACCGCAGGCAGCCTGTACCCCTGCATACAGGCCGCAACTTTTTTGGATACCAATATCAACACTCCCCCAGGCAATATACACAAATTTTATATCATCCAATTTTATATCATCTTCGTAATATCATTCAAACCAAAAACACCGGCAAACATTGACAAATGCCGCTGTTTTATATTATTATAAAATAATTATACCATAAAAAATAAAATCATAGCAAGCAATAAGCCAAGGAGGTTTTGACTTATGCCGATTAAAATTCCCAATGATTTACCTGCCCGTCCCGTGTTGGAGAATGAGCATATCTTTGTGATGACCGAAACCCGTGCGCTGTCGCAGGATATTCGTCCGCTGAAAATCGGTCTGGTTAATCTTATGCCCACCAAAATTGCCACCGAAACGCAAATTCTGCGCTGTTTGGCCAACACGCCCCTGCAAATTGAGATTGACCTTATCCACACCCAAAGTTATCACTCCAAAAACACCTCGGATGAACACCTTTCGGCCTTTTACCAAACCGTGGATGATGTTATGGATGTAAACTATGACGGCATCATCATCACCGGCGCACCGGTGGAGAATATGGCTTTTGAAGAAGTGGAATATTGGCCGGAGCTTTGCCGCATTATGGAATGGACCAAAACCCACGCCCACAGCACCATGCACATCTGCTGGGCGGCGCAGGCAGGTCTTTATTATCATTACGGCGTGCCTAAGCGGCAGTTGGCCGGTAAATTAAGCGGCGTTTATCATCACTATATGTTAAACCCCAAGGCCCGTTTGTTCCGCGGCTTTGATGAGAATTACTGTGCGCCGCACTCCCGTCACACCGAGTCTGACCCTGAGGCGATTGCCAAGGTGCCGGAGCTTCGGGTGCTTTCCTGTTCGCCGCAGGCCGGTATTCACATCGTCAGCGACAATGACAGCAAGATGTTTTTTGTCAGCGGCCATTCGGAGTATGACCTGTATACCCTTAGTGATGAATATTACCGTGATTTGAACAAAGGCCTGGATGTAAAAGTCCCCTTCAATTACTTCCCCGGGGATGACCCGCAGCAAAAGCCGGTAAATAATTGGCGGGCACACGGACAGCTGCTGTTTACCAACTGGCTTAACTATTATGTTTACCAGACCACGCCTTATGATTTGCAGCAGCTTTAAGGCACTAAATTTAACACAGTAATATAAACCTAATATTAAACAGCAAAAGCTCTCACCCTGCCGCCGTGGCTGATGAGAGCTTTTTACTTTAATTATTCTCGCCTTCGCCGGCGTTATACACGGCCTCGGCACCGAAAATTTCAATGCGGTTTACCATCTCGGGCGTCACTTTGTTGATTTCGGCAGCGCTGTCACTCATCGGCATCTGCGGTGCGGCTGCCGTAGTCTGCTGGTTAGTCTTGGGCTGTGTCCGGGCAATAATCGGCTGAGGCTGCTGCAATTTCTCCGGCTTATGCGGCCTGGTGGCATTGGATGTGGCGTTGCCGCCGTTTTGGGTGGGCGGATTAACCGTCATATCCGGCAAACCCGGCTTTAAGGGGCGGCCGTCCGGCAAATAATCAGGGTTGCCTGCGGCGGTGGCCTGCTCCAAATTACGCATCAAAGCGTTTTCTGCATTGGTATCCATAATTTATCCTCCAAATATCTGTTTATAACCGTTGCTTGGTTTAATTAACTGTTACAAGCATAGTTTGGGCGCTTACACATAAGCTTATGCAGCCATTTTATACCGCCGCAAAATATAGATAATCCGTAGATAATCAATGGATAAAAAAGGATTTTGCCGTATTATGTAGAAATATATTTTTTCGGATAAAATAAAGTGAATAGTTGTGCAGAATTTTGTGAGGAGTTAAAAATGAGATTAAAATGTAATGCAAAAAAACACTTATGCCGTAAAATTGCCGCAGCCCTGCTGCTGGTTTTGCCCTGCGCCCTGCCGGCTTATGCCGATGATATTCAAATCATGGTGAACGGTCAGCCCCTAAACAGCGATGTTGCCCCCATTATCCGTGACAGCCGTGTGCTGCTGCCAATACGCGCCTGTGCCGAAGCGCTTGACGCGGCCGTGAATTATGAGCCGGGTACCGGGCAAATCACCATTTTGCGTGGTGATGACACCGTGCTGCTGACGCTTAACTCCACCGAGGCTGTTATCAATGAGCAAACCAGACAGCTGGATGTGGTACCCCAGGTTATCAACAGCCGTACTCTTGCGCCGCTGCGTTTTGTGGGCGAAGCGCTGAATTGTCAGGTTAATTGGCAGTCTGAAACGCAAACCGTAACCATCCAGACCAACAGCCAAACCGAGGCCGAAAGTTATGAGCCGGTAACCGTGCCCGCTGTTGAAACCATTGTCAACCAGGCTTTACAGCAGCTTAACAGTATTCGCCTGCAAAAACAGCTGGACACCTTGATCAGCGCCGAAGAATTAAACCGTTTGGCCGCTGAACATAGCCGTGATATGGCCGAAAACGGCTTTTTAAGCAATATTTCACCCACTTTGGGCAGTATAGGGCACCGCGCTGCTGCTGAAAATCTACCTACCCCATCGGAAATTATCGCCAAAATTGATTACCGCCAGGCCAATGTTTATCAGGCTGTCACCGCCTGGTTCAGCAACGAGGAAACACGCAGGCTGCTGCTTGACCCCTCGGCCGGTTATATCGGACTAAGTGCTCATTATCTGCCTGACAGCACCGAGGTTTATCTGACAGCGGAGATTATGCCGTCTCACGCTTATTTTACCGATTTGCCGGATAATTCTACGGTACACATCGCCGGCATGGCCCTGCGCGGCCGCAGCCAGAATATCCCGGAAACTGTTACGGTTTATAAGGTTTCGGACATAAACCCGCAGATGTATAGCAGCAAGCAAACTTATACCGCTGCCGGTGACGGCGTTTACTTCTTTACCAACATTGAGTTTGCCGAGCCGGGCACTTATGTGTTGCAAGTGGGCAGCTGTATGGTGCGTGTAAAATACATCCCGGGGGCATAAAATCATCTCCACCAAAGGAGGCAGCCAGCCTTGTTGACATCTTTTTGGAATTTTTTGGTCAGATTGGACACTTTCTTTTTTAATATCTTCAACCAGAGTATCAAATGCCGTTTTCTGGATATTCTTATGCAGCTTTTTACCCATCTGGCGGGGTTTTCCTCGGTGGTTGGCATCTGCCTGTTTTTAACGCTGTTTTTGCCCGACATCCCCGGCCCCAATGTGCTGGGTGCGGTATTTTTTGCCCAACTGGCGGCGCAGAGCATTAAGTTTATCATCCGCAGAATCCGTCCGCACATCAAGCTGCCCAATGTTAATATTTTTGCCAAGCTGATGCAGTATGACCCGTCCTTCCCCAGCGCCCATACGGCTACTATTACGGCACTTGGCGGCGTTATTGCCATTATGGAACCAAGCACCGAGGATGTGATGGCGGCGATTTGTACCTGCGTGGGAATTTCTCGCATTTATTTGGGCCAGCATTATCCCAGCGATGTTTTGGTGGGTGCGGTTATCGGTATACTCTCGGCCAAGCTGTCCTGTATGATTTTCTAAAAAAAACGGAAAATAACTTGCATTGGCCGGTTTAATGTGCTACAATTTTTATATTGTGGCAGATATGTCACTATATATGTGGAGCGGTATCGAAGTGGTCATAACGAGCCTGACTCGAAATCAGGTGTACCTCACGGTACCGTGGGTTCGAATCCCACCCGCTCCGCCATGGTAGCGTGATGATATTACTGTCAGTAGTGTCATCACGCTTTTTCATGCGGTTTTTCAGGATCAAAAAAAGGGTTACTCTGATGACTGACCAATGCCCTCTATAAGCTATATCAGAGATTTGATGCTAACTATATAAGGAGAAGGCTTATGAAAAGAGTATGTGAATTTTTGAAAAATGCAGAGGTATATTATTTGGCAACGGTTGAGGGAGATCAGCCGAGAGTGCGTCCGTTAAGAACGGTAAACGAGTTCGATGGAAAACTCTACATACAGACCGGCAAGGTTAAGCCAACGAGCCGGCAGCTTGCAGCTAACCCCAAAGCTGAGATTTGTGCATTTAAGGACGGTGCGTGGATTAGGATCGCTTGCGAGCTTATTGAAGATGACCGCTTTGAAGCAAAAAAATCCATGCTTGATGCGTATCCCAATCTTCGAAATATGTATGATGAAAACGATGGTAATACGCAGGTGTTTTATATGAAAAATGCTGCCGCAACTATCAATTCCTTTGGCGGCGAACCTGTTGTTATTGAGTTTTAATGAATATACATAAAAAATTAAAGCCGAATTTTCGTGGTTTTCAGAATTCTAAAAAAGAAAAATATAAAATTTATCCAAAATTATTGACTTTTTTCTTAATAAGTGATATAACATACAACATAAATTGAATATCATCTGACTAAATGCGGTGAGCAGAACTAAGTAAGCTTGGAAAGAGCTTGAAGAGAGTTGCCGGATGGTGCAAGGCAATGGCGATGACCATGACGAATTCCTTCTGTTAGCAGTGCGCTGAACAAGAGAAATCTTAAGTAGGAGGCAACGGGAGTTCCCGTTACAGAACTAGGGTATGTTAGTACCTGATAAGGTTGCTGTCGTGAGGTAGTGACAAACTGAGGTGGTACCACGGAAATGTTTTTTCGTCCTCTGTATCTTGTTTAAGATGCAGAGGATTTTTTTATCCGCAAATAAAGCGAAAGTATTAAATGTTAGGCTTATACATAGGTATGCTGTTCAAAAAAGAATTCCCGAAAAATTAACATGACTGCGTAAGCACTTAATTATCAGAGATTTATGCTCTGCGGAGCATGAATAAATAAATTATTAAAGGAGTTGTACACTATGAAAAAAATGTTATCCATCGTACTTGCACTTACCCTTTGCGTAAGCACATGTCTCTCGCTCTCAGGCTGCGGGGGCAAAAATTACAGCTATCAGGTAGGCATTTGTCAGCTTATGGTCCATGATTCACTGGATCAGGCAACACAAGGTTTTCAGGATGGTTTGAAAGCCGCTCTTGAAAAAGAAGGCAAAACAGTAGAGTTTGATACACAGGTTGCAGGCGAAGCAAACCTTTGCACAACTGTTATCAACACATTCACAGCAAAGAATGTTGACCTTATTATGGCTAACGCAACCCCTGCACTTTTGGCTGCTGCTAATGCAACAACAAAGATTCCTGTGCTCGGTACTTCTGTAACAGACTATGCTGATACATTCTCCGGTAATATTCCTGAAAATGTAACAGGTACATCTGATGCGGTTCCTTTCGATGAACAGGCAAAAATGATGATTGAAAGCCTCAACCTTGTTGAAGGCGATAAAGTTGGCGTTATTTACTGCACAAACGAATCCAACTCTCTTATCCAGTATAACGCTGTAAAAGAACTCTTTGAAGCAGAAGGTATCGTAGTAACAGCATACACATTCTCTGAAACAACAGAGCTTCAAGCACTCGTTACAAAGGCTGCATCTGAATCAAAGGCAATCTATGTTCCTTCTGATAACACAGTTGCACAGAACGATACAGTAGTTGGAACAATCTGCACAGATAAGAATGTTCCTGTATTCACAAGTTATGGCGGTGGAATCTGCTATGCAAGCCTTGCAATCGACTACTATCAGCTTGGCCACAGAACAGGTGAACAGGCTGCCGAAATCCTTCTTGGCAACAAGAAACCTTCTGACATTAAGGTAGAAACCCTTACACCTTCTGTTATTTACAACGAAGAACTTTGCGCGCAACTTGGAATCGAGGTTCCGCAGAACTAATCAAAAAATACGAGGTACTGCAAAATGGCTTTTTTGAATGTTTTACCCGGAGCAATCGCGGAAGGGCTGATATGGGGACTTATGGCAATCGGTGTCTATATCTCCTATAAGATTTTAGATATTGCAGACCTATCGGTAGATGGCTCTATTTGCACAGGTGCGTGTGTATGCGTTGTGATGCTTGCCGCAGGAAATCCGATTTGGCTTTGTATGCTCGCGTCGGTTATTGCCGGTGCTTTGGCAGGTGTATTGACGGGACTGTTTCATACTGCACTTGGAATACCGGCTATTCTTGCAGGTATCCTGACTCAGCTTATTCTCTATTCGGTAAATCTGTCTATACTTGGCGGTAAATCCTTAATCGCTATTGATATTCGTTCAACGAACCTTATTATGCACATGAGCGATAACCCAATGGCGATTGTATCGGCAGGATTGATTATTGTGGCAACTATTATTGGGCTTTGGTTGTTCTTCTATACAGAGACAGGATTGACCATTAAATCGACAGGTGATAATCCGCATATGAGCCGCGCACAAGGTGTCAATGTTGATCTTAACAAGGTTATCGGTCTTGCAATATCAAACGGTATTGTAGCTTTGGCAGGCTCTCTTTTAGCTCAGTACAAAGGTTCTGCCAATATCAATGACGGCAGAGGTGCTATCGTAATCGGACTTGCAGCTATATTTATCGGTCTTTCGGTATCACTTAAAATCAAACCGAATTTTGTTTGCAGTTTGATAGGCGTAATCGGCGGCGGTATTGTGTATTACATAATCTATAACTTTGTAATTCTTTTGGGACTTAAAACCGATTATCTTAAAATGCTGTCGGCAATTATAGTTGCTTTATTCATTGCTGTGCCATATCTAAAAACAAAATATTTCACAAAGCAAAAGCCTATACCGATAGTGCAAAATAATGGAGGTGATGAAGATGCTTAAAATTAAAAACCTCCAAAAAACATTTAATCCCGGAACAGTTAATGCAAAAACTGCTTTGGCAGGTCTTAATTTAACTCTTAACAACGGAGATTTTGTTACCGTTATAGGCGGTAACGGTGCAGGTAAATCCACTATGCTCAATGCTATATCAGGTGTGTGGAAGCCTGACTACGGCACAATCGAAATTGACGGTGTGGATGTAACCAATATGCCCGAATACAAAAGAGCAAAGTTTTTGGGCAGAGTTTTTCAGGACCCGATGATGGGAACTGCACCTGATATGGAAATTGCCGAGAATTTGGGAATTGCCAGAAGACGTGGCACAAAGCGTAGACTTCGCTGGGGTATCAGAAAGGCGGAGCGGCAGGAATATAAGGAACTGCTTGCTACATTAGAGCTTGGTCTGGAAAACAGACTTTCAAGCAAGGTCGGTCTTTTGTCCGGCGGACAAAGACAGGCGGTAACGCTTCTTATGGCAACGCTTAACCGTCCGAAGCTTCTTCTCCTGGATGAACACACTGCTGCACTTGATCCGAAAACTGCGGCAAAGGTGCTTGAAATAACTAATAAAATAGTTACGGAAAATAACCTGACAACACTTATGATTACTCATAATATGCATGATGCAATCGAATACGGCAACCGCCTCATTATGATGCACGAAGGCAAAGTGATTGTTGACGTCTCCGGCGAAGAAAAGAAAAAACTGACAATTTCTCAGCTTCTTGAATTGTTTGAAAAAGCAAGCGGAAGCGAATTCGCAAACGATAAGGTTATGTTATCTAAATAAGAATTATTGTTAAGTGGCTGCCAAATGACAGCCACTTAACTTGTTTTATAAAAATACATTCCCAAATTCCTGCATAAAATATGATATACAGTAAACCAGACAAGAATTATCAAAAGGAAAATTAAAAATTTGGGGAGAAAAATTGTATAACAAAATAGACCGGCAAGCAGAAAAATTTTTTGTCGCCCGGTGAAAAAGATTAAAAGTTAAATTTAATTATCCGAATTTAATTGTTCTTCATTTAGCAAAATATGAAATATGGAAGCTGAGGTGTGAATAATGCCATTACAAATAGTAAGAAATGACATCACAAAAATGAAAGTAGACGCCATCGTTAACGCTGCCAACACATCGCTTCTCGGCGGCGGCGGTGTTGACGGCTGTATCCACCGTGCCGCCGGCCCGTCTCTTCTTACCGAGTGCAAAATGCTTGGCGGCTGTGAAACCGGCAGTGCCAAAATTACCGGTGCAGGAAATCTGCCTTGTAAACATGTTATTCATGCCGTGGGGCCCCGGTGGCTGGGAGGCGGTCACGGAGAGCGAGAACAGCTCATTTCCTGTTATCGGACGAGTCTGGCGCTGGCCGGGGATAAGGAATGTGAGACAGTTGCTTTTCCGCTGTTTTCTTCCGGTATCTACGGCTACCCCAAGGATAAAGCGTTGAGAATAGCCATAGATACGATAAGTGAGTTTTTGCTTGATAACGATATGACCGTCTATATTGTTATCTTTGATAAAACAGCATACCAAATCAGCGAAAAACTGTTTGCAGATATTACCGAATACATTGATGACAACTATGTGAATGAACATACTGGTACCTGCCCTAACCGTCTGTGCAGAAATGACAGAATGTACGAAGAAGACATTATTTACAGGGCAAACATCGAAGTAGCTATTGATGATGATACCGATGACTTGATTCCGGTTTGTGCATCGGCAGCAAAAGCGGAATACAAATCAAATAAGGACTCATTGGAATATATCCTTAAACAGATTGATGAGAGTTTTTCTGAAATGCTGCTGCGCAAGATTGACGAGTGCGGTATTACAGATGCTGAATGCTACAAGAAAGCAAACATTGACCGCAAGCTGTTCTCCAAAATCCGCAGTGATAAGCTGTATAAGCCGAGCAAACCTACTGTTATTGCCTTTGCTATCGCCCTTAAACTGTCTTTGGAGGAAACGAAGGATATGCTGATGAAGGCCGGTTTTGCACTCTCCCACTCCAATAAATTCGACATAATTATTGAGTATTTTATCGAAAACGAAAATTACAATGTCTTTGAAATAAATGAGGCCCTGTTTGCCTTTGACCAAAGTTTGCTGGGAGCATAAAACTGTTGATATTCTCACAATAAAAGGATTGATTAAGCCAACCGGATTTGTCGCCTGCCATGCGACCAAAACAAATATCTCTGACTGTATAATGATAGTGTCAGTTAAATCGGGCAGATGTCAGCAAGCTATCAGGAGGGATAAATTATGAATCAACAATTTACTGCTGAGGATATTCTTAATGCGAAACAAATTTATTTCTATAACAACGAAACACTTTACATCATAGACCATGATGATGAGGCATACGGATACAGCAAAGGATGTTCCGGCTGGTATCATAAAGAAAACTTCTGGGATTATTTTGAGTCTGAGCTGATGATGACCTACTTTACCCACATCACCAAAGAAGAAGCCGTTCAGCTTTATCTTGGCTGGGCAGATGATTACAACGCTGATAATTGCCGGCTTGACAAAGCAATTATTTTTGCTGTGGAACATCATGCCGGCCAGTTCCGTAAAAGTACGGTACTCCCCTACATCACCCACCCTATTGAAACAATGCAGATTCTTTATTCCATGAGAGCAGACATCAACCTGCTGATAGCCGGTGTGCTTCATGACACGATTGAGGACACCGAAGCAACAGAGCAAGACATTCGGGAACTGTTTGGAGATGATGTTGCAGGGCTTGTTACTGCCCACAGCGAGGACAAAAGCAAAACATGGCAGGAACGCAAAACCCACGCCATTGAAGAACTGGCGAAGGCTGACAAGCGTTTGAAGATGCTGATTATGGCTGATAAAGTATCTAACCTTAGAAACATGGTATCCGATTACTCTCTGGTTGGTGATGAGCTATGGAACAGATTTAACGCACCGGTCAACAAGCAATCCCGGTATTACAGCGACATTCAGGATGCGCTCTGTGATATGCAAAAATATCCGGAATGTGCTGCCGTGTATTGGGAAATGGTTGGTCTGTATAAAGACTTGTTCGTAAGATACTATCTCGATAAAAGAACAAATACGCTGTACCGGTTCTGCTTAGGTATTGCTATCTATGCTCTGCAAAAAGGAACTCCCCAATGGACGGAGTACCAAGAAAAGCATATTCCTGAAAATGCAGAACCCATAGAGCGCTTAGCAGCTGAACACATGGAAGATGATTGGAAATCTGCTTTTCAGCATCAACATGAA
Organism: Bacillota bacterium; assembly: GCA_017397935.1. GTDB lineage: Bacteria > Bacillota > Dehalobacteriia > UBA4068 > UBA4997 > Avidehalobacter. The sequence goes on from JAFQHN010000015.1 coordinate 63,852, forward strand.
ATGGATATTTCCAATGCGTCATATTCTGTATATGGCTCAATAAGACGCTGCATTGACTTTCGCATTTCCGATGGAAAGCTGACAGTCGCTTGTGAGGACTTCGGGCCTGAATGTCAAAATATGACCGGCAATAATATGTACGAGTTCTTTTATCAGTTGGATGAGGACAATACCCTTCGCTTGTTAACCGGACTCCGCATCGAATACGGACTTGAAACCGATTTGATTGATTTGCTTAAAGAGGCTTTTGGCTCGGATGACGGAACAACCCTGTTCACAAATTTCTGCAAGAAAAATCGCATTAAATACAAGTTTTTCTCAATGTAATATAAATTTAGTGTCTGCCATGCGACCATGCAAAGTGCAATTTAAGATACAATATGACTGTAAGGTAAAAACCGAGCAGTCATATTTCTATTTGCGTTGGTATATAAAAAGGAGCAAGGCATATTTCAGTCTTGCTCCTATTATAATTTATATGCTGCTTAGTTTAACAAATCAGCAATTTGATTACTTGTCTCTTGCCAGGCAGCCAACAATGGCCAAAATTAAACCAATAAGCGCGCTGCCTGCTGCAAACAGATCATTTGTCGATAGAGCGATACCGAGTAAACTTACACATACACCAACAATACTTATTTTAATCCCCTTCATACAATCGTACTACTTCGGCCCATTTAAGAAGCAACTCTTAAACTGTCTGCATAGTTTGGTTTATTTGTCCAAATCAGTAAACAAATCTGCCTGGTTATAAAATTTTTTATGCGATTTTTACAGCCATGCCTGGCCTTCGGTTAATTTTTGAGTAAAAATACGGTTTTCATCCTTGACATCTTTGGCCTGATGATACTTAAACAGAAACTCCCCATTGGCCAGCTCACCGATAATTTCAATCTTGCCGGTATAGTGCGACATCGCATAGCGAATACATTTGCCCTGCCCGTTTTGCAGAGCCTTGGCACCGTCCACAATTTTGTAACCCTCGGCCAGCGGTACCTGAAAATGATTAAGAACACCGCGCACCGGACGGCATTGAAAAACATAATACGGCACCACACCGCAGGCTGTAAGCTTGTCCAGCAGCTCGCCCAGCACCTCGGCCGAATCATTGATACCGCGCAACAGCACGGTTTGATTTTTAACCAGCAGACCGCAATTCATCAACGCCTTTACCGCTTTGATAGCCTCCGGCGTAACTTCTCTGGGGTGGTTAAATTGGGTGATAATGTAAAGCTGTTTCTTTTGACAATATTCACGCAGCATATCCAACAGTTCGGCATCATCGTAAATGCGCTGCGGATAAACCACCGGCACACGGGTGCCAAAACGAATCAAATCCAACTGCTGCATATCCGCAAAATGGTCAAGATATTGACGGATAATGGCATTACTGTTGGCAAAAGAATCGCCGCCGGTAATCAAAATATTGTTGATCTCCGGGTGTTCCTGCACATAGACAGTCATCAATTCCAGACGCTTGGCGGTTTCTTCATCGGTGATACCCACCATACGCTTGCGAAAACAATGCCGACAATACATATAGCAGGCATTGGAGGATAAAATGAGTGCAGTTTGTCTGTATTTGTGCTGCATACCGGGCACAACGGTGTTATCACCCTCGCCGCTGGTATCCACATCGCCGCCCTCCTCAATCTCCCACGCCGAGGGAATGGAAAGCTTGCGTATTGGGTCATCCGGGTCAGTTGGGTCAATCAATGATAGATAATAATCATTGGTCAGCATGGGGTATTGTTCGGCAATTTTGTCCATTACCTCTGCTTCATCACCATGCAGCTGCAAATAATCTTTAACTTGATGTCCGTTAGCATAAAATTTAACAGTCATTATTATCCTCCCTTCAAATTCAGAATGGTTAATTATATTAAAAGATGTAATTAGCCCTTACATCCTATTACAAATAACATATAAATATTAACTGCTGATTAACAGCCATAACCTATTCCACCGGGTTGCCATGGCCGTCAAACAGCGGCAGCTTACCCAGCACAATATAATCGGGATTATCGGCAGCAGCGCCCTCGGCCAAAATAGCCATCCGGGCCACCACAATGCCCCCTGCCTGCTCCACCAGATTACCCACAGCTTTAATTGAGCCGCCGGTGGAGATTACATCATCCAGAATAACCACGCGTTTGCCCTTAATTTTGGCGGCATCATCACCGTCCATATACAGTTTTTGGTCACCAATGGTGGTAATGGAACGGTCCTGGGTTTCCAGCACATTTTTCATATACAGTTTGTGGCCTTTGCGCACCAAAATATACTCGTTGCGGCCACTTTGGCGTGCCATCTCATGCACCAGCGGGATAGCCTTGGCCTCGGGTGCCACCATATAATCAAACTCGGGCAATTTCTCCACCAGCGCGGCAGCGCAGGCACAGGTCAGCTCCACATCACCGAAAATCACAAAAGCGGCAATCATGGCATCATCATTCAGCGGGCACAGCGGCAAATCACGGGTTACACCGGCCACCGTCATCGGATATGTATTCATAGATTCTCCTTAAATATATCTTAGCAATTATTTAATCACTTTCAGCGAGGCATACTTCTGGATAAGCACTTTAATGCCCTGACCGGGGAAGGCAATAGAAAGAGCCGTTTCCTCGCCGGTTCCCTCTACCTTAACCACCATGCCCTGGCCAAACTTGGCGTGCTGCACCTTATCACCAACATTGATAAGCTGGCGTCCGCTGTTCGGCTGCGGCTCAAAGCTGCGCTTGGGGCGGCTGACAAACAGAGATGTCGGCCTGGGGGCAGCCTCCTGTTTAACCTCCGGTCTGCGATAGCTGAGGGTATGGGCGTTGATCAGCTCCACCGGCACCTCACCGATAAAACGGCTGGGCGGCAGGCTGACATATTGACCAAACAGATTGCGGCGCATGGCACGGGTCATAATCAGGCGCTTTTGGGCACGCGTCATGGCCACATAACACAGGCGGCGCTCCTCCTCCAACTCTTTTTCATCCAGCAGAGAACGGCCGTGCGGGAACATTTTTTCCTCCATGCCCACCATAAATACCACAGGGAACTCCAAACCCTTGGCGGCGTGCATGGTCAGCAGCGTAATACTGCCCTCCTCGCTGTCATAATTGTCGGTATCTGTTATCAAGGCGATTTTGGCCAGGAAGTTTTCCAGCGTGGGCGCATTATCCTCTGCATCACCAAATTCATCATCCATCAAACCGTTGGCAACCATATTCTGCGCCTCGGTCATATTATCGACAAATTCCACGGCCGAGGCAGCAAATTCACGCAGGTTGTCCATACGGGTTTCGGCGCTGGTGGGGTCCTGCTGTTCCAAGGCGGCATAATAACCGGTCATCGTCCACAAATTTTCCAGCAACTCGGGAATATCGACCTCTTTGGCCATCGCCTGCAAGCGTTCAATCAGCTGCACAAAGCCTTTAACACTCTTTTGGGCGGTGGGAGACAAAGTATCCAGCACCTCTGCCCTCTTTAACGCGCGGAAAACAGGCAAACCAAGCTCGGCCGCACCTGCTTCCAGCTTCTGATAACTGCCGGTGCCGATACTGCGTTTGGGCTCGTTGATGATACGCGCCAGGCTCAAATTGTCATCAGGGTTTACCAGCAGACGCAGATAAGCCAAAGTATCCTTGATCTCTTTGCGCTCATAGAACTTCATGCCGCCGTAAACACGGTAAGGATAGCCGTACTTCATCAGCGCATCTTCCAGCACACGGGCCTGCGGATGAGTGCGGTAAACCACGGCAAAATCCTTATAATCAAAGTTCTGCTCACGCATCATGGCAATGGTTTCCACCACAAACATACCCTCGGAACGGTCATCGGGCAGCTCCTGATATTCAATCAACTCGCCGTCCTCGGTGTCCGTCCACAGCGCCTTGGGTTTGCGCATGGTGTTATGTTCGATCAACTGGTTAGCCGCCTCCAAAATATTTTTGGTGCTGCGGTAATTTTGTTCCAGCTTGATAAGGCGGCAATCCTTGTAATCCTGCTCAAAATTCAGGATATTGCCGATGTCTGCACCGCGCCAGCCGTAAATGCTCTGGTCAGGGTCTCCCACGGCACAAATATTGCGACTGCCGGCGGCCAGCATCTGGATAAGCTGATACTGCGAGAAGTTGGTATCCTGATACTCGTCCACCATAATATAACGGAAACGCTGCTGATATTTGGCCAACACATCCTTGTGCTGCTCAAACAGCTGCAAGGTATACATGATCAAATCGTCAAAATCCATGGCATTGGCGGCTAACAGCTTTTGTTGATAGGCGTCATAAACCTTGGCCACTGTGCTGTCCCATTCAGTGCCCACATCATTAAAATAATCGTCGGGCGTCATCAGCTGATTTTTGCATTTGCTGATTTGGCTGCTGACGGCACGGGGATGAAACTCCTTATCCTTCAAGCCCATATCCTTTAAGATGCGCTTTAACAGGGTTTGCTGGTCAGAGTCATCATAGATAACAAATTGCGAGTCAAACGGCAGATATTCAGCTTCTCTGCGCAAAATACGCAGACAAATGCTGTGAAAAGTGCCCACCCACATATTACGCACCGAAAAACCCGTCAGCTTCTCCATACGCTCGCACATCTCCTGCGCGGCCTTGTTGGTAAAAGTAAACGCCAAAAGCTCGCCGGGGCGTACACCTTTTTGTTGCAGCAGATAAGCCGCACGGGTAACCAGAGCCTTGGTTTTGCCGCTGCCAGCGCCGGCCAGCACCAACACAGGGCCTTCGGTGGTTTCCACAGCCAAACGCTGCATATCATTAAGTTCTTGTAATATGTTCATTTTTTCACCTTTTATCGCTTAATTTAAGCCTCATCCTGGTTTTCATTTCTCTCTGACAATCGGTTAAGCACCGTAACATAACCGTCGGCGCCATAAGAAACACAACGCTTTACTCTGCTGATGGTGGCGGTGGAAGCACCGGTCTGGTTGGCAATATCATTGTATTTTTCATCGTTTACCAACATTTTAGCCACCGCAATCCGCTGGCTCAGGGCGATAAACTCACCTGTTGTCAGCAAATCATCAAAAAAACGGTAACATTCCTCCCGATTCTGTAATGACATCACAGCGTCACACAGCAAATCCGCATCGGGTCCTTCCATTCTGCTTTTATATACCATTGGCAAGCCTCCCCCATAATATAATCAAACCATAGCCGCAGTTAAACGGCAAATTAAAGGCTGAAAAACATTTACAGACAGTCTTAGTCACATAATAAATTATTCTACACAAAATCCCTTTTTCCTGCTACCATATTAAAGCATAAAGCGAAAAACTTGTTATTTTACCCTGCTAATCCCTGTAAGAGTGCCGTATAACCACCGTCCGCCCCAGCAATCGCAGCCTCAGCCATGCGCCCAAAATCGTCACCACGGGGATAACAACCGCGCTGAACAACAGCAGCCACGGCAGAATATTGACGCCAAACCACAGCAAAACCGACCAATCACCGCCGTAATGCCGCACCACCGCCAACAGCAGCCATATAAGGCCGGCAATACCGCCGACCAGCAGCCAGATTTGCTGCCGCTTATCCAACCGCCAAAGCTCGGCCAGCACCGCCACCGCCGCCGCAAACTGCACCGATGCTCTGATCAACAGCACCATCAGCAGCAGCGCCGCCCCCATAACCTCAAAGCGGCTGAACCAATTTCCCACCTCGGCCAGGCGAAAAATTTGCAGCAGCGGGAAATCATATAACGGCAGCGCCGCACCCAGCACCGCCACCGCGCACAGGCTGAAAATCAGCCACAGCAACCCCAGCCAGACTGCCGCCCGTGCAATCACCGCTGTTTGATTTTTGACAGCCTCGGTGTGATAAAAAAACGGCAGCAGCACCGTAAGATTGCCGAAAACCAGCAGCCCGCCCATCAACGCATCGGGCCAAACAGTATAGTCCGGCAGTATCAGCGGCAGCAAATTGCCCTTATCCGCCCCCGAAACCGTCAGCAGCAAATTGGCAAAAACCAGCACCAAGGCAGGGCAGACCACCAACAGCGCCACCCGCCCCAAGGCAATACCACCGCCGGCCGCAAAACAGGCCGCCACCAGCAAAAACAGCGCCGCATAAAGCAGTAATGCAGAGCTTTGCGCCCCTAAATCAGCCCAGAAGAATGCCGCACAGGTCACCGCCGCCGCCATCTGTACCAGCCACAAAACCGCTAAAATAAACAGCAGCAGGCGTGCCGCCCCCCGCCCAAAAACAAATTGCAGACTTTGCCCCATGCTTTGCCCGGCAAACAACCGCACCCACGCTGCCAACAACAGCGGAAAAATCAGGCCGACCACCACCGCCAATATTACCGCCAACCAGCTTTGCTGCGCCCATAATTTCTCGGCCCGGCCGGTAAGCAGCACTCCGCCAAACATCAACGCCAGCGCCAATGAGAACAACTCTGCCCTGCCAATGCCGTCCTTCGTCAAAACATCGACCGCAGCCGCACTTTGTTTTGCTGACATTTTTACACCTCCGCCGCCAATTTAATCTGCATTTAATTCAATCTCGGTCTGCAAATCCACCGTTATGCCTGATAAATAGTCCTGCTCTGCAATTTGGGGCCAGATATGCGGCTGTTTGCGCCAAATTTCCCGCCCGATACCCAAAAAATCAGCCTGCAAACGGCGGCTTTTTGCCATGCCAACTGCCAAAATCTGCTGCAAACGCTCATTTAACAACGCCCTAACCTGCTGAGTGTCAAGCCCGGCAGGATTATTCAAAATATCGGCCTGCAATTCCAGCTCGCACACAGGGCGCAAATCCTCTGCCCTATCAACCGGCTGCAATCGTATAAAAATTTGCCCCCCTTGCAGACGCACGGCCACCCCATCATCCAGCGCCAGCACCATGCCGTAGAGATAGGGGGTACGCACCAACAGCTGCCACGCCAAAACCGCATCATCGTCGGTCAGCAGGGCGATTTTGTCCCCTGCATAAACCGCCAGACCTGCCGCAGCCACCCCGTCGGCTGTTTTCTCCACCAACGGCAGGGCGGGCGCAATACCGGTTTGGTAAAAGTCCTCTACAAAATCCTGCAAGCTAACACCGAACACACCCGGATAACTGCTGCCCATCGGCTCGGACAAATTATTCAACAGATAAATCGGGCTTAAAGTCTGCTCATCTGCCGCCAGCAAAGCCTCTATCTGCCCCACGCAAACCACGGGATATACCGTCGGCCGCAGTTGAGGAGAGCGCAGCGCATAATCCAGCCAAAATTCGGTCGGTGCAGCCTGCTCACCCAGCACCAGCAACGATGTGTGCGAAAAATTAAGCTGCTTGGCCCCCACATCGTAAAGCTGCCCCAACGCCGCTGCCAGACTATCGCCCTCCGCCGTCAGCTGATAATAACTTTCGGCATATTGGCCCTCCAAGGCGCGGTCACGGTGCAGCAAATGCACAGCGGCACTTATCATGCTGCTGTTTTCCTGCGCCTCAACCTTATCCGCACTATCTAAAATATCCACATTATCTATAATATCCACACTAAGCGCCCGCACCATCTCCACATCCTTCAAATCGCCCGTCAAATCACAACCGGCCAGCAAGGGCAACAGCATACAGCACCAAGCAACCAATACGCGCAGATTTTTCACGCTGTTCTCACTCCTTATCCGCTCCCCAATTATTACTGCCAACCGGCGGCTGTTCAGCCTTTTGCCGCCAAAAACTGCCCACCGTCAAATTTTGCGGCCGACGCCCCAGCAGCCACCACGGAAAACGCACCAGAGAATCCCGTAGCTGATAAGGAATAAGCGGCGCAAAAGGTGCCATATACGCTACCCCAAAGGATTTTAAGTTGACCAAATGCAGCAGCAGCAACAGCGTACCCAGCAGCAGACCGCCAAAACCCAGCCACCACGCCAGCAGAATAAACCCAAACCGCAGAACTGTCGCTGCATCGGTCAGGGCATCCACCACAAACATGGCAATCGCCGTAAAAGCCACAATTATCACCACCGGCGCCGAAATCAAACCGGCACTAACCGCCATATCCCCGATTACCAGGCCGCCGACAATACTGATTGCCGCCCCCACCGGCCGTGGCAATCTGATGCCGGCCTCCCGTACCACCTCATACACCAGGGAATAAAAAAACACACTCCACCCGGCGGAAAGCGGCGTTTCTCCTGCCGACTGCCAGATGTTCAGCATTAAATTGGTGGGCAGCAGCTCGATATGAAAACTGCAAACCGCAATATACAGCGCCGGCCCGTAAACCGCAAAGATAAACGATATAAACCGCAGAAAACGCACCATGCTGGCCATAAACGGGCGGGCATAATAATCCTCGGCACTCTGGAAGCTCTCCATAAACAGCATGGGCGCCGTCAGCACAAAAGGCGTACCGTCCACCAGCACCGCTACCCGCCCCTCCAACAGCTTGGCCGCCACCTTATCCGGCTTCTCGCTGTTGGCAATAGTCGGAAACGGCGACCACGGCTCATCCTCCACCAGCTGCTCAATATAGCCGCTTTCCAGAATACTGTCAATCTCAATGGCCTGCAACCGCCGTCTGGCCTCGGCAATCACATCAGGATCCGCCAGGCCGCGGATATAAGCCAGACAAATGTTGGTGTTGGTCTCGGTGCCCAGCTTCATATTCTCAAAGCACAGATTGGGGGTTTTTATCCGCCTTCTCAGCAGCGACATATTGGTTTTCAGGTTCTCAATAAACCCCTCACGGGAGCCTCGCACCACAATCTCGGTCTGAGGTTCGGCAATACCACGGCGTTCAAAGCCCTTCAAATCAAAAAACAGGCCGGCAGCAGTTCCATCAAACAGCAGCCCGCAGTTGCCGGAGAAAAGGCTGTCCATAAAATCCTGCACATTATCGGCCGATTGCCAATCCGCCACCAACAGGCAGCCGGCAGCAATATCCTCGGGCTGCTGCCGCAAATTATCAGCCGCGCATCTAAGCAGCGGCTTGATAATAAATTCGCTGACCGCATCCTTGTCCGTCATACCGTCAAAATAAATTACTGCCGCCGGCGGGCAGCCCTCACGCTCAATGCGGCGGATGACCATATCACCGTAATCGCCCACATAATTTTGCAGCAGGCTGATGTTTTTCTCCAAATTGTTCAGCAGATAAGTTTTGGGCGGTTTATGCAGGGCCATGGCGCACCTCCTGTGGGGTTTTGGCAGATTATGTATAGTATGCCGTCTCCACGGAAAAACTATGCCTGCCCACATCATGCCAAAAGATTTTTATTTTATCTGAAAATTTTGCTTGCATTTACTGTAAATATGTGCTAAAATATTTTGTGTTGGGGCGCCATAGCCAAGTGGTAAGGCAGAGGCCTGCAAAGCCTTTATTCTCCAGTTCAAATCTGGATGGCGCCTCCATTTTTTTATTTGCCGGAGTGGCGGAACAGGCAGACGCAACGGACTTAAAATCCGTCGAAGGTAACTTCGTACCGGTTCAAGTCCGGTCTTCGGCACCAACTTTTTTATCAGCAGCCGATGTGGGCTGTTATTTTTTGCACCAAAATAACTTATCACAAATATTAAAACCGCACTGCTGACCAACCTGGCCAAAAGTGCGGTTCTTTTTATTATGCTCCGGTATCAAACAAAACGGAAATTGTGGTTCCCTTGTTCGGCTCACTTTCCACGGTGATTTTACCATGATGATACTGCACAGCGTGCTTTACGATGGAAAGCCCCAGTCCGGTGCCGCCCGACTGCTTGGAATGGCTCTTATCCACGCGGTAAAAGCGCTCAAACACCTTGTCATGATGCTCTGGGGAAATTCCGATGCCGGTATCCTGCACGCTTAACAGGATCTCACCCGGCTTCCCGGCAACAGTCACCCTCACCCTGCCGCCGGGATTGTTATATTTTATGGCATTGTCGCAGAGATTATAAACAATTTCATACAGCAATCTGCGGACACCGTTGACCACGCCATCATCACCGGTCACTTCCAGAGAAACACCTTTCAGCCTGGCGGCATCTGCAAGATTTGCGCAAACCTCATCAGCAATAACTTTAAGAGACACATCCTCCCGGGGCATTTCAGCGCCCTCATCCAGTTGAGAAAGACGAATAATATCGTCAATCAGGTACACCAGTCTGGATGCTTCCTGGCGGATATGGCCTACAAAACGGGGAACATCCTCCTCTTTTACAATGCCGTTCTCCATAAGCTCGGCAGAGCCGATGATGGACTGCAACGGCGTTTTCAGTTCATGTGACACATTGGCGGTAAACTCCCTGCGGTGTTTTTCGGCATTTACCTGTTCGGTAATATCAAAGGCCAGAATAACCATGCCGTGATTATTTCCGTCAGAGTCAATGCGGTTTAGGTCAAACTGATACTCTCTGCCGTTTTTGCTATCACGGAAACCGGCGTGTTCGTTTACATAGGCTTCTTGCAGCGCCAGACACATATTATGCTTGCGGTCAATGGTCAGAAAATCTTCCCCGATACAGGCTTTACCGGCACCGAACAGCATCCTCGCCGCAGTATTGATACTAAGAATTCTGCCTGTATTATCCAGCAGCACCAGCGCCTCTTTCATATTACCGGTAATCTGGTCAAATTCATCCTGCTTGTGCTGTAATTCCCGCATTTGGCTGTTGATTTCCAAGTGCTGTGCGTGGATTCTGTGCAGCAAAGGAGACAGCTCCTCATAAGCTTCATTTTCCATCGGGTTTTCCAGATTCAGCCTGTTCAGCGGCTCCACCACTCTCCTTGCCATGCGGTTGGCCAACCATGATGAAAGCAGCAGGGCAATCACCAGAACAATGATAATCGGTTGCAGCATACCAAATACCAGAACCAAGGCTGTTGCCCGGCTGACGGAGATACGAAGAACACTGCCGTCTTCCAGGCGGGTTGCCTCATAAATGGTCTGCTCCGTCAGCGTAGATGACTGGCGGGTGCTGCTGCCTGTACCGGAAACCAACGCCTCCCTGATCTCCTCTCGGCCTGCGTGGTTTTCCATGGTAGCCGCGTCTGCGTGGCTGTCAAAAATAACCGTGCCGTCATCATCAACCCAAGTCAGACGGTATCTGTCGGAATCCAGGTTTTGCAGATAGCTTTCGCCAAGCTGCTGGGTTGCTTTGGCCGCCAGACTTAACTCATCTTTCAGCTGAGACTCCTGCATAGTCCCAAAATACTGATACAGCACACCGGTGATGATAACAAGGCTTGCCAGCAGCACAGCGATTGCCACCGAGAGGATAGACTTAAAGATTTTACTTGTCATAGCCTGCCTCCCAGCGATAACCAACATTACGCACGGTTTCAATCATCTTGCCGTAGCCGCCCAATTTTTGGCGTAATGTACGTATATGTGAATCCAGAGTGCGGGAGTCACCCATGTATTCCATGTTCCATACCTGAGAGAACAGCTGCTCTCTGGTATAAACCATGCCGGGATGAGAAAGAAACATACGCAGCAGCTCAAATTCCTTGTAAGTAAGCTGAACCCGGCTGCCATCCACAACAACAGTATGCTCATCCAGATTTACTGTCAAACCGCCCACCTTCAACAGCTTGGCTACCTGCTGAGGCTGACTTCGGCGCAAGACCGCCTTTACTCTGGACACCATCTCCATAATACTGAAAGGCTTTACGATATAATCATCAGCACCCAAATCCAGACCGCGGATACGGTCATATTCCTGTCCTTTGGCAGTAGCCATAATAACAGGAATTTTGCTGTATTCCACGGAATCCTTCATTCTGGTCAAAATCTCAATTCCGTCCATGCCGGGCAGCATAACATCCAGAACAATCAGCTCCGGCTTTTCTTTTTTCAGCTCTTCCCATGCGGAAATACCGTCCTCAAAGCCTTTGGTTGCAAAACCGGCGGAGTTTAATGCATATAATTCAATATCACGAATACTTGCATCATCCTCTACGCACCATATCATATTCACACCTCCTTGTGTGTTCCTGTCATGGAATAAATCACCCACCCGGCAATATTGGTTGCATGGTCTCCGATGCGTTCCAAATACTTGGCAATCATCAAAAGGTCAAGGGCAAATTCACCGTCAGCGTGATTTTCGGCAATTAAAGTTATTATACCACACTTTACCCGTGAAAAATAGTCATCCACCACATCATCACGGGCAATTACCTTTTTGGCCAGTTCAATATCTTTCTTAACAAAGGCATCTACGCTGGCCGTCACCATCTTAATGGTTTCATGGGCCATTTCCTCAATCATTTCCATGCCTTCCATGGTGTGACCGTTAAGGAAGGTAACGATTTCCGCAATATCCTCTGCCTGGTCACCAATGCGCTCCATATCGGTAATCATCTTTAAGGCAGCAGAAATCAGACGGAGATCACGGGCAACCGGCTGCTGATGCAGCAGCAGCTTCATGCAGCGGTCTTCAATATCTCGCTCCATCCGGTCAATAGCAGAGCCGTTTTCACATACCTTGGCGGCAAGCTCCATGTCGCCTGTACTAAGCGCCTTAGATGCAGATGCGATAGCATCCTCGCACATGGAACCCATTTCAATAATTTCCCTGTTCAGCTCAAAAAGCTGTTCATCAAATCGGTTTCTCATATTATACTCTTATCCTCCATTAACCCAGTCTGCCATCAACCAAATCTGCCTGTAATGTAATCTTCGGTGCGCTTATCCTTCGGCTGAGAGAAAATATCATCAGTCTTGCCGAATTCCACCAACTCACCAAGCAGGAAGAAAGCAGTATAATCGGATACACGGACGGCCTGCTGCATATTGTGAGTAACTATAACAATGGTGTACTTTTCTTTCAGTTCCATAACCAGCTCCTCAATACGGGAGGTGGAGATAGGGTCAAGGGCAGAGGTAGGCTCATCCATCAACAAAATCTTAGGCTGAACAGCCAGCGCTCTGGCAATACACAGGCGCTGCTGCTGACCGCCGGACATCCCAAGGGCATTCTTCTTCAATCTGTCCTTTACCTCATCCCAAATAGCCGCATCACGCAGAGCCTGCTCCACAATCTCATCCAGCTGCACCTTGTTGGTGATTCCGTGAGTACGGGGGCCGTAGGCAACATTGTCATAAATACTCATGGGGAAAGGATTGGGCTTCTGGAACACCATGCCAATCTCCTTGCGGAGATTGTTCACATCCACATCCCTGCCAAAAATATCCTTAGCCTCATAACGGATGTCACCGGTAATCTTCACGCCGGGGATCAAATCGTTCATACGGTTCAAGGTTTTAAGAAAAGTTGACTTACCGCAGCCAGAGGGGCCGATAAAAGCGGTAATACTCTTTTCGGGGATGTCAATGTTTACATTATTCAGTGCCTTGTGGTCGCCGTACCACAGACACATATCTTTCACTGTAATGATATTACTCATAAACTTCTCCTTTTGGCAAAGTATCTCTGCACCAATGCTGCCGCAAAGTTGATCAGTACGGTAAGCACCATCAGAATGGCGGCGATGGCGAAGGCCACACCGAACTCACCCTGTTCTTTGGCGTAAAAATAAAGGGCAACGGTCAGTGTTGCGCCGGGGCTCTTCATTCCCAGAGGAAAGGTCAGCACCGTGTGTGCAAAACCCGCGGTAAATAGCAATGCGGCAGATTCACCCAAGATTCGGCCGACAGATAAAATAGCACCGGTGATAACGCCATCCACACAGCCGGGTAGGACTACGGTACGAACAACCCGCCACTTACCTGCTCCCAAACCAAATGCGCCCTCGCGATATGATTGGGGAACAGTTTTCAGGCTCTCCTGAGTGGTACGCATGATGGTCGGCAGGTTCATAATCACCAAGGTCAGCGCACCGGCCAGCAGACAGGTACCCATGCTGTTGGAGAACAGCAGCATACCCACCAGACCGTAAATAATGGACGGAATACCGGAAAGAGTTTCGGCAGCGTATTCAATGATACTCACCACTTTCCGGTTCGAGGCATACTCGGTCAGATATATTGCCGCCCCCACACCCAACGGCAGCACGATCAGCAGCGCAGCCAGCACAATATATACGGTGTTCAGAATGTCAGGTAAAATACCGATTTTTTCGGTCAGATAGCTGGGCTTGGTGGATAGCAGTTCCCAGGTAATATTGGGAATACCCTTCATCAGCACATAGACCAGCAGAAACAACACCAAGCCAGCGGTAAGGCCGACGGATAACAGCATAAGTGCTTTCATCAGCACTTCATAGCCTTTTCTTTTTTCTGATAAAAATTGATTTTGCATAAGTTACTCCTTTTCCTGTTTCAGGAAGAAGTTGAGCATGGCATTGATCAGCATAATAAACAGGAACAATACCAAGGCTATGGAGAACAGCGCCTGCTGCTGCAAGCCGCTGGAATAGGCCATCTCGCTGGATACCGCAGTAGTCAGGAAGCGGACACTCTGGAACAGGGAATCGGGCATATTAGGCACATTACCGGCCACCATCATAACCGCCATAGCCTCACCTATCGCACGGCCCACCCCCAGCACGACCGCAGCTGCGATACCGCTTTTGGCAGCAGGAACAGATACCTTAAAATAAGTTTCAATGGGCGTTGCACCAAGAGCGAGAGAAGCATCCTCGTATTCCTTGGGGACGGCATCCAAAGCGGTGACGGACATCTTGATGATGGAAGGCAGGATCATAATTGCCAGAACGATAATTGCGGCAAGCAAACTTGCGCCGTCAGGCACATTAAAAACCTTTCTGATTCCGGGAACCAGCACCAGCATACCCACCAGACCATACACAACGGAAGGGATACCGGCCAGCAGGCTCACCGCAGACTGCATCACGGATTTAACCTTGGGAGATGCCAGTTTGGAGAGATACACGGCAGTCATAAAGCCAACCGGAACGCCTATCACAATTGCACCGGCAGTACCGTAAATACTGGTCAGGATAAACGGCAGAATTCCGTATCTCGGCTCGGCGGCAGTAGATGCCCATTCCCTGCCAAACAGAAAGTCCACCGGGCCGATCTCACGAATGGCAGGGATACCGGAGATTACCAGATAAACCGTAATCAGCAGTACACAGCCGACAGTAATCAAACCCAGCAGCAGAAAAATAATGTGAATCATTCGCTCGGCGTATTTGGCCCATTCGCTTTTTGGTGCTTTTTTATAAGCCAAATTCACCGCTTCAATTCTGGTTTCAAACAGTTTATCCTGAAATTCCCCGGCATTATCTTCAAACGGATGATACTCTTGTTTCTTCATATATGATTCCTCATAGCAAAATAGCGGCGGTCCGTAGCATGGCCGCCGCTGCTGCATTGTCATTAGTTTGCGGGCACAACACCGGCACCTGCGATGATCTCGTTGGCATCGGAGGAAGTTATGTAGGTGAAGAACTTAAATGCTGCGTCACTCAGTTCAACACCGGTCTTGGTTACCAGTACAAAGGGGCGCTGTACTACATAGCTGCCATCCTTGATAGTAGCCTCGGTGGGTGCAATACCGTCAACCGTTACAGCCTTTACAGTATCCTTAACGGAAGCAACAGAGGCGTAGCCGATTGCACCGGGATTCTGTGAAACCGTGGTGATAACGTCACCGGTAGAAGTCAGTTCCTGACGGTATTTGCAGGCATCCTCGGTATCGGTGATGGACTCAAAACCGTCACGGGTACCGGAGCCGGCTTCGCGGCCGATCAGAACGATCTCAGCATCACTGCCGCCAACCTCAGACCAGTTGGTGATCTCACCGGTATAAATTTTGGCGATGGTTTCCAGACTCAAATCAGAAACGGGGTTTTCAGGGTTTACAATAATGGCGATGCCGTCATAGGCCAGAACAGTTGCGCTAAGCCCGGCTTCCTTTTCCTCGGCCTTCAAATCACGGGAGGAAAGTCCGATGTCACAGCGGCCTTCCTGAACAGCCTTAATACCGGAACCAGAGCCGGTGGGATTGTAGGTAAAGCTGATACCGGTGTCATTCTGGAAGGCCTCGCCCAGCGCACCAATCACCTTCTCCATAGAGGTGGAACCATCGGTGGAAACAGAACCGGTAGTCTTGGGGCCGCCACAGCCTGCCAAAGCGCAAATTGCAATAACACCAACCATCATCATTGTAATGATCTTTTTCATTTCTGTGTCTCCTTTCAGACAACTACTTGTGCTTGTTTTCTATTTATGTTTGTTTTCCTTGCTACGTTTATCATTCTAAGATTCCAATGTGAAATCAAAAATACAAGATATGTGAAATCTAAGTCAAATCATCAACTAAAATTTGCTTAAACTTAAAAATGCCGGCAAATAATAAAGCGTGGGTGCCCCAATGAACATCCACGCTTCTATATATTATTTATGTATTATTTTCTTTGTGCGTCGGCAATAGCTGCAATATCACCGACCCCATCCAGCACCATCGTAGGCCGATAAGCAAAGGTATTGATCGTTTCACGATTAGAAACGCCTGACAGCACCAAAACGGTGGACATACCACATTCCATGCCGGAAACCACGTCCGTATCCATACGGTCACCCACCATAACCGCTTCGGCCGAATGGCAGCCCAGAATATTTAACCCGGTACGCATCATTAACGGATTGGGTTTGCCGCAGAAATAAGCCTGTTTTCCGGTGGCAAGCTCAATCGGGGCAATCAAGGCACGGCAGGCAGGCGCAATTCCGTGTTCAATGGGGCCTGTCAGGTCAGAGTTGGCGCCAATCAGCTTCGCTCCTTTCAAGACCAGATTGGTGGCCTTAGTCAAGGTGTCCAGCGAGTAACTTTTGCCTTCGCCAATCACGACGTAATCCGGGTTCACATCGTTCATCGTGATTCCCGCATCATAGAGTGCATTAAACAGTCCGGCTTCCCCAATGGCATACACAGAGCAGCCGGGAAATTGTTCTTTAAGAAACGCGGCGGTTGCCAATGCACTGGTATAGAAATGCTCCTCGGAAACATCCAGCCCCATGCGGGCCAGCTTTTGCTGCAATTCACGGGGGGTATAGCCGCTGTTATTCGTCAGGAAAAGAAACTTTTTATTTTCCCGGTACAGCCAGTCGATAAACTCTACAACGCCCGGCAGCACTTTATTACCGTGGTAGATTACACCGTCCATATCGCAGATAAAACCTTTTTTTGTACTAAAATCAATCATGTATATAATCCTTTCTGTATAAGTAATTGCTGCTTTCAAATGCGGCCAACCGCAGCAGCAAATTGAAAAATCGTTTTCATTATCCCAGATAATATCCCACACTACGATTTTTATTTTAGGATTGGTATGTAAAATCTAAAATACAGTTAATGTAAAATCTATGTCAAATCGCCAAGAAAAATGTCGGCCAATCAGCAATAATATGCGGTTGATTTACTCTGCCGCGGCAGTCAGGCCGGTAAAAGTAAAGTCCTGCTCAAAAAATTCGCTGTCAATGGTGGGAGTGCAGACAAACAGCACGCGCCCATCCTCGGTTATGCCGTCGGCCTCCACAAAGCAATTATCCACCGTAAGCACCTTTTTGGGGGTCAGGGTGGCCTTGTCAACCAACATCAAATCGGTATGCGTGTCATACTGAATGTTAAAGGTAAAATAATCATCGTTAAAGGCGGTAATAAAAGTCTCCACCGGGAAGTCAACCTTGGCCCACTCCGTCAGCTCAGAATTACGCACGTCAATCATCCGCACATAAGATTGCGCATAAGTCTGGCCGTCTTTGGTCACACGCTCGGTTTTGGTAACCGGCTGGGCCGCAAACTTCTCGGCCGACCAGTTAATATCATAGGCCATATACCATATATCACCCAAATCCTCGGAGGTCACCAGCCAATCACGCTGGCCCTGCATATCCACCACCCACAGGCCGTTGGCAACATCCACACCGGCCACCATAAACATCACCTGGCGGTCTCCCGTCAAAAAGCTGAGGCCATAAGGAGATGACCACCAGTTAAAATCTTCGATATAAGAGTACGGCGCGGTGTAAGGCATCAACATCTGGCGCAGCTCTCCGGTACGGCGGTCATACCAATTCATGCCCAACTCGCTACTGCTGTAAACAATGTGCTGCAAATCCGAGGACACAGTATAGCTGGGCGTATATTCACTTTCACCCTCAAACATCACCTGCGGCAGGGCCACACATTCCGCCGGTTTCTGCAAATCAAGCGGCAGCCAGTAAAATTCCTTCTCATCTTTCAAAATAATCTTGTCATCATATATCTCCGTATTGATGAAATCAGAAATGGGTACTGTGGTCTGGCGCTCAACCTCACCGGTTTTCATATTATACACAGTCAGCAAAATATCACTGGCATAACTAAAATGCTCCTGCACCAGAAACAGTTTATCTTCATCTATCTGATACATCTCGGTATAGGGCACGGTGCTTTTCGCCTGCGACCCCATATCAATATAGCTGAAATCTCCCACCAACACACCGGCTTTGATCATCTCCGCCACCTTAGGATCAGCCACATCGGTAAGCGTTTCGTCCACCGGGTCATCCACCGGCACATCTACGGGGGTTTGCACCGGCTCATCCGGCATATCTGCGGGTTTATCATCTTTGCCGCAGCCGGCCAACATCAACACCGCCAGCAGCGCCGCCAAAACAGCCAAAAGCTTTTTATCCAACAACTTAAACATCAGGCAACACCTCTCCAATCACATACTTATATAAATATTGTAATATATTTTGTCGAATATGTCCATCTGCAATTAAAAAGACTCCGCCGGATTTTACCGACAGAGTCTTATATTTTGCAGATTAAATTATATCAATTTAATTATACTAAACCCTTGTTCACCAGCAGTTTGCCCATGTGCTGCGGCCCCAGCACCCACACCAAATCACCTTTTTCCAGCAGGAAATTGGGGCTCGGGTCGATAATCGGCAGCTTGTGACGCTCTACCCCCAACAAAAAGCAGCTCAAATCCTGCTTCAAAGAGGAATCACGAATAGTTTTGCCGACATAACCGGTGGAATCATCCAGCAGCACCGCACAGCAATACAACTGATCCTCGCCCGATTCATTGTTTTGATGCTCAATATAATCCTTCAAACTCATCACAGACTCATCGGCAGGTCGCAGCAAATTATTACGCTTGGCAATATAAGCAAAGTTTTCCAAATCCTTGGCATCGCCCAGCAGCAGCACAATATCATCGGTATGCAGCTTCTCATTTCGCTCGGGGATGTTGATATGATGACGGCCGCGCTTGATCTTGATGACCTTTAAGTGATACAGCCGCCCCCAGTCCAGATCCACCAGCGCAGCGCCGTTGGCCGAACAGGTATCGGTGCAGATAAATTGACGCACCATACGGGTTTCATTAAGATTATGTCCAAAATCAGCTTTATCACCGTGCTGCTCGGAAAGCTGCCGCTCATTGAAATTGGCCAGAAAGCGCGCTTCAATCTTCAAATACATACTGGTAAATTTATTGAAGCGGAACAGCAGGCCGGTCAACAAAGCTCCAAACACCATAATCAGCACAGGATGCAGACGGAACAGCCAATACAACGGCGTCAGCGTAAGGAACATGGCAATCAGTACGCGCATCACCATCAGCACTATCAGCGGCACACGGTTCTTTAACCCCTTTAACCAGAGCGATGTCATGTAAGGGTTGCGGTAGATTAAAAGCTGGCGGATAAACGGCAAAATGCAAATGTAAACCAGCACGCAGGTCAACACCTTGCCAAACGGCAAACCGTCCAGCAACGGTGCCAGCCACGAAATCCCCAGTATGATCAGCCCCAGAGAGATAACAGAGTACAGCAGCGTGGTGCCGAGATAACTGCTGCCAAAGGCCCGCCAATCCTTATCCAGCAGCGCATTGTCATCATCATTTTTGGCATATTTCTCCCATTTCCTCAACAGGTTTTTGGGCATAATGCCGGAAAGCCAACGCGCACAAGGCTCGGCATAATTAAGCATCAAAGGAGTACCGAAGGCTGTAATCACCGAAACCGCCACAATAATCGGGTACAGAAAATCACCGGTAACGCCCAGCGTAGTGCCCAGCGTGGCAATAATAAAAGAAAATTCACCGATCTGCGTCAGGCAGAAGGCCGAGGAAACCGAGGTTTGAATATCCTTGCCGGCAGCCATCATACCCAGCGACAAGGTAACGATTTTGCCCACCACCGTCACCACGGTAATCAGCAAAATGGGCAGCCAATATTCGGCCAGCGTAGCCGGCTCTACCATCAAACCAACCGAAACAAAGAACACCGCCCCAAACAAATCCTTGCAGGGGGTAACCAGATGCTCAATCTTATGGGCGTGTACCGTGCCTGCCAAAATCGAACCGGCCATAAACGCACCCAGCGCCGAAGAAAAGCCCAGCAAATCGGCAATCCAGGCCATGCCCAGGCAAACACCCAGCGACAGCACCAGCAGCATCTCATCATTCAGCAAGTCCTTAACCTTATTAAGGAAGGTGGGCAGCAGATAAATACCCAGTATCAACCAAATGGACAGATAAAACAGCAGCTGAGCAATCGTGGCCAGCAAATCAAAGCCGCTGAACCCCTGGCTGACCGCCAGCGTTGACAAAATCACCATCAGGAAGATGGCCACAATGTCCTCGATAATCAGCGTACCAATGGCATAACCGGCAAATTTCTGCTGCTTCATGCCGTAATCTTCCAGCGCCTTAATGGCAATCATGGTGGAGGAAACACCCAGCATACCGCCCAAAAAGATACTGTCCATCATCGACCAGCCAAAGGCCTGGCCCAGCAGCACACCCAGCAGCATCATGCCGCTGACCTCAAACAGGGCTGACAATATGGCCGCCATACCAACAGACACCAGCTTGTGAATACTAAACTCCAACCCCACCGCAAACAACAAAAATATCACGCCGATTTCCGACCACAGAGTGATATTTTCATGGTCGGCCACGGTGGGCAAAAAGCTGACCACCGGCCCACATAAAAAACCGGCCAGAATATACCCCAAAACCAGCGGCTGCTTAAACTTCTTGCAAAGCAGCGTGGTAAAACCGGCCAGCAGCAAAATCAACGCCAAATCAGTAATCAAAGACGGCAAACCGTGCAAAATAAATCCCCCCAACCTCTTTCTACACTATGATCTTTCTATATTATAACCCACCAATATAAATCCTATATAAATTATCACAAAACCTATATATTTGGTGGACAATTAAAATATTCGCCCTGCCGGCCCCGATTTCCTGCTGAGATTATGGCGTAAGATAAAATTTTGGCCATTACGCAGCAAAGCCTGCCCAACTGCCAAACAGGCGCGGGCAGGCCAAAGTTGCCTTATAAACTAATAATTAAATGAACAGATTGAGCCGATAATCTGCCGCCAGCCTTGCAGCAGGTTCATCTTCTCCACCGCGCTTTCGGCCAGCAGCGGCAGCGTGTTGATAATCTGGCCGTCCTTCAAAATTTGCAGCTCTCCCAACTGTTGGCCGGCGGTAATCGGGGCAGTGGGCAGCTCTGTAACCTTAATTTCGGTGGTAAACTCACCGCCCTCGCCCAATTTGCTAAGCACACCGGCCGGATTTTGCAGCACGGCATCCACCGTATCAGCCGCACCTTTGGCCACCGGTACTGCACAAATCGCCTGCCCTGCCGGGTACAGCAGCTGATAAGCATAATTGTTAAAGCCGTAATTCAGCAGCTCCATAGACTCGGTAAAATGCCCGTGCACGGGCACCACCCCCATCACCACGCTGATAAGCCGCATATCGCCGCGCTTGGCCGTGGCCACCAAATTGCGCCCGGCCTCTGATGTATAGCCGGTTTTCAGGCCATCGGTACCGTCATACCACTTTAACAGGCGGTTGGTATTCCACAGCACCAACGGTTTCGGCTCTCCGCGGAACTGATATTCATAAATGCCGGTGTAATCCAACAACCCCGGCACACTTATGGCATGATGTGCCAGTTTGGCCATATCGGCCGCAGTAGTATAATGCTCGGCATCATGCAGACCGTGCGGATTGGCGTAATGAGTGCCCGTCATCCCCAATTCAGCCGCCCGTTTGTTCATCATCTCCACAAAGCTGCCCATGGTGCCGCCGATATGCTCAGCCACAGCCACGCTGGCATCATTACCGCTGCCCACCGCCACCGCAATCAGCATTTCTTCCAGCGTTCTGGTTTCTCCGGGGTACAAATACACCTGAGAACCGCCCATACTTGCCGCATATTCGCTGGTAGTCACGGTGTCATCAAGCTGGGCCTCACCGCGCTCAACCGCCTCCAAAGCCAACACCAGCGTCATAATCTTGGTAGTGCTGGCCGGGTAGCGCTTGGCATCAGCATTGGATGATGCCAAAATCTCACCGCTGTCTGCCGCCATCAACACATAAGCCTCGGCATCCAGGGCCGGTACATCGGCCGCCCATACCGCCTGTGGCCACAAATTAAGCAGCAGAAGAAATATGATAATGTTCCGCAATTTAATCATCAGAAAACCCTCCAAACATAGCAAATATGGCAGATACGCTATATTGCTATGCCGGAGGGCAAGCTGTTTAGAACAAGTTTTATTTGATTAAAAAAGTTTTACCGAGCTTCTTATGTTAACGGAGAGAATTAAACCCACCGCCACCATATTGATAAGCAAGCTGGTGCCGCCGTAACTGAAAAACGGCAGCGTAATACCGGTAATCGGCATCAGACCAATCGTCATGCCAATGTTGGTGTAGATTTGGAACAGCAGCATGGCCACAATGCCCGAGACTATCAGCGAGCCAAATAAATCACCGGCCGATAAGGCAATACGCACCGCCCGCAGCAGCAAGCCGACATACAGCAGCAGCACAAACAGCGACCCAATGAATCCCAACTCCTCGCCCACCACAGCATAAATAAAATCGGTATGGTGGGTAGGCAAAAAGTTGTTCTGCACCTGAGAGCCTTCGCCGTAACCCTTGCCCAGCAAGCCGCCCGAGCCTATCGCCACCTTGGACTGGATTATCTGATAGCCGGCGTCGGTGGGGTCCATCTCCGGATTTATGAAAATAATCAATCGGTTAAGCTGGTATGTACGCATCGGCAGGGGCAGCGGCAAATCCTCGGCCAGGTGAGTAAAGCCGTCGGTAGCAAACCACAAATCGACAAAAACCACACCCACCAGCAGAAAAACTATCAGCAGCAGCACCAGCACCCGTTTGCGGGGGATTCCGGCCAGCCACATCATCACCACCATGATAAAACCGAATACCAGGGATGTACCAAGGTCAGGCTCCTTCAAAATCAGCAGCATGGGCACAAATGTCAGCGCAATCGCCCCCCAGAAAACCCGCCAATCCTTTATCCGGTGCTGATTACGGGCAAGATAAGCCGCCAGCGACACAATTACCACCAGCTTGCCCAGCTCAGACGGCTGAAAAGTAAATGAGCCAAAATAAAGCCATCGCGCGGCCTCAACACCCTCTCGCGGGGGAACCAGCAGCACCGCCACCAGCAGCATAAGCATCAACGCATAAGCCGGTTTGGTCCATTTCTCCAAATCACGGTAATTAAACCAGGCAACTGCGGCAGCCACCAGCACGCCCAACAGCATCCACACGGCCTGCCGCTGCACAAAATAATACGGCTTGGACGCAACCAGATTGCCCGACGCCGAGGCCAGCACAAACAGGCTGGTACCCAGCAGCACAAGCAGCAGACCGACGAAAAGCCAGTCCACATTTTTAATCATTTTTTTATCAAACACTTTTATCTAAGCTCCCAAATCCAAATCCCAAATCTAATCCCAAACAGCATAATTTTGCCAAACAGGCATTATTGCTTGATACGCACCACCGGTATGCTGGCCACCAGCGCAATCTCGCCCTCACTCTTATTAAAACCCATATCCAGCTGCGATTCATCAATCACCATATAACGCGAAATCACATCAATCAGCTCCGAGCGCAGTTTCAGCAGCATTTCATCGGGAATACTGTTGCCTCTGTCCTGCACCAGCACCAGACGCAGACGCTCCTTGGCAATATCCTTACTGCCGTGGTTCTTATCATCTTTTTTATTTTCATCCTTGGGGAAAAATTTTGTCAGCAATTCCGAAAAACTCATCATCGGCCCTCCTTCTTCATCGACTCGCAAACAAGGTCTTTAAGCGGCTAAAAAAGCCGTCTTTTTCCGTCAAATCCAGCAGCGGCACCTCGGCCCCGCACAATCTTTGGGTGATATTGCGATAAGCCTGCCCTGCCTTGGAAAACTGGTCCAACACCGCCGGCTCGCCCCGGTTGGTGGATGTAACGATGGAGTCATCATCGGGCACAATACCCAGCAGATCCACCGCCAAAATTTCCAGCATATCCTCCACCGACATCATATCACCGCTTTGCACCATGCGCGGGCGTATGCGGTTGATGATAAGGTAAGGCTCGCCCAGACCATGCGCCTCCAACAGGCCGATGATCCGGTCGGCATCCCGCACCGCCGAAACCTCGGGCGCAGTCACCACAATGGCCTTGTCCGCACCGGCAATCGCATTTTTGAAGCCGTGCTCAATACCGGCCGGGCAATCAATGATGATATAGTCAAAATCCGGCCGCAGCGTGTTGATAAGCTCTACCATTTGCTGCTCGGAAACCGCCGTTTTGTCCTTGGTTTGGGCAGCGGGCAGCAAGTGCATATTCTCAAAGCGTTTGTCTTTGATAAGCGC
This sequence comes from Bacillota bacterium, assembly GCA_017397935.1. Classification (GTDB taxonomy): domain Bacteria; phylum Bacillota; class Dehalobacteriia; order UBA4068; family UBA4997; genus Avidehalobacter. Next base: position 88,418 of record JAFQHN010000015.1, read on the forward strand.
CTGCTTCAAGCGGCAGCGCCCCTGTATCACATCCACCACATCATAAACAATGCGGTTTTCTAACCCCAGCACCACATCCAGATTTCTCAATCCGATATCAGTATCCAGCATGGCCACCTGCTTGCCCATTTTGGCCAGCCCCGCGCCCAGATTGGCGGTGGTGGTGGTTTTGCCCACACCGCCCTTGCCGGAAGTCACGACATATACAACTCCCATAAAATTTCCTCCTCAATCCTTAGCTTTTTTACATAGCTTATTTGCTGACAACATATTTTTCGATAACCACCTCGTCGCCTTTTAAGCGTGCCACCTCGGGGCAATAAGCGTCCGGGGCAGGCAAACCGTCAGGCGGACGGGTGATGCAGGAAGCTATGCGGATTTGTGTCGGCAACAGAGTAAGCGCGGTAACGGTAGCGGTTTTATCCCCCTCGGCCCCGGCATGGACCACACCCCTAAGTGCGCCCATGATAACCACATGGCCGGTGGCGATAATCTCGGCACCGGGGTTGACATCCCCCAGCACCAGCACATTACCGTTAAATTTAAGCCTCTGGCCAGAGCGCAGCGTGCGCTGCACCAAGGCTGTGTCCGGTATCAATATAATACTTTCTTCTGTTCTAACCAAATCCTTACGCCTCCCTCAAAAAAATTCGTTGATTGCTTTTGCTATCATAAATTCTAAGGTTTTATGGACGTTTCCTTGGCCAAATACCGCAAATTTAACGCCAAATTACAGCATAAAACGCTATATTCGGGCAAATTGCACGGTAATCATACTGATAAGTTTTTTCGTCTGCCAAAATCGTCAAAATCTGCCGATAATCTCCCCTTTATCTTTTCATAATGTTATTCATAATGTTATTCATAATATTATTCCACCACGGATGAGTAAACCGGGGCAGTTGTCAGGCCCTCATAGCCAAAATAAGCGTCAAAGGCCGCCTTGCACACCGCACCTGCCGAGGCATAACCGTGATAACCGTATTCAATCATGCCGGCAAAGGCTACCTGCGGGTCCTCCGCCGGGGCATAAGCAATAAACCAGCCATGATAGTCTTTGTTCTTATCATCACCGGCCAGGCCTGTCTGCGCCGTGCCTGTTTTGGCTGCCACCGTAACCGGGTAATTGCCAAACATAGAATAACCCGTGCCGCCGTCCTGCGTTACCGCAATCATACTGTCACGCAGCACCCGTCCGGCATAATCGCTGATTTCAATTTCATCCATCACACGCGGCTGCCATTGATACACCGTTTCGCCTTGGTAATCCACAATTTTATCCACCAGATGCGGCTGCATACGCACACCGCCGTTGGCAATGGTGGCCACAGCCTGCGCCATTTGCAGCGGCGTGTAATAACTGTAACCCTGCCCAATGGCCATATAGTGCGTGTCATAACGGTGCCAAACCGCATCGCGCCCCTCAAAGTTCAGCTGCTTATACTCCGGGTTAGCCAAGAGGCCTCGGGATTCGCCCGTAAGTTCAATGCCGGTAAGCTGGCCATATCCCAGCTTCTTAAAGGTATCATACATATTTTCAATGCCGGCCATGGCCGCCACATCCTGAAAATAAGTGTTGCAGGAAACCGCCATCGCCTCCCGCATATTCACCCAGCCGTGCTCTTTGGTGCACTTGGCTTTTTCAATCGTCCAGGTTTCGGCGCTGCACAAAACCTCGGTTTCGGCATCGACCACACCGCTTACCAGCGCCGCCAGCGCCGTGCTGACCTTAAAGGTAGATCCCACAGGATAAGCCGCCGACACCGCACGGTTATAAGTCGGCTTTAATTTTTCATCATAATAATAAGAGGAAAGCTCGCCATCCAGGCCGATAATAAAATTCTCCGGCTCATAATCCGGGTAAGATGCCAAACCCAGCACCGCACCCGTTTTAACATCCAGCAATACGCCGGCGCCGGCCTGCGCCTTGGGGCGGGACTTACTGATTTTGGCAACAGTATCTTTCAGCGATTTTTCCATCGCCGCCTGCACCTTGGCATCCAGCGTCAACACCAGAGAATTGCCCGATACGCTTGGCTCGCTGGAAACAGTACGCACAATACGGTTTTTGGAGTTTACCTCCAAAATTTGCAAGCCACGCTGCCCACGCAAACCGATCTCCTCGCCCTCGCTGTTGGCAAAACGCTCCATGGTTTTCTCCAAGCCGGCCTTACCAACCCAGTCAGTCGCCAGATAAGCATAGCTGTCCAGCAGTTCCTCATCGGTATCGCTGATTTGGCCCATTTGCCCCAAAAGATGGCTGGCCAAATTGCCGCCGGGGTACACTCGCCGCGGCTCCTCAATAATCAGCAGGCCGGGCAGATCATCACGGTTCTCCTCCAACGCCGCCAACAAATGCTGGTTGCCCTCCGCCTCAATGGTAGTGATGACCACCGGCTGATAGGCACGGGGATTGGATTTTACCTTGTCCAAAATAGCCTCCGCTGTCAGTTCGGGGTCTTTTAAGTACGCCGCCAGATTATTGGCCAGCGTATTTACCTCATCCCCCCGTGAGGCCGCCGTGGAAACGCATATTTCATAGCAAATCTCCGACCCTGCCAGCATGATACCGTTGCGGTCATAAATATCACCGCGCTTGGCCGGCTGTGATACAATACGCATCTGGTTGTTGCTGGAAATCGAAGAATAAACATCGGTATTCAAAATTTGCAGCGCAAACAGCTTAACTGCCAGCACCAGAAACATCACCAGCAGCACCGCCACAAAAACCAGCGTCCGCTTGCTGAAATGCTGCTCGGCAGTTTGTTCCGCGCTGTTTATCGGCTCAAACATCTTCACCCTCCTTTCCGCAAAATACACTATCCGCACATCAACTAATTTTTAATCTACACCTGCTTGGGCAGCGCCTTCAACCAACCGTATGACAGTGATTTATAGGTTGGCAGGTAGATAATCGGCGCCAAAAAGCAGTTTACCAGCGTACCGCCCAGAATGATCCGGCTGATCAGTGTCATCGAGAAGAAATCACCCGAAATCACACCGATAAACAGGGCATACAGCAAACAGCTTACCGGGTACGCCACCAGCACCGACACAATCGCAATCAGATAATTTTCCTTAAACAGGTTGCGGGTAAGCCGCCCCAGCAGATAACCGGTTGCCCCCCAAACCAGGGCGTTAAGCCCCACAAACCGGCCGATCACCAAATCCATCAGCAGGCCGCACAGCAAGCCGTGCTTCACACCGCAGATACTGCCACGCAGCAGGCCGCCGAAAATCGGGAAGAAAATCAACAACTGCGGGCAAAAAACACCCCAGCCCAAATTGTTAAGCACACCGTATTGCAGCAAAAAGGCCAGCAAATACAGCACGCCCAATGTCACATATCGCCGCCAGTTCAGCATAGCAGCCTCCTCATTACTCGCAAATCACATTTTGCCCCAAAGCCGGCCGTTAAACCTTGGGTTTCAGCACCATAACCTCTTCCAGGCGATTAAAATCCACATAAGAGCGCACGGCAATATCCAGCAGCAAGCCATCACTTTTAAGCTCAATGCTGTTGATGTAACCCACCAGCAGGCCTTTGGGATACACACCGCCGTAACCGGAGGTGACCAGCTGCTGATAATTTTCAATTTCGGCGTCATAGGGTACGTGAATCATACTCAGCTCAGAGGTTTCGCCATCACCCTCCACCACACCGACAGTACGTGAGTTTTGCACCATAGCGCTCACCGCACCCTCACGGTCGGTAATCAGCAAAACCTCGGCCGTATGGGCAGACGTGTTGATGATGCGCCCCACCAAACCCTGCGCACATACCACCGGCATATCCACCGCAAAACCGTCGTCCGAACCGCCGTTGATGACAATGGTCTTATACCAGCTGCTCTGTGCGCGGTTGATAACCGTGGTCGTCACATACTCAAAATTGCTCTTATAATCCTCAACCGAGTTCAACAGCTCCTGCAAACGCTCATTCTCCTGCTGATATTCCGCCAAATCCACCAGTTGCAGACGCAGCTCGCTGATTTCCTTTTTCAGCTCATCATTTTCGGCGCGGATATTATCCACACCCTGCAAATAAGCGCCCCAATTATGCATATTGCCGGCGATAACACCGGCCCCGTTTTGCAGCGGCGCCAAAATTTCGCGCAGCAGCTGCTCCGGCTTAGAGATATTCTCACGCTCGGTAGATGTTAAACCGGCAAGCAAAAGCACTGCCAACCCCAAACAGGCTGCCAGACCGCCAATCAGCAATTTCTTTTTTCTCGGAGTCAAAAAAGCCACCCTCCAAATAATAATTCAAACACCAAATACCGGTCAGACACCATTGGTCGGCCGGTAATTTGGCAGAAACATTTTCTTTTTTATGCCGGGTCGGTTGCAGATTACTTGTTCCGGCCATTATCCAGGATATGGATGTTTTCCAGCACCTTGCTGGTACCCAGCACCACCGCATTCAGCGCCTGGTCAGAAAGATGCACCATAATGTGCGTTTCCATCGAAACCAGCTTCGGCAAACCGCGCAGCAGCGAGCCGCCGCCGGCCATAACAATACCGCGGTCCATAATATCCGCAGCCAATTCCGGCGGAGATTTTTCCAGACAGCTCTTAATGGCGTCAATAATCGCAGCCACCGGCTCAGCCAACGCCTGATTAACTTCATCGGTGGTAATGGTGATGGTCTTGGGCAGGCCGGTCATCAAATCACGGCCGCGCACCGAGTAAGTCTCGCCCTTTTCATCTTCTTCCAGATAAGCCGAGCCGATTTGAATTTTAATTTCCTCGGCTGTGCGCTCACCAATCGCCAGATTAAAATTCTTCTTAATATACTGCACAATGGCATCGTCCATTTTATCGCCGGCCACCCGCACCGAATGAACAGTCACCAGACCGCCCAACGAAATCAAACCAACCTCGGTGGTGCCGCCGCCAATATCCACGATCATATTGCCGACAGGCTCCATCACCGGCAGGCCCGCCCCGATAGCCGCCGCCATCGGTTCTTCAATCAGGTAGGCTTCCTTGGCACCGGCATTCAGCGCCGCCTCACGGATCGCTCTCTCCTCCACCGTGGTAACACCGGAGGGCACACAAATAACAATTCTCGGCCGCGAGAAAATAGAGCGATTTTTAACCGCCTTGTCGATAAAATACTTCAACATACCCTGTGTGATGTCAAAATCGGCAATCACGCCGTCCTTAACCGGGCGAATAGCCATGATGTTGCCGGGAGTACGGCCCAGCATTTTCTTGGCCTCATTACCCACCGCCAAGATTTTACGGCTGTGCTTTTCCACCGCCACCACCGAAGGCTCGGTCATAATGGTATCCTTGCCCTTAACCGATACCAAAGTGTTGGCTGTGCCCAGGTCAATACCAATATCAATGTTAAACAAGCTGTTTTCTCCTTTCTTTTAAGCACTCTGCACTATCCAAACATTTTTCCCATCAATCTGCAACTATATCATCACAAAATTTACATCAGCTGTTTTTCTGCGGTATTCCTTTACAACTTATATGGTCAACTTATATTATATTATATTTTCCGCCGTAAATACAACAATATTTTCTATTTTATTTAGCGTCTTATGGTTATTTACGCGCTTAATTTCCATTCTTAAAATCAGTCAGCGGCAGCAGTTCGGCCAGCAGTCCCATCGGCAGGCCGACGATGTTGTCGTAAGCACCCTCATAGCCCTGCACAAAAGCCGCCGCACCGCCCTGAATGGCATAAGCACCGGCCTTGTCCATCGGCTCTTTGGTGGCCACATAAGCGGCAATCTCCGCCGCCGTCACCGCCCGAAAAGTCACTTTGGTTTCGTCAACTGCGGCTGTGATTTCTCCGCCTTGGGCCACCGCAACTCCCGTCAAAACGCTGTGAGTCCGCCCGGAGAGTTCAGCCAGCATACGCTCGGCAGCGGCCTTATCCTGCGGTTTGCCAAAAATATGCTCATCAAGCGCCACCACCGTATCCGCCGCCACAATAACCGCCTGCTCATCACAAATTGCGGCCACAGCCGCAGCCTTTAAGCGGGCATTGGCCACCACCAGCTCATCAGGCGGCAAATCCGCGGTCAATTCCTCAACATCGGCCACCAGCACTTTCGGTTCAATGCCGGCCGCCCGCAGCAAATCCAGGCGCCGCGGAGAAGCGGAAGCCAAAATCAGTTGTTTCTGCTTACTCATCGGCAGCCACCCCCAGCAAATGCGCCCGTGCATCCGCCAGCATATACAAAGAGCCGCTGATCAGCAGCATATCGGCGTTTTCCTCGGCGGCCAGCACCATACCGGCGTCTACCGCGTCGGGCACCTCCTCCACCAACTCATAGGGCACACCAAACTCGGCACAAACCTCGCCCAGACTCTCCCAATCACCTGCACGGTAACTGGGCACACGGCAAATAACCGCCTTATCCAGCAGCGGCAGCAAGTTTTGCAGGGCCTCACGGCGCTCCTTATCGGCCAGCATACCCAGCACCGCCACGATTTTCCTGTTCGGCCAGTATTCACGGATGGCAGCAGAAAGTGCCTGCATACCGGCGGTATTATGTGCGCCGTCCAGCACAATCATCGGCTCATCACAAACAACCTCCAACCGCCCGGGCCAACGGGCAGCCGCCAGGCCTGCATAAATCGCTTCCACATCAATACCCAGTTCCAGCGCGGCAGCCACCGCCAACGCCGCATTGTTCAGCTGGTGGGCACCAAGCAGGCTGATCTGTAAATCAGGCAGCTCCATGCCCTTACGCAAATAGCAGAAGGTAAAGGTCTGACTGCCCTCATCATGCACGGCGTCAGTCACCGCAAAATCACGCCCCAAAACATACAGCGGCGCCCCCACGGCAGCGGCTTTATCCGTCAGCACCGCCAGAACCTCGGCATCGGCGGCAGCGGTAAATGCCGGCCGCCCGGCTTTGATGATTCCAGACTTAACGGCGGCAATTTCGGCCGGGTTATGCCCCAGATAATCCATGTGGTCCATGGCCACATTGGTGATGATCGAAAGTTCGGGCAGGATAACATTGGTTGAGTCGATCTCGCCGCCCATCCCCACCTCCATCACCGCATAATCCACGCATCTCTCGTTGAAATAGCGCAGGGCCAGCGCCGTGCTTACCTCAAATTCGGTTGGCTGCTCAGCACCCTCGGCCTGCATTTGCGCCAACAGCGGCTTGATACGCTCAATCTGCGCCACCAACTCACCACGGCTTATCATCTCACCGTTAATGCGGTAACGCTCGCGGTAAGAGTGCAGATGCGGCGACGAAAACAGCGCACATTTTTGCTCCGCCGCCCGTAAAATGGCCGACAAAAACGCCGACACCGAGCCTTTGCCGTTGGTGCCGCCAATGTGCAGATATTTTACCCCGGCCTTATGCGGCTCATCCATCAGTTGCAGCAGACGCTCGATCCGCCCCAAGCCCAGGTTGATACCAAATTTGGTGCAATCCTCCAAAAAACGCAGGGCGGCCGCATACTGCGGCCCCCATTGTTCTTTGTCCAAATTATCATCATAGGTGTTATAAGGTTTAAGTTCAATTTGCTTTTCCACAATCAAACCCTCATATTAAAATTACGCCAATTTGTTCAGCTCGGCCACGCGTTCCAGCAGACTGGCCTTTTTCTCGCTGTAATCAGCCAGCTTAACCTTCTCGCCTTCCACCACATCGGCAGGGGCCTTGGCAATAAAGCCGGAGTTGTTAAGCTTACCTTCCAGGCGCTTGATTTCCTTGTCCATGTTGCCGATTTCTTTTTTCAGACGGGCAATCTCCTTGTCCAAATCAATCAGGCCTTTCAGCGGCAGGTAAATATCCACACCGCGGATATGGGCAACAGCTGCCTGCTCGGGTGCGGCGGTGGATGCGGGCACAATGCTCATGCTCTCGGCACCGGCCAGCGCCTTAATATAAATCTCACCCTGCTGCAAACCCTCGGCAGCCGTGTCGGTGGCGAAAATCAGTTCCAGCTTTTTACCGGGCTGCACATTCATCTCGGCGCGGATGTTACGGATAGCACGAACTGCCTCCATATTCAGCGCCATAACAGCGGCCTCCTCGGGATAATCGGTCATCTTGTCAGCCTCAGGCCACTTGGCCAGCATAATGGTCTCGCCCTCATGCGGCAGCGCCTGCCAGATTTCCTCGGTGATGAAGGGCATAAAGGGGTGCAGCAGCTTCAAAATGCTGGTCAATACCTCCACCAGTACGGTCTGGGCGGTATAACGCTCAACAGGGTCGTTACCGTACAAACGCGGCTTAGACATCTCAATGTACCAGTCACAGAAGCAATCCCAGGTAAAGTCATAAATCTGACGGGCAGCCTCACCAAGCTCATATTTACCCAAATTGTTGCTGATGGAAGCAGCGGCAGCTTTCAACTCGGACAAAATCCATTTATCGGCCAGCGAGTAATTCAACTCACCCTTGCCCGGCTGATAATCGGTTAGGTTCATCATTACAAAGCGGCTGGCGTTCCAAATCTTATTGCAGAAGTTGCGGCTGGCCTCCAAACGCTCGGTCTGGAAGCGCAAATCGTTGCCGGGGGTGTTGCCGGTAATCAGCATAAAACGCAGCGGGTCAGCGCCGTACTGCTCGATAATCTCAATCGGGTCAATGCCGTTGCCCAGGCTCTTGCTCATCTTGCGGCCCTGTGCATCCAGCACCAAACCGTGGATGAATACATCGCTGAACGGTTTTTCCTCCATAAAATGCAGGCCGGTGAAAATCATACGGGCCACCCAGAAGAAGATAATGTCACGGCCGGTTACCAGCACGGATGTGGGATAGAATTTCTGCATCTCGGCCATTTTTTCGGCGTCGGGCCAACCCATGGTTTCAAAGGGCCACAAACCGGAGGAGAACCAGGTATCCAGCACGTCCTCATCACGCTGCAATTTATGAGAACCGCACTTGGGGCAGCACTCGGGCTCGGTCTTTTGGCAGATAACCTCGCCGCAATCCTGGCAATACCAAACAGGGATACGGTGACCCCACCACAGCTGACGGGAGATACACCAATCGCGGATATTTTCCAGCCAACCCAGATAAATCTTCTCAAAACGCTGAGGCACAAAGCGGATATCACCGTTCAGCACGGCCTCAATCGCAGGCTTGGCCAGCGGCTCCATCTTTACAAACCACTGGGGAGAAATCAGCGGCTCAATTACGCTGCCGCAGCGATAACACTCACCAACCGCATGACTGATGTCCTCAATTTTAACCAGCAGGCCCAGCTTGTCCATGGCCTCTACCACGGCCTTGCGGCAATCATAGCGGTCCAAACCGGCATATTCACCGGCGGCCTCGGTCATCCTGGCGTCCTTGCCGATAACGGTGATCTGCGGCAGATTATGGCGCAGGCCCATCTCAAAGTCGTTGGGGTCATGTGCAGGGGTAATCTTAACCGCACCCGTGCCGTATTCCATATCCACATAATCGTCGGCAATAATCGGAATTTCACGGTTCATCAGCGGCAGCATAATTTTCTTGCCAATCATACCGGCATAACGCTCATCATCGGGGTGAACAGCCACCGCAGTATCGCCCAGCATAGTTTCAGGGCGGGTGGTGGCCACCACTACCTCACCGCTGCCGTCAGCCAACGGATAACGCAAATGCCACAGATGACCGGGATGGTCGCTGTGTTCAACCTCAATATCGGAAATCGTCGTCTGGCACTTGGGGCACCAGTTGATGATGTAAGTACCGCGGTAAATCAAACCCTCGTTATACAGGCGCACAAAAACCTCGTTTACGGCATCGTTGCAGCCTTCATCCAGCGTAAAGCGCTCTTTGTCCCAATCGCAGGAGGAACCGAGCATCTTCAACTGCTTTACAATACGGTCGTGGTATTGGTGCTTCCAATCCCAAACCTTGTCCACAAAAGCCTCACGTCCCAAATCATACTTGCTGATACCGTCAACCGCCAAATGCTCCTCTACCTTGGCCTGAGTGGCAATACCGGCGTGGTCACAGCCGGGTACCCACAAAGTCTGGTGGCCCATCATGCGGTGCCAACGGGTCAAAATATCCTGCATGGTGTTGTCAATGGCATGACCCAGGTGCAGCTGGCCGGTTACATTCGGCGGGGGCATTACCACCGAGAACGGCTCGCCGCCCTCATTGTTCTTGCAGCTGAAATAGCCGTTTTCCTCCCAGATTTGATACCATTTCTGCTCAACCTGGTGGTGGTCATAAGTTTTGGGCAGCTCGTGCTGCTCGTGGTGTTTACAGCAATCACACATTTTGTAAATTCCTCCTGATATATAACATTTTATTTTAAGGCAAATAAAAAAGGAGCTTTCAGCCAAAGGACGAAAAGCTCCGCGGTACCACCTTTATACGCAGAATAAAACTGCGCTCTCTTGCCTGCGATAACGGGCAGCCCCGGGCCAAACTACGCACCCCAATCATTAAAAATCATTAACAATCAAGGCTTCACTCAGCCGGCTCACGGGCTACCTTCACAGCGCCTGGTTTAGTGGGTTCTCAGCCACCCCACCTCTCTGGAAAACCAAACCTCGCCGTTACTCCTCCCGGTCACAGCCATTTATATATTACAGAATTATGTTACCCAAATTGCGGTTTTTTGTCAAGCCAAACCAACAAATTTAAGCACATTTTTTCTGCATTATTTTCTTATTATAGTTTTGGCGTATAGTAAGCAGCAAATCAGCGGCGGCAGTCAATCATTCCGCCCCAACCGGCACTTTGATAATCCACCTTGCCGGCGGCATAAAGCAAACGCCCGCGCACCACCGCAGCCTCCACCGCACCACTAAGCGGCAGGCCGTCCAAATGGCGGCAGGATTCCCGTGCCTTGGTCTGCATAAGCTCCGAATCAAACTGCCAATCCTTCTGCAAATCCACCACGGTCAAATCCGCATCGGCACCCACCGCAATACAGCCTTTCTGCGGATACAGCCCCAGCATTTTATAGCCGTTAACACACAGCAGCTCGGTCAGGCGTTCAACAGTAAGCTTGCCCTGCTTAACCGCCGTCAGCAGCAGCGGCAGCATCAGTTCAATATGACCGATACCCGAAGGTGCCAGCCAAATCTGCTGCTCTCCACGCTGTTTTTCCGATAACAAATGCGGTGCGTGGTCGCTGCCCAGGTAATCTACCGTGCCGTCGTTGATATACTGCCACAGGCCCTGCACATTGGCGGATGAGCGCAGCGGCGGATTACACTTGGCATACGGGCCGAATTTATCCAGCCAGCTGTCATCAAAAAACAAATGATGAAAGCAAACTTCAAAAGTGACGTCCACGCCCTCGGCTTTGGCCGCAGCAATCAACTCAGCCGCCCCCACGGTGGAAACATGAACGATGCCCACTTTGGCACCGGTTTTTTTGGCGGCAGCCAACACGCGCTTAACGGCGTTTATCTCCACCTCATCACGGCGCGTTTTATAATGGAAGTCATATCCCTCCTCACCCTTGGCGTGGGCCTCGGCCTCCAACTCGGCAATCAGGCCGTAATCCTCACAGTGAAAGAAGCAGCGCAGACCCGTGGGTACTGCCGCCCTCAGCAGCGAGGTCAACTCATCATCGGCAGCGGTGGCAGCATTGTTAATCGTCAGATACTGCGGCTCTTTGGCATAGCTTGGCTGCAAGAAAGTTTTTAATCCGCAGACACCCTGCCTGGCCAACTCCGCAAAATCCGCCTGATTATCCGCACCGGCCGCAGCGTAAATGCACACGTTGCACAGCGCCTTCTCAGCCGCCTGCCTGCTTACCGCCAAATTCTCGGCATTATGCGGCAGGGGCAGTACATTGGGCATCTGGCAGATGGTGGTAACACCGCCGGACAGGGCGGCCGCCGTACCGGAAATAAAATCCTCCTTCTGCGGAGAACCGGGCTCCCGCACATGGACATGGGTATCCACCGCACCGGGCAGCACCAGCTTATCAGCCACATCATAAACCGCAAAATTGGGATACCTGGCGGCAATTTCCTCATCGGACGGCAAATTGGGCCAAATTTCGGCGATACGGCCGTTATCCAGCAGCAAATGCCCCAGCTCAAAACCCTGTGGTGTGTAATATTCGGCATTTTTTAACAGCAAAGGTTGATTGTCGTCACGCATGGCGTTAATCCTCCTCAAAAAAATTTTCATTAAAAATATTCATTATAAATCAAATATTCATTATATATACATTTTATAAAAAAGAGAGAAAAATCGATTTTTGGCTAATTGTTTACGCGAGTATAGCCTTTTGGTTGACAATTACCGTTCGGCAAAATCATATTTTGAGATGAAAATATGCGCCCACCACAAGTTATAGAAAACCGCTTAAAATTAAGCATTAAATTATAATAACACACATTTCCGGAAAAAACCATAGAAAAATGAAAATAATATTTAATAAAAATGGTGCAAAAACCTCTTTATTTTTGTAAATTTATAGAGTATAATAATATCAAAGCATTATGATGTTTTTTCACTGCTTAAACATCATAAAGACATAATTTATCAAATTTATGGAGGTATGTGTTATGACTTATGAACACAGAATCAGATGTAAGGCACTTTTGGACAAAGTGGTTACCGCTGAGGAAGCAGCAAAATTGATTAAAGACGGCGATACTCTGGGTTGCTCCGGCTTCACTCCTTCCGGTTATCCGAAGGCAGTTCCGCTGGCATTGGCTGAGAGAGTAAAGGCCGGCGAACAGATCAAGGTTAACATCCTGACTGGCGCTTCCGTAGGCCCCGAGCTGGACGGCCTGGCTGATGTTGGCGCAGTAAACGCCAGAAGCCCCTATCAGACCAACGACAGCATGAGAAAAGCTCTGAACACCAAGGGCGGCGTTAAGTACAACGACCAGCACCTGTCCCTGGCTACTCAGTATGCTCGTTACGGCTTCCTGGGCAACATCGATCTGGCTATCGTTGAAGCTTGCGCTATCACCGAAGAAGGCCACATCGTTCCCACCACTTCCGTAGGCTCTGCTCCCACTTTCGTAAAGTGCGCTGACAAAGTTATCGTTGAGATCAACACCTCTCAGCCCGAAGCTCTGGAAGGTATGCACGACATTTATGTTCCGCTGGATCCGCCTTACAGAAAGGAAATCCCGATCTACGCTACCGGTGACAGAGTAGGTACTACTTACATCGAGTGCGGCCCCGAGAAGATCGCTGCTATCGTTGTTACCGACATCACCGACAAAGTTCGTCCTCTGCCCGCAGTAACCGAGACCGAACAGGCTATTGCTGACAACATCGTTGCTTTCTTCAACAAGGAAGTTGAGGCTGGTCGTCTGCCCAAGAACCTGCTGCCCCTGCAGTCCGGTGTTGGCGGCGTAGCTAACGCTGTATTGGCCAGCTTCGCAGGCTCTGACCTGGAAGACCTGACCTTCTACTCCGAAGTAATTCAGGACGGCGCTCTGGATCTGATCGACTGCGGCAAGTTCGTAGCTGTATCCGGTACCTCTTTGACTCCTTCCGTTGACGGTCTGGCTCGTTTCAAGGCTGATGTAGAACGCTACAAGAAGACCATCGTTCTGCGTCCTCAGGAAATCTCCAACAACCCCGAAGTAGCTCGTCGTTTGGGCGTTATCTCCATGAACACCGCTATCGAGGTTGACATTTACGGCCATGTAAACTCCACCCACATCATGGGCACCAGAATGATGAATGGTATCGGTGGCTCCGGTGACTTCACCCGCGCTGCTTACATCTCCATCTTCATGACCGGTTCCGTTGCTAAGGGCGGCGACATCTCCTCCATCGTTCCCATGTGCTCTCATATCGACCACACCGAACATGACGTTAACGTTATCGTTACCGAACAGGGCGTTGCTGACCTGCGTAACCTGTGCCCCAGAGAACGCGCTCTGGCTATCATCAACAACTGCGCTCATCCCGATTACAAGCCCATGTTGTTGGATTACTACAACCGCGCTCTGGAAGCTTGCCCGGACGGCAAAGCACACACTCCCCATATCATGGAAGAGGCTTTGTCCTGGCACGTTCGTTTCAACAAGACCGGCAGCATGAAAATGGCTGACTAATTGATTTGAAACGCTAAAACCAAATATATTGAGGAGCAGATTTCGGTCTGCTCCTCTTTTTTGTGTGCCGATAACTTGCATTGGCTGCTGTATGGTGTTATAATTTGGTGTTGTTGTGATTTTATTGTGATGTTGTTATGATGTTGGAATGATATTTGTGATAAAGGACGCTGTATATGAAAAGATTTTTGCGTCTGTTTGTGCCGATAATGCTGCTGCTTTGCCTGGTCGGCTGCTCCATACAGACTGATATTCCCCCTACCCCCGCAATTCATCCGCCGCTTAACACCGTTAAACTGAATTTGGTGGCTGCCGGTGACAATCTGATACACGGCCCAATTTACCGCCAGGCCAGAGAACGGAATGAACACGGCGGCTTTGATTTTACGGCTGCTTACCAACCGGTGGCCGGCCTGATTTCCGAGGCTGATTTGGCCTACATCACGCAGGAAACGCCGCTTGGCGGAACTGAGTTAGGTTTGAAGTCTTATCCGATGTTTAACTCGCCGCAGGAGTTGGGCCTGCACCTGATTGATATGGGCTTTAATATGATCAGCCACGCCAACAACCATGTGCTGGATGCCACCAGCCGCGGTTTTAACCGCACCATTGAGTTTTGGCGTGCGCAGGATAATGTTATCATGGCCGGTATTGCTGCCAATGCTGCCGATGACCAAATCCGCATTTTGGAATGTAACGGCTTGAAGATTGCCCTGTTGGCTTACACTTATGGCACCAACGGGCTTACTCTCCCCGCTTCTCATCCCGGCATTGTCAAGCTGATTGACGATGAACTGATGCAAAATGAGCTGGCCGAGGCCAATGAACTGGCTGACATTGTGTTGGTGGGCATCCATTGGGGTGTGGAATACCAAAAGGAACCCAATGATGAGCAACGGCGGCTGGCCAATCTGCTGGCCGAGGGCGGCGCGGATGTGATTATCGGCAGCCACCCCCATGTGCTGCAAACCGTTGAGCTGCTGACCACCACCGACAGCCGCACCGTGCCGGTATTTTACTCGCTGGGCAATTTCATCTCGGCGCAGGATAAGCCGGCCACCATGCTGGGCGGTTTGGCCAAGGTACAGATGACTTATACGCTGGATACCGGCCTGCTGCAAATTGATGATATGACCGTCATCCCCGTGGTCAATGATTATACCGGCCATTATGATAACATCACAGTTTATCCGCTGGCCGATTACACCGCCGAACAGGCCGAAAACCACGGCATCCGCAGCAAACACCCCAGCTTTAACCGCGAATATCTGGTACAGCTTTATCATGAGCGTATACCTGCCGAATACCGCACCGAATAACCATATAAAAAGACCGCCGAGCAATCTCCGCCCGACGGCCTTATTTTTAATAACTTTGTTTGGGTAATTTGGCCTTAAACATCTTAAATGAGAAATCAGGAATCTGGGCCAGAATTACCGCCAGCATCATCAAGGCACAGCCAAAATACTCACGGCCGGTCATTTGGTCATTAAGAATTATGGCACCGCCCAGCGTGGCAAAAACCGCCTCCAAGCTCATCAGCAGAGAAACGGTGGTGGGATTGGAGCCCTTCTGCGCCAAAATTTGCAGCGTATAAGCCACACCGCTGGAAAAAATACCAACATATAAAATCTCACCCAGTGCCAGGCTGACCGTTGCCCACTCCGGCGTCTCAAAAATCAGCATGGCCGCACCGGAAAGCAGACTGCCCACCAAAAACTGCGCACATGAAAGCTCAACACCGTCCACCTTATGCGTAAAATGGTCGATAACCAAAATATGGCCGGCAAAGCAAAAGGCGCATAGCAAAATATAAAAATCGCCGCTGCTGATAGTCATGCTCTCGTTAATGCACAGAAAATACAAACCGGCCACCGCCAGTGCCACACTGAACCAAATCATGCCGCTGACTTTTTTACGCAGGAACAGGCCGCAAATCGGCACAATTACAATATACAGCGCCGTGATAAAGCCTGCCTTACCGGAAGTGGTGGTTTCTATGCCCTTTTGCTGCAAATTGGTGGCCAAAAACAGGGCCAAGCCGCAAAACAGACCGCCAATAAGCAAATCACGCCAATATGCCGCACCACGGGTAATATCCTCACCTTTACCGCGGCGGTAAATATGCAGGCCAAAAGCCAGCGCCAGCAAAAAAACAAACGCTATAATCGAGCGCGAGGCGTTAAAGGTAAACGGCTGCACGTGCTCCGAAGCCACGCTCTGCGCCACAAAGGCCGTGCCCCAAATAAATGCCGCCAATGTGGGGAAAATATTCTGCCGCACAAAATTGCTTTTCAATCAATCAACTCCCTGCCACATTATCTGATAATTATACAAAAGACTTGATTATTTTAACATCAACAGCCCCAAAAGGCAAGCAAAATTTACAAACTTTGCATCTGATTTTGCCTGCAATATAATCAGTACCATACCATAGAATTTGCTTTTTACCCCTTAAATATTCTAAAATAAAAAGGACGGCGGATGAAGGCTCTGCAACGCCTTTAACCACCGTCCTCTGTATATTCCATTGTGTTGAATAATGATTCTTACTGAATGTTGGTTTCTGGGTAGATTCTGGCATCAGGGTTTACAAATCTGTATGCCACCATGGCACCCTGCTCACGGGTAAGAGTATCATTGGGGCCGAAAGTTCCCTCATCATCATAACCGGAAATAAGGCCCATGGTAAAGGCTTTGAGAACAAAGTCCTTATAGTAACTGCCAATGGTGTCGTAATCTGCAATTATGCTGCTTTCAACGGGAGCCGGATTGATTTCACCACGGAGTTCTGCTGTTCTCACCGCAATCAGAGCCATTTCTTGTCTGGTAATAGGAGCATTAAGTTCATTGTAAGGAAACTCATCCTGAGAAATCATGCCCTCAGAAACAGCAACATCATAGTTGTTGGCGTACCAGGTTTCACCCTGCTCCATCCGGCTCAGTTTATCATTATAGAGGTGTCTGGTTGCCACAACCAGGAACTGAGCCTTGGTCATGGTGCCGGTAGGATCAAATTCACCCACTCCATTTGCATTGGGAGACTTGGTTCCTGTAAACATACCAAGGTCAACCATCTCCATAATGGCATCATGGGACCATCTGCCTGCAGAAACATCGGAGAAGGATTTCAGCTCATATACCGGTGTGGTGGTGCCTTCTTCGATAACAAAGACAAATTTAACCTTGGCCGGCAGGGGCAGATAGCTTCTATCAGAAACCGTACTTACAAACAGATAAGCACCGGGTTTGGTAAAAGTTCCCTCCTGCATAGGCAGCCATTCACCGTAAGGATTATTGGCAAGAGCATCCAAACTCTTGGCATAGGTGAAAGAATCCGAAAGACCAGGGAAAAACACGCAGTCGGCTGCATCAATAGTAACATTTCCCTTGCAGCGATAAACATCAACCATGCCAAGTCCGTTCAAACCACCCAAATCAACGGCGTTTGCCGGCTTAACCTCATCGGCTGTGATTTTAACAAGATAATTATTGGCAGGCATCTGATAAAAGGGATAAATATTATCCTCGATTTCATAAGACTGAGCTGCAAAAGCAGGACAAGCCATACTCAAAGCAAGGACAAGACTAAAAATAAGGATAATAATGCGTTTTGTTGTTTTCATCGTGTTTCCTTCTGATCAACATATTGGTGTTTTGCAAAACCACCAAGCAGAAATTGCTATTTGCTATATTGTACCATGTTTTATTCATGCGAACAAGTCCATAAACCCATTTTGTAGGGGATTGCCTTATCATATCCAAATACAAAGACGAGCAACAGCAAAAGGCCCCGGATACCACAAAAGTGATATTCGGGGCCTTTTGCTTACCGGGAATTAAAATTACTCAGCCAGGCAGCGCCACAGGAAGGTAACGATTTGACCACGAGTGCAATCGGCATTGGGGCTGAAAGTATCAGCGCTGGTGCCGTTGGTGATACCGTTCTCAACAGCCCACAGGACTGCATCGGTGTAGTATGCATTGTCAGCAACATCCACGAATGGATTATTGGCAGATACTTCTTCGGCACCCTGAGAGCGCCACAGGAAGGTAACGATTTGACCACGGGTGCAATCGGCATTGGGGCTGAAAGTATCAGCGGTGGTACCGTTGGTGATACCGTTTTCAACAGCCCACAGAACTGCGTCATAGTAGTATGCGTTAGCAGCCACATCGGTGAAAGGCATAGCAACGCTCTGGGGGTCAGGCTCACCGGCAGCACGCCACAGGAAGGTTACAACCTGTGCTCTGGTGCAAACCGCATCAGGGCCAAAAGAGGTTGCGGTGAGGCCGGTGGTAACGTCGTTCTCCACTGCCCACTTAACAGCGTCGGCATAATAAGCCTTGCCATCTACGTCACCGAAAGTAATTTCGATATCATCATCCTGCTTTTCAGCTACAAAGGTTGCTTCAACAGTTACTTTGCTGCTGGGCATGGTAAAGGTGTACTTGCCGTTGGACTTTTCCTTTACGGTGATCTCATTACCCTTGCTGTCGGTAACGGTCAGCTCGTCCAGCTCATAACCCTCATCAGCAGTAACAGTCAAGGTAACGGTAGCGTTTCTCTTGGCAGATTTGCTGCTGGCCACAACATCACCGTCATCAATATCATCGATCACGATCTGATAAGAAGTGCCGGAGCTGCTGCCGCCGGAGGATTTTTGGAGATAGTCTAAGTACCATTGCCATTGTCTTTCACAGAGTATCCGGAAGCAACAGAACCGGTGGGATCAGCCATATAAGTACCAGAGGTCAATTTGTCCTTGGTAATTACAACATATTCGGTATCGCTGTTCTTTTTGACGATATAACCATCCTTAACTTCGCTGGTTTCATTATCGGAGTAAGTACCGCCGGTAATTTCCACGGTGTATTCGACGTTATCATCAGGTTGAACAATGGGTTTGTCATCATCATCGCTGGTAATAATGACGCAACCATCGTTGCCAGTAGCGGTCATAGTGGTTTCGTCGCCCCCGATTGTCAGATTATAAGCGCCGGTAGTTTTGCGAACCACAACGGGTTTAGCAGCCTTAATAGTACTTTTTTGCTCACTTCCTTAAACTTGTGCACTGGCCCACTTGGTAAATGTGTGTTGTGCCACGCCCAGCAGTCTGGCCGCTCCTCTGCCAGAGAGTTCTCCACGCTTCCATTGGTCATATATCGGCGTGGAATCATCCGGTATTTCCATAGGAGACCGTCCCATGTGAACGCCCCTGGCTTTCGCGGCAGCAATACCTTCGGCCTGTCTCTGGCGAATAAACTCTCGCTCTGTCTGGGCTACATAGCTAAGCAGTTGCAGGACGATGTCGGCAATAAGCGTTCCTGTAAGATCCCGTCCCTGTCTGGTATCCAGAAGCGGCATATCCAGTACCACGAGGGCGGCCTTTTTCTCTCTGGTGATAATACGCCATTGTTCCAATATTTCTTCATAGTTGCGGCCCAGCCGGTCAATGCTTTTAATAACAAAGGTGTCACCCAGTTTTAGTTTTCTGATAAGCCGCTTATATTGGGGGCGATCGAAGTCCTTGCCGGACTGCTTGTCCATAAATATGTCACTGTCTTTAATACCAAATTCGTGCATAGCCAACCGCTGACGGTCTTCGTTTTGCTCCTTGGTGGATACGCGGATATAGCCGTAAAGATTTCCTGTGGTTTCGTTCATAACAGTTTCCTCCTTTTGATATGTACTTATATACTTAAAGTTTATAGGAAACATTGATATACAACTAAGTTTTTGCAATCAAACTTATTTTAATACCCCAAATAATTAAAGGACACCCTACTCAACATATACAGGCCAAGTTGCGGTATCCTACAAGAAACGTAGATAATAACATGAATATAGTTCAATCCTCTACATCTGTTGTCCATATTGCAGTAATCGCAGAGTTCTGGATTGAGAACGATCCGGATATTCACAATGTGGCTAAGATTGATGGAACTGGTTATGATACCTCGGAAGATGCATTTATGGCCACAGCATACGAAGACACTATATAACGGCGTTGGTAATGACTGTATCAAGGCTGCAACTGAACATGAAGGCAGTGCCGCATCATATATTACTATAAGCGAATCCTACGCAAAATAAGAAACCGCTATTCATACATACCGCAACAAACGCAAAGCTCACCGGGACTCATTATAAGTCTCGGTGAGCTTTTATCATAAAGAGAACAATGTAAACTTTGATTCCTTAATAGTCGACAGCCTACTGCATAGACAGAGTGAGTATCGAAAACACAGTTGTCATCCAGCGTTCCGATGTGCCGTTCCAGCGAGATCCTTCAACGCATGAAATGCTGTGGGATGCTTCATCACACTATTCTAAGAACGACAATAACTGCTCGAATAAGAAAAAAACTTATATACAACTCGGCAAGAAAATTTAATATTGTACCAATAGACATAATTGCAGATACTGTTTACATACAGAATCAAAAATCAAGTATATTCATTTCTACAACAAACATAAATAGCTTATCATCTGTTATACAGACAACAGACTATTTTTACATACAAAAAATCCATCACAGCCGAAGCTTTAACAGGTTATAGTGAATATACGCGAAATCAAATTGCTGATCTCTTAAATGCCACGGCCATATTCATTAAACAGAATCTATAAATCCAACCTAATACTATTTTTCCATAACCTTCTGTTGCTTCTTATATCGACCTGCAACTCTTGAAATATACGGATTATCCTTTATGAAATATCGCCACAAGTAATCTTTACATTCATCCGCGTAATCAATGTTAATCCTCGGAGACACCATAATATCGGTCTTATCTATGTGTTGCAGCGGTTCAATATATAATTCTGACTTACATAAATCATATCCATAGTGTTCTATGGTTATACCCATTGATTTACATAGTTTACCCGGTCCGTTGCATAATTCAACACGATCAACAATATTTCTACGCTGCCGCATCAATTCAATTCCATCCACCGGTTCAAGCGCACGAATCAACACGACTTCTGGCTTATCACATATATTTACTACAACATTAAAGCATAAGTGCATTCCATATATAGCATAAATATATGCATATCCGCCTAAACCAAATTGAATTTCTGTTCGCTTGGTTCGCTTATTCAAGTAAGAATGTGCACCTTTGTCATGTGGACCAATGTATGACTCCACTTCCACAATAATTCCGGATGTAACCCCTTGGCTTGAATTATGCACCAACAGTTTACCCAGTAATTCCGGCGCAACCGTATTGGCATCTCTTAAATAGAAATCCCGCATAATAGGCGCTATTTTTGTATTCGTTTGCATATTTCCTCCGCAGCAATCAAACTCGTAGCAGCAGAATGGACGATTCCCTGACTAAGTCCAGCTCCATCACCGACAGCAAACCATCCAGTATTAGATGTTTCCATATTGGAATCAACTTTAACAGAATCCATAAACCATTCCAACGCAGGAGCGTATACCAAACTATCCTCGCTCAAAATACCCGGCACAATTTTACTTAAACGCAACACAAAATCAGAAATATGTGTTCCGGCAGCATCAAAAGAGTCTAATATTCCCCTGATATTGCCTGTTTTGCTCCTGACCTTAGTAGGAATGTCATCTTTCGTTTGGCATCTTTCAGGATGTAAAAAATCTGAGAGTTTTTGCACTACAACTCCATTTGAATTCACCAAAGAAAACTGTTTAAGAACTTCACATATATCCTGACTGTCTTTTTCGGTGGAAACAAGAATATTGAAATTCCCTTTTGATGACTGTTGCTCAAACACAACCTGATTTTTTACTGTAAACCGCGTGTGTCCACCGACAATAGGAAATCCCATATAGTTTGTACATACGATGTCCCCATGACGGCAAAAACAATGTGTTTTAACTTTTCTACTACCGTAATGAGCCCAAATTTTAGGGTCAAAAGAGTATTCAAACAACTCTTTTATTGCCTCATGCGATGTTTCAAGGCGAATACCCAAATATGTACTTTCTTTTTTCAGTTCAATTCCATTTTCTGCAAACAGGGCCTTCAACCAACCGCTTCCGGTCTTTCCGACAGCAAAAATCACATTTGATGCTGAGAAAGATTCACCACTGTTTGAATCCAGAATAGACTCACCATTCAAGCCGGTATTCACCTGCTCAATTTCACAATTTAGCTTTAAGAAAACACGGGGACTTTTACAAATAGTATTGGCAAATCGTGTGGTAATGTGGTGTAAATTCTCTGTACCCATATGCAAAACATTATAATGCTTGATTTCCAATCCTTCTTTTTTGCACAAGGATTGCCACCGTTGTTGCTCATCAATGGTTATATCAGGACTTTGCTCTGACTTACCATCGTGTTTTCTCAAAGTTTCAACAATTATGTTTTTTAACTCATCTCTCTTTTTTTCACTCAGATTTGAGATAGTATCAAGTTTGCCGCCAGAGTGAAGATCTAACACCAATTTACCATCTGAAAACAATCCTCCACCGCCGACACCGCACAATACATTACAGCGCTCTTTATCCGTACATACACAACAATTTCCATAGCACTTACGCTCTTGAGCTGCTTTTCCCTTATCAATTAAAAGAATAGTCGCACACTCCGAATGCTCTAAAATATAATGTGCAGCAAAAAGGCCTGCCGGACCTGCACCTATAATTGCAACATCATAATTTTTCATAATATTATCACTCAATTATTTCTCTGAATTTTCATCCGGCTGAGATACCTGCTCATTTAGATTCAATTCATAGTATTGTCCGTCTATACAAATGGTGAGAATATCTTTTTGTGTATCAACAAAAAACTCGGGGGATGAAGACTCTTTCTCCATATCATCGAACAGTCCACCTATGCTTGGCATACCAATAAGGAGGGCAAATAAAACAGTTAATACAGCAATAACAACAGTAATAAATGTGAGTACATTGGGCAAAAAACTGTTAAAACGCTCTTTTCGTTTCTCAAGCTCTTGTTTTAGCTCAAATACCGCCCCTACCTTTACCTCTTTGCAATAATCACCTAAATTATTGAGACCTTGATATTTACCTGTATAAAGTTGCTCAGACTCCAAAGGTTTGCTTAGCTCTGTAAAAACAATGTTTAAGATATGCTCTCCGCGCTCAATTTTAACAGGTTGGTTTGACAAGTTATGTAGAAGTGCAACTGTCTTTCCTCTATATCCAGGATCGTATGGAGGCTGTGCAGCCAACATAACACCGGATTTTATCAGGCCAAAAGAAAGCGAAATTGATGCAGTTAAATCTAACGGCATATTCACGATTTCTTCCGTCATAACATAGCATATTGAATTGGGAGGAATTTTCAAAATATCGCCTTTACCCAAAGTTGAAATGTGAACAGTATCGCCATCTTTTTTTCGATAGAAATAATACTGCTCACCCATTCTTAAATCATAACTACATGTCTGAATATTTTCAGGGCGATAACCCTCAATCAAATTTTCATTCTCGCAGCGATATGCAATATCATTCCTGCATAATACCATACCTTATTTCCTCAATACACATCGATTATTGTTTTTATACTCATTAACTGTATTATTCATAATAAATATACCAAATATATGGTTTTCACAATGATAGTACCACAATTTCTATGATATTGCAATAATCATATTGATAAAATCATTCAGTTTTTATGAAGGAGCATAATACATATAGGACAATGAAATAAATGGTTCTGGCAATCATCAAACCATCCTTATCAAAGCACAATTATCCTCAGAACTCTATCCCTTTTCTTGCTGGAATACCACGGTTATAAGGATGCTTAATTTTATGCACTTCACTCACATAGTCAGCGATTGCCAACAATGCCTCCGATGGATTTCTCCCTGTAAGCACCACCTCTAAGTTTGTTGGCTTATTATGCAGAAAATCCAAAACTGCACTTTCATCAACCGCATCATGGTTGCAGGCCGAAATAATTTCGTCCATTACCAACAGGTCTGCATCCCCGGCTAAAACAAACAGCTCGGCAAGAAATTTTGTATAATCCTCACCAACCTGCGCCCTTTGAGTATCATCCATACAGCGCCAGAAGCCTATAATCGTTTTACAATGCACAACCTTAATATTCTCTACATCTCTTATAACATTGATTTCCGAGGAACTGCCATCCTTAAAAAACTGAGTAAACACAACCTTTTTGCCGGCACCGGCAGCCCGAACAGCCAAACCAACCGCTGCTGTGGTCTTTCCCTTGCCGTCACCGCAATAAATGTGAATCATTCCCGACATCTTATACCTCCCGATTCAAAACACGGTAGATAAACTCCATATTCAGTCCGCTTCTCACAGCATCGGCCAATAAGTCATACTGGCGGTTTTTGTATTCACCAATATCAAAGGTTTCCAGCGCATCAAAATTGATGCCCTTCCGTGAGCAGATAGCCTTCAAAATCGTATCGCTGATACCGGGGGCGTCAAAAATACCGTGGATATAACTTCCATATACATTACCTTTGCCGACAAGGGCAGGCATTGTCTCCTCGCTGCGGCCCATATGGATCTCGTATCCACAATAAGACTTGCCGTTTAATTCGGACAGCATACCGTTGATTCCGGCAAATATACCCGTGATTTGAGTCTGCACCTTCTCCCCAAGGAAAATCGTATCCATATCCAGCAGCCCCATGCCAAGAATTTGCGTAATTCCCGCAGCCTCGACCTGTTCCGGATCGGAAACGCTTCTTCCGAGCATCTGATAGCCTCCGCAGACGCCGAATACCAAAGTCCCACTGTCGGCAGCCTTGTAAACAGCGGCTTCAAGACCGCACTGACGCAGCCATTTCAGGTCGGCTATTGTACTTTTTGTACCGGGCAAAATAATCATATCCGGCTGCTGCAAATCACCAACGCTATCGACATAACGCAGGGAGACATTCCCGTATCGCTCAAAGGGACTAAAATCCGTAAAATTGGAAATACGCGGCAAACGGATAACCGCAATATCAATGAGTTTGCGTTCAGTTGATTTATCAAACCGTTCCGTTAAGCTATCTTCATCATCTATATCTACATGGGTATAAGGAACAACACCGACCACCGGAATACCGCACAGTTCCTCAAGCGTTTTCAAACCGGGTTCCAAAATTGCCCTATCACCGCGGAATTTATTGACAACTGTTCCCTTGATACGGGCCCGTTCCTCCTGCTCCAACAGCGATATCGTCCCATAAAGCTGGGCAAACACACCGCCCCGGTCAATATCCCCCACCAACAGAACCGGTGCATCAACCATACCGGCAAACCCCATGTTTACAATATCCTTCTGTTTAAGATTGATCTCCGCCGGACTACCCGCTCCCTCAATCACGATGATATCGTATTCAGCGGCCAGACTGTTATACGCCTCTATCACAGCAGGAATATACTCCTGCTTTCTGCGATAATACTCCATAGCCTGCATATTCCCCTGCACCTGACCGCCCACAATGACCTGACTGCCCACATCCGTCGTAGGTTTAAGCAAAATAGGGTTCATGCGCGTGTCCGGTACAATACCGGCCGCCTCGGCCTGTACTACCTGCGCCCGTCCCATCTCACCGCCTGTCTGGGTAATAAAGGAGTTCAAAGCCATATTCTGACTCTTAAAAGGAGCCACACGGTATCCGTCCTGCCTGAAAATGCGGCAAAGTCCTGCACAGAGCAGGCTTTTCCCCGCATTGGACATGGTGCCTTGAATCATAATATTTTTTGCCATAGTTACCCCTTTCCGCACATCGGCTTAAACGCAGCACTCAACTGCTGATTTTGTTAATACAACCGGTTCGTTACCTGTTCGCTCCGGCCTGCATCGTAAAAATATAAATCGGATTCTGGCCGGTCATAAGATGATATGCTCCGGCTTTTTTATCATAAGCAATCTGGACGGATATAACTTCGGTTTCGCTCCAAGCAAACTCTTTCATGCAGGATGTCAACTCTGCAATCGACTCTAAGGAGATTGCCGTTGCAACAATGCGAATATTCGGATTTTTGTCCAGCAGCAGAGCTAAAATTTCCCGCATATTACAGGAACTGCCCCCGATAAACGCATGACTGGGAACAGGCAGTTCAAGGCAAGCCGCCGGTGCGCAGCCGCTGATTACAAACAGATTTTCTGCGAAAAACTTTTCTTTGTTCAGATTAAGAAGTTCCACGGCTGTGCTCTTGCGCTCGATGGCATATACTTGTCCCTTTTTAGCCTGTAATGCCATCTCAATAGCTACGGAACCCGTTCCTGCTCCAATATCCCAACAAACAGACCGCTCGGTTAATTGAAGCTTGGACAGGCACACCGCACGAACTTCGCTCTTGGTCATCGGCACAACACCGTCCGCACCGGCACCGCGTTGGAACATATTATCCGGCAGCCCATGTGTCACAACAGCATCCGGGCAATCATTTTCAATCAAGGCCACACTCAATGCCTCATAAGCACCCTCTGCAAGAGATTCGGCCGTACCCTGCGTGATTTTCTCATCAGGATAGCTTAACCGTTCACCGATACTGACCTGCACACTGCCCAAACCGGCCCCTGTTAAAGAACGGCACAGCTCCTGCATACCGTTCTCACCGCCGACTAATACAAAAACACGGCTGTGCGAACGAACATCAGGTACGATATTGTGCTGACGGCCATGCACGCTGGTGGTAAAAACATCTTCATACGATATTTTTAAGCGGGCGCAAAGATATACCAAAGAACTGAGTCCGGGCAGAACTTTTACCTCGCATGCTTCAAGCAAGGGGAGCAGTTTTTTGGTGCCGCTGAAAAATCCCACATCACCGGACATAACCACAGCAAAATCCCGATATTCACGGTGAGCAAGAATAAAATCTGCAATATCCCCGGGTGCAATAGCATCATGCACCGGCTGACCTGGTGCAGCAACCGCTGTCAGCATACGCCGGGCGCCGATCAGACAGTCAGCCTGTTTTATCGCCTGATATACTTCCTTAGTCATGGCATCGCAGTTTCCCGGACCGATTCCCAGAATATCTACATGAGGCTTATGAGAGCAGCCAAACCGTGTGCACAACAGTTCTATGGTTTCCGGGAAAGAAACACCGTCTTTCTGCGCAGGGCGTCCAATAACTACCAGATGGGTGCCGGCCTTCCGTGCGGCAGCAACCTTTGCCTCAAATCCACCCGGCTCGCCGCCGTCTTTTGTCACCAGCCAGGCGGCCGAAACAGCATTAAGCATAGCAAGGTTCATCTCCTCCGGGAAAGGCCCCTGCATAGCGATGACATGAGATGTCTTTAATCCTGCGGCACGGCAAGCTTCCAGGGAAGCCTCCATCGGCAAAACACGGGCATACACACGGTCAGCAAATCCGGATAACCGACTGAATTTGGCAAGTTCTTTGCTACCGGTCGTCAGCAGAATATTTCCCTCTGTGCCATCCAGAAACTCGACTGCCGCCGCCGTATCAGGCAGATACACAACATCAGAAGATAACTTTGACGCATCACGCAAAAGGCGCAGATATTCTGTTCCCGTTGCATGACAAGCGGCAGAAATACTTTCCGTAACAGAAGCTGCGTATGGATGGGTTGCATCAATCACCAAATCGAAAGCATCCTTTGCAAGCATCCGGGTAATTTCATCCACCGGGAGCTGCTTTGCCGAAACGGTCAGGTTATCTGCGGCCGGAAGAAGTGTCTCGCCATATTCAGTTGCAACACAGGCAGTAACATCAACAGGCTGAGAACTTAAAAATTCCACCAGCTCCCGCCCTTCTGTTGTACCGGCAAAAACACATATCTTATACATCACGATACCCTCTCGGAGTAACCATATTCTGGGCAATTTCTCTGGTCATTTCATTACCGATAAATACGGTGCAGAACATATCCACCGCCGCCGATTTAAGTTCTCCAAGGGACATTAAGCGCCTGTTTTCACCGTCTCTGCCGATGTGCTGAACTACGCCGCAAAGACGGTCCTCCGGCAGATAACGCAGCAGAATATCACAGGCTCTGCTAAGATGATCAGGACGGCCATGACTTGCAGGATTGTAAAGCACAATGGACAGGTCTGCGGCGGCGGCAGATTCCAAACGCTTTTCAATCTTCTCCCAAACTGTCAGACGGTCACTGAGCGAAATAACGGCAAAATCATGAGTAAGAGGAGCACCAAGCAACGCCGCCCCACTGCACGCAGCCGTTAAACCGGGAATAACTTCAACTTCGGGCTCAGAACACTCTCCTCTGAGCTCATAAATCAGCGCCGCCATGCCGTAAATACCGCTGTCACCGGAGCAAACCATAGCAACAGTTTTACCTTGCTTTGCCATGTCCAGCGCCATTTGACAACGCCTGGTTTCCTGAGTCATAGGTGTAGTCAGAAATTCTTTATCCGAATACCGTTCCCTGACCAAATCCACATAGACATGATAACCGATAATGACATCGCAGGATTGCAACGCACGGTCGGCTTTGATTGTCATATTTTCATAATTACCGGGGCCAATGCCCACAACGATCAATTTACTCAAAGCGCACCTCCAATTTCTCTGCCGCAACTGCGACTGTTACACCGTTTATGGCAGTTTTCTTTACAATCAACTCATCCGCGCCCATAAGCGCAGCACGCTCACATACATTATCCACACCTGTCACGCTCTGCACAAATGCAGAAGGTGTGAACTCTCCCCGCACTTGCAGCAGCTCGGCAGCGGAATAGAATACAGGACTGATTCCGTTATCCTTGCAGTATTCCCAAAGACCTTCTTCATCTGACTTCAAATCAATGGATGCAGCACTCTTGACGGCTCTTATATCCACTTTATGCTGCGCCAATACCGTTTGTATTGCCTCATGGATGACAGCAGCGGGAGTTCCCCTGCGGCAGCCGATACCTATATGCAGGATTTGGGGAATCAATCGCAAGGTTTGTTCAAAAGGTTCTTTTTTCAGATACGAAATACAAATCCCCAATTCTCCGCCATCGCCAAACACAACACCATTGGGAGTATCTGTTGTCACGGCAAAATCACTGACAAGGGGAACGGCCTGCTCCAAAATAGCAGCCGATACCATTTTAGCACGGTGCATATTATCAATTACAAAACCGTTTTTGGCAGCCCAGGCATCCACCGAGAATTTATTGTTGATATCGGTTGCAGTGGTAATCACCGGGGTGGCGTGGAGTTCAGCAGCGATTTTTGCTGCCGTTTCATTGGCGCCGCCGATATGCCCGGAAAGCAAGGAAACCGCAAATCTTCCCAACTCATCAATGCATACAACCGCCGGGTCAGTTCGTTTATCCCTCACATGGGGGGCAATCTCCCGCACAGCAATTCCACAGGAGCCTACAAAAATCAAGGTGTCGGCCCAGTTGAAAATCTCGCCGTAAAAAGGCTGGGCAGGTCGGCCGATTGTCTGAAACCCCTCCTCTGCAAACCTCTCCATCGTGTACGGCCTGATATCATCCTGCGGGAAAAGCAACATGATCTTACGGGCCATACGGCAGCCTTGACGGCTGTATGCAAATACTGCGATCTTCATTCCGTTGCCTCGCGATATTCAGTTGTAAACCCCGGATGATACAGCAGAGAGCGCAGATAACGGTCTCCCATGCAATTTCCGACAACGATAAGAGAAGTTTTGGTCAGATTATTCTCAGTTACCGTTTTATGAAGTGTTTCAACAGTACAGCGGAATATTTTCTCCTCCGGCCAGGTAGCCTTGTAGACCACCGCCACGGGAGTATCTGCGGGATAACCGCCGGCCAGCAAATCTTCTTGCAGCACCTCGGTCAGAGAAGTGCTGAGGAACAGTACCATTGTCGCCTGATGCGCCGCCAGCGCACGGATAGACTCCCTCTCCGGAACCGGAGTTCGACCGGCTGTCCGTGTAATGATAACCGTCTGGCTGACATCCGGCAGAGTGTATTCTGTTTTTAAGGATGCCGCCGCACCGCAGAAGGAGCTTACGCCCGGGCAGACATCATATTCAATACCCAACTTCTGCAATTCATCAAACTGCTCGCGCACGGCGCCGTAAATACTGGAATCACCGGTATGGAGACGCACAGTTACTTTGCCCTCCCCCTCTGCCTTCTTGATTACATCAATCACCTGTTCCAGCGTCATTTTAGCGCTATCATAAATCTCACACCCCTCTTTGGTATAAGAAAGCACATCGGGATTCACCAGAGAACCCGCATAAATCACCACATCGGCCTCGCTCAAAAGACGAGCACCTCTTACTGTTATCAGGTCAACAGCACCGCTGCCTGCACCAACAAAATGCACCATTTTTTATCCCTCCGTAATCAATTTCAAAAGTGACCGGGCATTATCTGTTTCGCTTAAAAATCCGTATTCATTGGAGAACATAATCGCCCCTGTTTCTATCTCTCCGGCAACCCTGTTATCCATGATAAAAGATATTCGGTTTGAGATACGCTCCAGGGTTTGTGCGCAAAGACCTTCTTCCTGCAAAATGCGGATTGCATCATCACAGGCTGCACAATCAAGTATTTCCGTGATTTGCGAAGCACCAAGCCCGGCAGCACCGGCATGAGCAGCCATAATCTCCATCCGACAGTCACCGTATTTGGAGTGCGTGTTTAACATACCGCCCGCGATTTTTACCAGCTTGCCAATGTGCCCGATGAGCAGCGCTCCCCTAAAACCCAGCTCTCTGCATATATCCAGGGCATCCCCGATAAAGTTGGAAGTAAGAACCGCGGTTTTGGGATCAATACCCATACCGTTTTGAATAAAATATGAACCGTAATTACCGGGAGTCAGCAAGACATATTCCGCCCCGTTGGCCTTCCGCTGACGAAGTTCTACCCGAATAGTATCAACAAGAGCCTGTTCACTCATCGGTTCCACGATTCCGGTCGTCCCCAGAATGGAAATGCCGCCGACGATTCCCAGCCGGGGATTAAAAGTCTTTTTCGCAAGCTGTTCTCCGTCCGGCACCGAGATCACAACCGAAAGTCCACCGTGATAATCCGCCAGACGGCATACTTCTTCAAGATTCTCACAAATCATCCGCCGAGGAACAGAATTGATGGCCGCTGCACCAACAGGCTGATCCAAACCGCGTTTGGTAACACGGCCAACACCCTTGCCGCCGTCAATGACGATTCCCGGAGTGTCGGTGAGAGCAACCTGCGCAAAGACCAGCAAACCTTTGGTCACATCAGGGTCATCTCCGCCGTCTTTTTCAACAGCACAGGATACCGTATCCTCAGCCATTTGTATTTGCAATACATCCAAATCCAATATAATGCCTTTTGGCGTATTGATTTGGATTTTCTCTTTGCGCCTGCCCGTTAAAAGCATCCAGGCCGCCGCCGTTGACGCAGCAGCAGCGCAGGAGCCTGTTGTATAACCCAGACGGAGTTTTTTGCCGTCTTTTACAATATATTCTTCCATAAGCATTACCGCATAATCTGATAGAGCAGCGCATTACAGATTGCCGCAGCCACATTACTGCCGCCCTTGCTCCCCCGGGCAACGATGTGGGGCACTTGGCTGCCAATAATCAGTTCCTTGCTCTCCACCACATTTACAAAACCAACAGGCACCCCAATAATCAGCGCCGGATTAAGCTTTCCTTCTTCTATCATACTGTGCAGAGCAATCAGCGCCGTCGGGGCGTTGCCAATGGCAAAGATACAGGGCTTAGGCAACTTGGCCGCACGCTCCATAGATACAATGGCGCGCGTAACCCCTCGCTGTTTGGCTTCCTCCGCCACATCGGCATCCGACATAAAACAATGCACGGTGCCGCCCAACTTTCCGAGAATGGTTTTATTAATGCCGGATTTGGCCATTTGCGTATCTGTAACAATGTCACAACCGCCGCGAAGCGCCTCAATGGCCTTGGCTACTGCATTTTCGGAGAACACAAGATTATCTGCATAATCAAAATCGGCAGTCGTATGTATGGCTCTTTTGATGACAAGTTCATTTTGCGGGTCGAGTATTTTATCACCCAACAGCTCGGTAATAATCTCAAAGCTGCGTTTTTCAATGTCCATAGGCTTTATATTCTCAATCATAGCGCTGTTTCTCCTTTATATTTCTCCTTATATTTCTCCTTTACGCAAGCATTATAAAAGTTTACTGCAAAATCGGGATTTGAGCAAAAATGAAAGTGCGGATACCCAGCGTATAGCCGCTGTGCTGCATGAACACATCCCCAACTTTTTCCGGACGTTTTAACGGCGGTGAATGAGTTTCCGGGGTTTTCACTGTCCCAATGATGAAACTCATGTGCGGCAATCTCTGTGCCGGCTTTACCAAGCAAGGTATCGTTGGAAGCCTTCAAGTTAACATAGCCAAATCTGGTCAGTTTGCCGTTATCAAAGCTTCTGCCGGCCAAAAAACCCACCATGGGAAATTCACCGATAGATTCCGTCAGGTACATAAAGCCGCCGCACTCTGCAATACAGGGAAGTCCCAGTTCCAGAGCAGCTTTGACGGAAGACAGCATGGATAGGTTTTCGCTGAGTTCTTTGGCATACAGTTCCGGATAACCTCCCCCGAGATATAAACCATGAATATCAGACGGCAGCTCTGTGTCTGATAAGGGGCTGAACGAAACTAGTTCTGCGCCCATTTCCCGTAACACATCCAAACTGTCTTCGTAATAAAAACAGAAAGCATTGTCGCAGGCCACGGCAATACGAACCGATTGCGGATTGCGGGGCAGCTTTACCGCCTCACAGGAAACGGCAGGAGCCTCTGCTGCCAATGCCAATAAACCGTCAAGATCAAGGGTCTGTTCCGCCTGTTCCGCCAGAATTTGCAGCTTCTCACGCAGACCTTGTACTTCTGCTGCGGTTATCAAGCCCAGATGGCGGCTTTCCAGAGAACATTTCGGCATAACGGGTAAAAAACCCAGAGGCCGTATTTTACCGGCAAAGTGTGTCTGAATCTCTTTTGCCAGGACAGCATAGGACATCGCCGTGCATTGATTCAAAATCACACCGCAAATCCGGTTATCAGGAACAAAATTTAAGAAGCCTTGAATGGTGGCCAGAACAGACAGTGAGGCACCTTTGGCAGCAACGACCAGCACAACAGGACTCTGCGTGACCTGTGAAATCTCATAGGTACTGGCATAAGCCGTCATACCAATGCCATCATAAAAGCCCATAACACCTTCGATTACACTGATATCCCGATCAGAGCCGTTTTTGGCCAACAAATATTTCAAGGTATTTTCCTTAAAGAAGAACAAATCAAGATTGGAGCTTTTGGCGCCGATAATCCTACTGTGAAACATCGGATCAATATAATCAGGCCCGCACTTAAAAGCGCCAACCTTTAAGTGGCGATTGACCAACGCTTGCAGAACAGCACAGGTAACAGTTGTTTTGCCGCAGCTGCTGTTTGTCCCGGCCAGCACAACTCTCGGGATTACGGTTTCCATACCTGCACCTCCTGCTTGTTTTTATTATGATGAACAGGAATTTTCTTTGCTTCCGCAAGCTGCAAAAGCCTGCTGTTCAACTGATTGAATGTCCCCACCGGAGTTCCCGCATCTATCACCACATCACATTTCAGCAAAATCTCGGATGCCTCACGGAACTGTGCCTCTGTAATTGTTTCAAATGCAGGGGCAACTATGACATGGTCACTTAATTCTTTGGCGACCTGACAATCAACATCATTTTCAAAGAGAATACCGGTTGCAAAGGGTACCTCCTGCTTTTGCAAGGCTCGGTAACAGGGGATTCCGTAACCGCCGCCTGCTACCACAAACACCTTTGGCGGCCCTTGCGGTTTCGCAAGCTCAACACTGCCAAACAATAAATTATAGGAACCGTTGTCAAGCCCGTAAAGATGCTCTATGGTATGACTTTTAAGAATAACATCCGGCGGACCGAACGCTTCAATCGTATCACCTTTAACACAGAGAAGATAATCGGAAATCTTCATCGCCAAATCAATCTCATGCAGGGACATAATGACCGTAATATGCTTTTTTTGTGACATCTCACGCAAAATGTCCAGCAGCTCGATCTTATGGCGAATATCCAGATAAGCAGTAGGTTCATCCAGAACAATGATTTCAGGTTCCTGACAAATTGCTCTTGCCAACATGATTCGCTGGCGCTGGCCGTCTGAGAGAGTGGCAAAATCCTGCTCGGCCAAATCAAGTGCATGGACACGCTCCAACGCCTCATGTACGGCCTCTATATCTTTGTCGGTAAGTTTGCCGAATAAATTTGTATACGGATAGCGCCCCATAGCCACGACTTCAACACAGGTCATCAATTCCGGACGAATCCGGTCGGTTAAAACAACCGCCACCTGCTTGGCCATATCTTTGGGCGACCATAAAGCAACCTCCTGCGCGTTGATATACACTGTACCCCTAATCGTTTCCAGCTGACGGGTAATTGATTTAAGAATGGTGGATTTACCTGCACCGTTTGGCCCAATCAATGTAAGTATCTTGCCTTTTTCCAGTTTCACATTGATGTCGTGGATCAGGATGTTTCCACCGTAACCAACCGCCAGATTTTCAGTCTTAAAATAGTAATCCATATCACCCCTCCTGAATCCGGCGACGCTTAACCATCATATAGATAACAACAGGCGCACCAAAAACGGAAGTAACTGTGCCAATGGCCAGTTCTGTGGGAGCAAAAACAGTTCTGGCAATCAAATCACAGAACACACAAAATACTGCACCGCAAAGGAAGGTGGCCGGTATTACAAAAGCCGGTTTAGATGACTTCAAAAGAGTACGGGTAATATGAGGAACCGCAATGCCCACAAAAGAAATAGGCCCGGCAAGCGCTGTAACACAGGCCGAAAGCAAACTGGAAAGCAATATCAGCAAAATACGGAACGGCTTGATGCGAATACCCATGCTTTGAGCATAACCCTCTCCCAGGGCATAAGCGGAAATGGGTTTGGAAAGCAAAAGTGCTGCCAGAATCCCCGGAACACACATCATCACCGCGGTTTGCACATTATCCCAGCTGGCACCGGAGAATGTACCCATAGACCAGTTGGTCAGATTAACCACATCGTGATCATCGGCAAAAGTAATGCAAAAATCAGTCACCGCACCGCAGATATAGCCAACCATAATACCGATAACCAACAACATTGACATATTCTGTACCTTCTGCGAGAACAGCAAGACAATAGAAGTAATCAGCAGAGAGCCTATAAATGCAGCCAAAATCAAAGTAAGGGAACTGATGGTGCCGATATGGCGCGCCAAAAAAATCAGAGTAATACCCACCACCATCTTCGCACCGGAAGAAATGCCCAGCACAAACGGGCCGGCGATGGGATTGCGGAAAAACACTTGCAGCAGATAGCCGGACACCGACAGTGCACCGCCAAGAATTGCAGCGAGCAGCATACGCGGGATGCGAATACTGAACAAAATCTGGCTTTCGGTAGAGCTTTTCATAACCGCTTCCAGTTCCTGGGCATAGTTACCGCGGGTGATGACATTGATGACGCCGCAGCGTATACCGTCCCAAAGCATACGGAACACATCCTGCACCGCAATAGAAACAGAACCGATGTTTACATTCATAATCAATGCCAAAATCAACAGACCGCTTAACAGCAGCATGACAGAAGAAAAGCGGCCGATATTGCCAAGCTTGATTTTTTCTTTATTCACAGAGGGTATGCCGGTTGTGTTTGACATAATAGCCGACCACCTTTCTTTGCGTGTTATATGGGGTCTCACCGCAGACGATACAGATAAGGCAATTCATCCAGTTTGTCTGCCTCGCCGGAGAAAATCTTCTGGAAGCTTTGAATCATCTGGCCAAGTTGAGTAGTTTCCTGATACATATTTTCACTTGTGCACCAAACATTACCGTTTTTAACCGCCTTAAACTCTGCCAGAAGTTCATTCTTGGCCAGCAGCTCATCAATGGTTCTGACTTCACCGCCAATGGTGCTGTTATAGATAATGTAATCTGCCTCTTTGGCCGTGGCAAAAAACTTTTCCATTTCAATCGTTACGGTTGATGTTCTGGTTTCGGGGTCACCCAAATTATCAAACACATAACTGCCGCCGGCCAGTTCCAGCATATTAGTTACATAATCACCGCTTTTTCTGGCAACCACATAACCGGAAGAACTGATATGGAAAAATGCAACTGTTTTGCCGGAACCTTCTCTGCCCGTTGCCTCATCAAGATATTTCACCTGCTCATCAAACAGAGCATTGGCGGTTTCCTCCTCGTTCAAAAGAGCAGCATATAGTTTGATCCATTCTGTGCGGCCAAGCGGATGTGATTCCATGCTGGATTGGTCAACAAAGACCGCCAGACCCAATTCCTCCAGCTTGTCCTTTATCTCAGAGGAATGTCCGATCATCAAGGATTCGATTGCCAGCGGACAGCGATAGTCTAACAGCATCTCATAATCCGGTTCACTGTATTTGCCGGCATACAGGATTTCTCCCTCCTGCATAGCAAGACGGGCATTTTCAATGTGCCAATCATCCGCACGGGTACCGGAAAGACGAATTGCATCCAGACGGTCCAACGCATCAAACAGACACATGGCAGATGTAGCTGCCAGATAAATATTTTCGATTGGCTGATATAAGGGAACAATATCCCCAGCAATTCCCTTGGGAAGTTCAGCACCCTCCGGTATCACCAGAAATCTGCTGCCATCGTTCAGAGAAATCAGTTTATAGCCATCCTGATAATAGTCAACGGCAAACTGTGTGGCAAACTGCAATTCCATGCTGCGTTCCGGCTGCCAACCGTTGCCCAATCCTTCCCCGGTTTCAGTTGTACCGCAGCCACAGAGGATCGAAATAAGCAAAACCACCATTAAGCAGAGATAAATGCAGCGCTTCATTTTCATTCTCCTTTAATGGTTGAGCCGTTAAAATGCAAGGTATATTCCACCAGATGAGGCTCACTCATTGCGATGGTAGATGCACTGACGGTCATATCCTCATCCAGAACAATGGGAATCTCAAATGTTGAGTTACCCTCAGCCTGTATAGGATCATACTGCACACCGTCAACAAGCATATATTCATAATAGGGACTGCCCCACACAATCGTAGCAGAGATATTATCGCCGTCAACAATAATCTCCGCCGGTGAATCAACACTTGCACGCCCGGAGCCACCGGACAAAGTTACTTCAACCGTATATTTTCCATCCGTCAAATCACCTGTCATCTCATCTGCACCGCAGGCAGCAAAAAGAGTACATATAAACAGCAAGGAAAGCAACACCGCGATTATTCGTTTCATAGATCTACTCCTCAATAAGTGCATCAGCAGGCAGCTCATCCGATTGGAAAATCAGCACACGGTCATACCATTTTTCCTTCTTAATGCTCCATGCGGCGCAATCCAACTCCAAATCAAGCGCCTCGACAGGAACTGTAAAGGTTTTGGCACCCACTTCATCCAGCACAAAAGGCACATAGTTTTCTTCGGTATCCAGCAGAGCTTCTTCACCGGTACCCATGTATACCATACCGTAGCCGTCACCGCTCATCGTCATAACAGCCTGCATCTCACCGTTCTCCACGATCAGTTCACATTTTACCACACGAAACATGGATGAGCTGGAATCCACGGTGATCGGATACGAACCGTCATTCAAAGCACTTGCATAAATAGGCGTAAGAACATCTTCTTCGGCAACAATTTTGTCCACATCACCCGTATCTGTTGAAACAGTCGGTTCCGTATTTGTTCCACAGCCGGCAAAAGTCAACATCAAACCAAAAATCAGCGCAAAAGACAATAATTTCTTCATAAATAAAACCTGCTTTCTAAACTGCATTATGCGTATGCAGGTTTGCATACGCATAGGGCAGTTTATAATATTATGTAGAATCAAATAATTATTCAGCGATGGTTTCACCGGCGTGGTCAACGATCATCTTCCGGATACCCTCATACTGACCAAGACCGTTCAGCACACATTCAACCTCATAACCGGCATTGGCAAATACAGTTTTCCAAGAGTCCTCCTCATCACCGGCCATGTCATTGTTGGCATGGTCGCCCGCAACGATCATCAAAGGCAGCAGTACAACTTTATCGTAATCACCGGCATCAACCTTGGCCAAAACCTCATCCACCAGCGGAGCACCCTCTACGGTGCCGACAAAGTAATTGTTATAACCGGCAGCGTTCAAAGCCTCCTGCAAAGTGGTGTAAGTGGCATTAGCCTCATGGTGAGTACCGTGGCCCATGAAAACAACAGCAGTCTTCTCGGTGTTATAAGCTGCGGTTTCCTCAGCCAGAACTTTAACAACTTCCTCATAGTCGGCAGCATCGGTCAGCAGACCGGTACCGATTTTCAGGCTGTCAAACTTATCGGCATATTTGCCGACTTCTTTGACAATGTCATCATATTCAAAACCGTTCATCACATGGGTGGGCATAACAACGACTTCTTTAACACCATCCGCAACCAGTCGTTCCATGGCCTCTTCCACATTATCAATCTCATGGCCGTCACGGTCTTCCAGAATATCAATTACAATCTGGGCAGTAAATGCTCTGCGCACTTCGTATTCGGGGTAAGCATCTGCCAGAGCGGTTTCAACCGCACCAATGCTCAAATCACGGTTATCATTATAGCTGGTACCAAAGCTGACCGTCAGCAGAACAGGCTTTTGTTCCTCCATGGCAGCAGCGGCATGGTCAACAATCATCTTCTGGATACCCTCATACTGACCAAGACCGTTCAGCACAC
This sequence comes from Bacillota bacterium, assembly GCA_017397935.1. GTDB lineage: Bacteria > Bacillota > Dehalobacteriia > UBA4068 > UBA4997 > Avidehalobacter. The sequence continues at coordinate 127,085 of JAFQHN010000015.1, forward strand.
ATTCAACCTCATAACCGGCATTGGTAAATACAGTTTTCCAGGAGTCCTCCTCATCACCGGCCATATCATTGTTGGCATGGTCGCCCGCAACGATCATCAAAGGCAGCAGTACAACTTTATCATAATCACCGGCATCAACCTTAGCCAAAACCTCATCCACCAGCGGCGCACCCTCTACGGTGCCGACAAAATAATTGGTCAGGCCGGCAGCGTGCAGGCGTTTCTCAATTCTGGTGTAGCTCTCGTTAGCCTCGTGGTGAGTGCCGTGGCCCATGAAAACGATCGCAGTACCCTCGGCGTTGTAGGCTGCGGTTTCTTCCTTCAAGACTTCAACCATGGTGTCATAATCCTTATCGGAAGTCAGCAGAGGATCACCAACCTTCATGCTATCAAATTTATCGGCATAGCCGGAAATTTCTTTCATCACATCATCATACTCAAAGCCGGGAATAACATGGGTAGGCTGCACAATTACATCCTTAACACCGTCTGCAACCAGACGGTCCATAGCCTCGGTCACATTGTCAATCTCCATTTGTTCGCGTTCTTCCAGAATGTCAATTACAATCTGAGAAGTAAAGGCTCTGCGAACTTCATATTCAGGATATGCAGCCTGTAATGCCGCTTCACTGGCATCAATAGTTGCTTCACGGGTTTCATTATAGCTGCTGCCAAAGCTGACAGCAAGGATAACAGGCTGTTCACCGGATTGCTGAACATCTCCCTGGCTGTCACACGCAGCCAAACCCAATCCCAGACATGATACCAACAACAGAGAAAGCATTTTCTTAGTACGTTTCATTTTCGATTCCTCCATTTTATTAGATAATACATTTCCTGGCATATACCATGAAAAACCATTTATAACGGAGAAATCTATGTAAAAACTTCCGCCTTATAAAGCAAAAACTGCGACAGCCTTAAAGGACTGCCGCAGCCGTATTCCTGCAACGAAAACATACCTATTTCTCCATACTCGCAAATCAATAAGCAAAATCATTTAAGCAGGTCTCCTGACTCACGCATCATAAGCACTCTGCACAGCCTTCTCAAGATTACTCTCAATGACTGACTTTCATCATGTGCAGGGCCTCCACGCATACAGTGGCGGTACCGTTCCGGATTCTGACCGGATTACCTATTCTCCGCCGATTTCTACCGAAAACGGCGGCACTTAAATGTCATATTCAATTTGCGTACAGTATAACACCCCACGCTCGACTTGTCAATCTTTTTTTCGACTCTTGAAAACGAATGTTAAAATATTATTATGTAACATCAAGCAGCCTCATCAATGGTATCCAGAACATGGAAGAAACCGGAAATGAATGTTTCCTGATCTGTGCATACATAAACCAAAAATCTCCATAATGTATAGATACTGCAACTTGTTGTTCCTGCTTCCAGCTTTTGATAAGCCCGAAGACTCATATCAAGAATTTCAGCCATTTCTTCTTGCGTTTTACCTGACCTCGCTTGCAGCAAAGCAATTCGGAAATATCCAATCAATGCTTTACGAAATTGTTTTCTCATGCTAATTCCCTCTTTTTTTGTCGAATTATCATGAGTATAAGAAAAACAGGAATATCAATACACGACACACAGTTCGTAAAAATTCCTGTTTTTATATATTATCCAACTCAAACGACTTGTGCCCGGCAAATAGTATTGTACCGAAGCAACAGTATAGCCGGAAACAGTTTGATATGATACCAGATTCAACATCAGTATTTCTTTAATTTCCCCTTACATAGATAAGGCCAAAAGCATTCGCCCCCCAATGACAGGCGATGGAAGAAGACAGATCATCATAAACAGAGACTGCCTCCCCATACTCATCCGGCAACATCCGGACAACATCAGCAACATTTTCCCTGTTGTATGTGTATGCTGCTATGATTCCATAAGACTTATCTGCCTGTTCCAGCCGAACCAGCTCAATTAACGCACGTTTCCCCTGTTTTATCCCCCGTTTTTTGGAAAGAACTTCAACCTTACCGTCTATAAACGTTATAACAGGAACAATGGAGAGCAGTTTGCCTACCATCCAACTGCTTTTTGACAAACGGCCGCCGGCAAGCAGGTAATCCAATGTTTCCGGAATAGCGGCGATTACGATTCTCTGACGAAGTGCGGTAAGTTTTTCAATAACCACATCCATAGTTTCATGCTCATTCCTTTTGGCCTCATCCACCAAAAAACGAACACCGCCAACCGCAAGCTCGGAATCAAACACTTCAACGTTTTTATACTCTGCAAACAACATTTTTAATGCCTGATACGTTCCAGAAATGCCCGAAGAAATTGTAATAATCAAAACCTCGTCGCCCTTTTCAGTATACAAGTCAACCAGTCTCTGAGTATCTTCCAGAGAAGGCAGTGAAGTCTTGGGGAACTGACCGCGGTTTTTTAATCTGTGATAAAATTCTTCGGTGCTCAGGTTTACACCGTCCAAAAACGATTCATTACCCATCAGAAGTTGAATTGGGAGAATGTCCACTCCATACTGTTCTTTTTCTTCCTGTTTTATACTGCTGCCGGAATCTACAATTATTCTTCTCATGTTTCATCTCTCTCTTTTGCTTTCCAATACAATAACATAAGCTTCATACATGAGAATTATACATCGTTTTCATTACCGTGTCAAAGAGTATTTGAGACCAAATTATATTTTCACACTGCATCTATACCGTCTGTCAATATGGTCTGCAATACTCTGCCCATTCAGGCTGCTCACCGTCAATAGTACATTTTATATTTCTATATTCCCTCGCTACATCAACAAAAAATCCCTGTATCATAGTTTTATAGTAAATATAGTTTTAATAACAAGATACCATTTGTCGATTTACCATAACTATTCACTTAATATTACATTCTCCCTATTCCCCCAATATATAGCCGTCCATTCACCGCAGTGCATCTGTGGCAGCCGTAAAAGCAAGATTTTGACTATGTGGTTTTTAATGATGAAGTAATTGAGATCTCCGACGTTGCCTATATCACCAACGCAATGATGGTTGATTTGGAATGGTTTTGCGATTTAATTGACGCTGAAACCAAACGTTATGGCAGTAACATCACCATTAAATGGCAGGCTATTGATTTGTTATTTCATACACTATTGAATTGTCACCCGCTCAAAAATTGAAATCACTTTCTGCCATACTAATATAAGGATAGATTTAACACCCCCTAACGGGAGAAAGTCCGACAGGCTGACGAAGCCAACCAAAAGGCAGCAGCCAAAAGGGCTGACTAAACAGCAAAAGGCAAGGCAGACACCTTTAAGTCTGCCTTGCCTTTTGCTATATCAAGATTATTTTTTTGTTCTTTGCTTTGAAGTTTGGTCGTTTAATTAGTCCGTTTTTGAAATGAGTATCCTCAACTTTCTCAAAATAAACAAATAATCCGAACCCATCTACAACAGCGAAGATTTGGTTCGGATTATATTGCTTTGGTGGAGATAAGCGGGATCGAACCGCTGGCCTCTTGAATGCCATCGCTCCCGAGGTCCTGGACTCGGTGGAAGTGGCTTAAAAAGTTAGACAAAACCGCATAAAATGGACGTTTCATAGTCCATATCGTTTCAACTGGTACATGGCTTTTCGCACTGTTTCTGGTACTAACTCTGGTACTAAAAGTTCTGCGGAAATGAAAAGTTCCGAGCACTACCAGAAACTCCCAAATTCCAGTTGAAAGGAACGACAAAGAATGAACTACATTTCAGTAAGAGAAGCAGCCGAAAAATGGAGCGTTTCAGAGCGCATGGTCACCAAGTATTGTGTGCAGGGACGCATTATAGATGCCTATCAGGAGTTCGGCATCTGGTACATACCTGAAAACGCAGCCAAACCCACCCGAAAGAAAAAGGAAGCCTCTCAGCTTCCCAAACTTCTCAAAACACTTATTAAGCAGCGCGACGGCAGACTGTATCGTGGCCTCTATGAATACCTGCAGATTAACATGGTCTACAGCAACGGACGCATGGCAAGTAACCGGCTCACCCGCGACCAGGTTGAAGTCCTCTACAAAACCGACCGCATCTTCACCAACAACGAATCCATCAAGGTCAACGACATCATTGAAGCACGCAACCACTTCCTCTGCGTGGATATGATCCTCTCCAACGCCATGAAGCCGCTGACACAGACTTTCATCCAGCAGCTGCAGTCCACCTTGCTCAGCGAGAGTTGCCGCCATAAGCGCCACGCTCCCATCGCCTCCGGATATCGCAAGACTACCACCACGCCCAAGTTCGGCAAAACTACGCCTCCTACAGAAATCCCCGCAGCCATCAATCAGCTGTTCAAGGAGTACGAGGCACAGAAAGATATCGGCTTCCATGAGATTCTTGATCTCCATGTCCGCTTCGAGCGCATCCGACCCTTTGAGGATTGCAACGGTCGCATCGGACGCCTGCTGATGCTCAAGGAATGCCTGCGGTACGAAGTCACACCCTTTGTCATCGACGATAAGCGCCGCACCGGCTATCTGGACGGCATCCGCCAGTGGGACGAGGATCGCAGCATCCTGATGGATGTCTGCATGGAAGCCCAGATGCGCTTCGAGGCACAGATCGCCCTGCAGGGCCTCTTAGAGTGTCAGTCACAGCACATGAGGGCATATCACAAAGGAGGTAACAGATAATGAAAGAAACCCTCTTTGAAAATGGTATCCAGTATTCCTTGTGTGGAGATTACTACCGCCCCGACCTCAAGCTTGAGCCGGAGTCCCGCTCCATTGGCCGATGGGGCCGCATGCACAGAGATTATTTGAAAGAATACCGCCCGGTGGTCTTCAATCAGCTCATGCTCTCCGGTAACCTCTGGGCCTATCTGGCCGACATCAACGAACAGGCACAGCGAAGGATGGAGGTATTGGTGAAACAAATGATGATCTCCGAGGGCGTGACAGAAGAATTAAAAGAAGCAAATCAGATGGAATGGGTACGTAGACTTAACAGCATCCAGAACTCAGCGGAAGAGGTAATTCAAAATCAGCTTATTTTTAAATAACACATAATATCGTGCGATGCTTCTTCGCAATTGATTGTGTGCTCTCTAAGTCAAAAGGGCCCGCTTTTCTTCGTTCACGAAGAGAAGCGGGCCATTCGACAACGATTTTCTTAATTTTAATAACGTATTTGTTATTTCTAATAACGATTACGCTTGACCTAATAACGTTTTTGGTGTATCATATCCATATGGAGGGAATGCCTATGTATACCGAAATCGTTAAAATAATCGAAGGCGGATTGTCAAATGACAAAGAAAAGGTAGTCAATTACGCAACCGTCTTAGCCAATAATCTCGAAAAACAGGGAGAATTCTCTTTAGCTAAGAAAATCCGGTCAACTTTGAGCCAAAAAAAAGGATCTCTAACATCCTTGGACAGCCTATCAACTCGCCCTGTAGACTCCGAAAGCAGAATGGAGATTGTAGAAATATCCTTTCCGCAAGTTGATGCTAACAAAATAATCCTAAGCAAATATACACATGAAAAGGTTTTCAGTTTTATAGAAAGCTACAATCGCAGAGATTTATTGCTGCAATCTGGTCTCAACACATCAAACACCTTGCTTCTCTACGGTCCTCCAGGGTGCGGAAAAACCACAGTTGCTCAACTGATTTCAAGTATCACGGGATTGCCATTGATAACAGCCAGGTTGGATGGCCTTGTATCTTCTTTGCTCGGTAGTACTGCAAAGAATATTCGCAAAATTTTTGACTATGCATCAAAGCGTGAATGCATTTTGTTTTTGGATGAATTTGATGTTATTGCAAAATTACGAGACGATAAAAACGAACTCGGAGAATTGAAGCGAGTTGTCAACAGTCTGATTCAAAACATTGATTCTTTTAGCGAAAACAGCATTCTAATTGCAGCTACCAATCATCAAGAACTCCTTGATCCGGCTATATGGAGAAGATTCACGAGTGTACTCACTTTGGAAAAGCCTCAGAAAGAGGATATTGAACAGCTGCTTCATGTGATTCTTGATGGTAAAAGCACCAATTTCCTTTTTATCCCCAAGAAGATGGAACATCTTCAAAATGCATTACTCGGGCTAAGCCATTCGGACATCAATACAATACTGTTGAATGCATTGCGTAATGTCATTCTTTCAAACAGAGATTGTTTGACAAATTGTGATGTACTAAAAGAAATCTATCTTCACAAAAACCATTCGATCTGCAATGAAGATTGCCTTATCAAATACTTTATGGACAACGGTGCTACTCATAAAGAAATAAATGAAAGCATGCAAATTCCTCTCCGAAAAATCCAAGGAATCTCTAAGGCCATTGATAGAAAGGAGATGTAAGATTTGGCTAACGAAAAACTACCAATTAAATTCTTCGCTCCGCGAGAAATTGACGAGCTAAGAGTTGAAGCAGGTGGAAACTCCGATATCCCCAATTGGGTATTAACCGGGGATAAGTTGATTGAGCGTGCATCAGAATTAAACTTGGCATTTTCGCAGTTTTCAGCACCTATGAGCGAGCGTTCGAAGCGAAACTCGGCCGTTCCCTTCACATTTGTTGCAAAGATGTGCGAAACGGCAACAGCCAAATCACGCAGAGGCGATATCGTGTCTTTATTCCAAACCGGAGACAAGACCAGTGTGCTTGGTCTTACGGCATCCGATGAGCTGATCGTCAAGCTTGACTCTATCGCGCAAATGGAAGAAATACTTGCCCGGATAAATGACTACGAACGTAACAGCTATGCTATTTCTTGTTTGGAAACTTTCTGGGAGTTTGAACCCGAGGTAGAAAGCGCAGCAGAAGAAGATGCATACAAAATTAAGTTGATCGATTATCAGGATTACGAAACAAACATCGCAATGCAGCGGCTTTTTGAGCGAGCTTTAACCATTCGGAAAATCGCATTCAAAAAGTCTTTTTACACAAACCAAGTTCCTGTATATAAGGTAAATATCACCCCGCAAGCTGTGATGGACACACTCTTTGGAGACGATGCGTACGGAACACTCTTTTCCATCGAGCCTATGCCCAAATATGTCGTTTCCCTGGACTTTCTAAGCAGCACCCCCATTGTGGATATAACGAAACCGGTAGATGGCGTCAGATACGAAACGCTGGGCATTTTGGATAATGGTATTGCTTCGATTCCGCATCTCTCTCCCTGGCTTTCAGATGAAAGGTGGACCGTTTATCCTGAGTCTGAGATCACACCATCTCACGGAACGTTTGTAGCCGGCGTTGCTTTGTATGGTGATGCATGTGAAAACAAAGACTGGGTCGCCCACAACGGGATTAAGTTGTTTGATGCAGCTGTGTTTCCTAACAGCCCCAACGGTGTTGAAGAAGATGAGCTAATCGAAAATATCAAAGAAGCAATCGCTACCAATTACCAAAGAATTAAAATTTGGAACTTGTCAATAAGCATTACTCGACCAGTCAGCGATTACAAATTCTCCGATTTTGCTATAGCGCTTGATGATCTTCAAACAAAATACAATGTGCTTATCTGCAAGTCTGCAGGCAATTGTGAAAATTTTGTATCCGGACATCCCAAAGGGAGAATTCACGAAGGTGCAGATTCAGTCCGGTCATTAGTGGTCGGTTCCGTCGCTCATGCTAAGGGGGCATTTGACTATGCTGAGATCGATAATCCCTCCCCATTCTCTCGTATAGGTCCCGGACCAGAATATATTATAAAGCCAGAAGTGGCTCATTATGGCGGGAATGCCGGTGTTGACAAAGATGGAAAACTCGTTACAACCGGAGTTACCTCTTTCTCACAAGACGGAACCCCCGCCACAGGTGTCGGCACAAGTTTCTCTACTCCTCGTATTGCCTCGCTCGCTACAGGGTTGTATCAGGACCTGGACGAAGATTTTGACCCCCTCCTTCTGAAAGGACTCATCATACATTCAGCCACTTACTCTGATAAACTGCAGGTTCCAGAAACAGAGCGCACTAACCAAATCGGCTTTGGTGTACCTAAAAACATTCCGCAAATTCTCTATAATACTCCCAATGAAGTTACATTGATTTTGAGGGATACGCTCACCAAGGGAGAAAAAATAGACATCATGGATTTTCCTATGCCAAAGTCCTTGGTGCGTGATGGCTTTTTCACAGGCCAGATTGTAGCAACACTGGTTTACGATCCCGTCCTTGATCCTTCTCAGGGCATTGAGTATTGTCAGTCTGATCTGGACATCAAGTTTGGAACATTTGATAAAAAATGGGCTCGCGATACATCAAAACGCAATATCCTTAACCCCGTCGGGCGCGCAGGTGCACAGAACTTATTTCTGAGCACTTTGTATAGCAAGCGCCTTATGCGTGACAATCAAAGCGAGTTCGCATTGCGAGAACGCTTGCTAATCCAATACGCAGACAAATACTATCCAGTGAAGAAGTATGCTGTTGATTTGTCTGATTTAACAGACGCAAACAAACAACACTACGCAACCGAGGATAAGCTCTGGTATTTGTGTTTGTCGGGTCTGTATCGCGAACATACAGAACAGAAAGCTAAACAGGATCGAACTGTCCCCAGCCAAGACTTTTGTTTGATCCTTACCATTCGAGATCCGGCGCGAGAAGCTAATGTTTATGACGAGGTTACCCAGAAATTGGATGAATATAATTTCTGGCACAGCAATGTCAAAGTTACAAACGAAGTTTCTGTTTCGATTACTTCGGGTGAATCATAAAATCAAAAACACCGTTTCTGTACCCTCCAGGAAGGAGTATAGAAACGGTGTTTCTTTTAAAGTTAATTAGTTTACTTGATCTCTTGTTCTAATCCATCGAACTCAGCCGTAGAGAAAAACTCACCCAAAGTAATTCCCAACCCGTCACAAATCATTTTGATTGTAATCAACTTCGGGTTCTGACTCTTCCCATAAAGAATGTTCTTAATGCTTGAAGGCGGCAGAGCCGAGATGGTAGCCAGCTTGTTGATGGTGATCTCACGTTCACCGCACAATGCCAAAATACGATTTCTGACTGCAGTAACAGTATCCATGCTCTCCCTCCTCCAGATTTCTTGCTTATAGCATATCCTATCTGGATGGACTTTATAGGCTACACATGCTACTATTAGGCTATACATAGCCGAAAGGAGCGTGTGCCTGTGGGAAAAGCATGTACTTTCTTCGGACATCGTGATTGTCCGAATTCAATTAAACCTAAGCTGCGCGAGATTCTGATTGATCTAATCGAGCAGCACTCAGTAGATATGTTTTATGTTGGCCAGCAAGGGGCATTTGATGGGATTGTGCGCTCTGTTCTGAAGGAATTGGTGTTGATATATCCCCACATTCGCTATGCCGTCGTTTTGGAGCGTTTGCCCCCAAAACGAGACGAGTTTGATACTCGCGATTACTCCGACACCATGCTCCCGGAGGGCATCGAAACCGTCCACCCTCGCTTTGCCATCTCGTGGCGCAACAAATGGATGATTAAGCAGTCTGACTATGTCATAACCTATATCACCCACTCCTGGGGCGGCGCAGCGCAGTTTGTAGAGATAGCAGAACGTCAGAAAAAAAGGGTAATTAATTTAGCATGACAAAACGCTCCAGACGTTCATCTGGAGCGTTTTGCTGTTTTTACAGAACTTTCGACGGGCCAATACCCATAGCTATTTATACCATCAGCCAACTTTTTCTACTTTCCAATGATCTTTCACAAACTCCTTTGTACATGGTATTTTGAGAACAGCCCGAAAATAGTGTTTATTATACTTTTCGTCTTCGCAGGAAAACTCAAGTACAAATTCAACATTTTCATAAAATATAAATTCTCTATCAGAAACACGCTGAGATAGGTTTAGCATCTTTAAATCAATAATCGTCTCTTCATTGGCCTGGAGGGAACGGCTTTGAATCTTGCAGTCTGTGACTTTCCTGATTATCTCACCTTGTGAGCTTTTCACAAACGAGGATATAAAAGTCAAGTCAGATATAAGCATAGACGAAACATTCCTAATTTTAATTCTCGGGTTCAAATAATACCCTGAATAGCTCGAGATAGAAACATTAAATTTAGGAATGGTAGCCGATGTTTCTTGACTATACTGCTTTTCCGCAAGGTCCATGCTCCTCTTTTGCAGTTCAAGCTGTAGTTTGTTGATCTCATCCGTTTTATCTTGGGCTCGTTTGTTTTGATGAAGTGTCAACATTCCTAAAATCAACGTTCCAAGGAAACTCAGCGCACTTGCGTAATACACCACAAAATCGGCAACATATAGATCCGTAATGAAGAAATCTGCCGGAGCCTCTAAATAGTATATGTGGTTAATTATCAATGGCAAGAATACAAGCGCAATAGCAACGAGAATTACAATAACAACGCCCAATAATATTTCTTTGTTCTTCATTATATCATCCTTCGCAAGTAACCAAAGCATTTATACTACGGCGTTACAGTTTCTTTAACGAAGCCAAAAGAGCCGCATCTTTACGATAATCTTTCAACTTAAGGCCTTCCAAAATCTTTTTCTCAGTTTCCGGTGACCAATAAATTTTCAATTTTTCTTTCGCCCGGGTAATCGCCGTATAAAAAATATTGTGAGTTATCAACTCTTCCACTTCGCTGGTAATCACGATTTTTACAGATTTATATTCCAGACCCTGAGCCTTGTGAATTGAAACAGCATAAGCCACCTGAAAAGGAACAACGGCATTAGATGAATCGTCGTCATCATCTGTGCTTTTGTACTTGGCCACCCAGAAACCAATAATCGAGTTTCCTTCATCGGAGTTTCCAAGAAGCACAAAATCATAATCCTCAGCTTCCCATTCAGTTATAGCGATATCAAGCTCAACCGCAAACCAAATTCGTTCTTCCTCAACCTCGATGTTGCAGATCCGCCCCTTCATATTGTTATAAATCAAGGGATTAAACCTGTCGGATTCATTAAACAGAATCGGATCACCGACTTTGTAAACATTAATACCCCATTCTACAGCAGAATTAGGATTACTACTCTGGAGAAAACGGTTTATATTGTTGATTCCATAAAGTCCATCATAATTTAGACAAAGAATAATTTCATCTTCAGCCGAGTGTTCGAAAATGGACTCGTCCAATTTCACCGTATACTTTCCCTTTACCATTGGTTCCAAAATAGCATCATCTAATTTGCGAACTCTATCCCAAATAGTAAGGAGTCGTTCGTTTGTGCTCCTATAAGGTTTTGTAAGTTCAAAAACTGAGGTTTCAGGAACAAAGCCCCTTGCTATACTAAACCAATTACCAAACAGAATAGACTCTATCTGGAACACATCGCCAACCAAGACCAAAAGCCTAAACTTAGCTTTCTCCAAAATCTCTCGCATATCCTTGTTGCTGACAGTGCTGCACTCGTCTATGAACAAGATATCGCATTCGGTTTCTGTATTATATTTTGAAAGGAATGTCTTAATGGTTTTAAATGATCGGTTGTCGGCATTAACCTTTCTCCTCATATTGTCTACTGCAGGATGTGTATTGGCTATATAGATTTTCGTTCTGTCGTTATACAAATTGGATATGTGGTTAATAAGCGTCGACTTGCCCGTTCCCGCAGATCCATAGATAAGAGCAACATGAGATTCAGCAAAAATGCTTTTTAGTGCTTCTAATTTTTCAGCACTATCAATGCGATACGAGGGATTCTGCGTTAACCAAGACTCAACAAAACTGGTGTACCCGGAAAGCCCATCACCCGACAGCGCCTTCAGTTTCTTAATAATCTCTGCTGTATCACTTGCAAATCCTTCAATATACCAGTGATCTTTGAAAACCCGGAGATACCGCTCCGTATGCTTGTAGTAAATATTAGAATTAAACTTCTTCCGGAGTTCATCAAGATTTTCAAATCGCTCTAATTCGGCTACCGGTGTAAACAAGACCCCTTTTTGCTCAGTATTGTTGCTTATAGCGCGGGCAAGAAACTCATGTTCTCGTCCCGAAGGATTAATGCAATCGAACAAATCATAGATTCGAGGATTATGCTTCACCAACGAGGTTGCATAAGGCATTTTATCAAAAGGCATACACCCCCATTTTAAGCACAAGCCAGACAGGCCGTCACAAGACTCATTGCTGTACTGCGATTTCATAATCTTGTTATTCATTTTATGCAGAACGTAGCGAACGACATTGCTACCAGATGCATTTTCCTGTATCAGCTCTCGTGCTTTATCCAAGAGATCAAAAACATGTGTCACCTGCGCTCCATTTGCGCAGTATTCCTTTGCCCACAAATAATGCCCCTCCGAAGAAGTCATCAAATCAACTAAACTATAGCGATTGTGCGTAAGGAGCTGCATCAGGTTTCGAAACTCAATATTGCTGGTTCCAATATTGGTATGGTGACCGAATATATCAGCAAATCTGTTGATCTCGCAAGGCCGGATAGACACTTCCCAATTATCAATCACCTGAATAGGCATTACTTTACCCAGAACCTCAATGAAGTCATTATGAATGGATAGTTTTACAGCATAATTATCGGACAGTTCTATGTCAGTAAACGCAATAACTCGATCAAATTTACTGGCCTTATCATTGGCAACCGTAAATGTTACTTCATAATAGATTCGATGATTGATAAAAAATGGTTTGATTTTCTGGATATAAGCACGATCATTATAGGGATTCTTGGTTGCATATCTACTGGGCGCCATAATGCGAGCAGCAATTTTCTGGTAGTACTCAGTCAAGTTTGTATCAAGATTTAAGGGGAATTGATCGATATTTTCCAAGACATCCATGTGGTAGGCATCTTTGAGAAAAATCTTAATTTTCAGCAAATACTCGTAGTACTTAAGCATCAACCTCTCAGATCCACCTTCATCAAAAGTGTAATGAGACACCGATTTTTGCAACAACCCATGGAATTTGCTCAGAAAACGCAATTGCCCCTTTGTTTTCACGTACTCCCAAGCTGCTTTTTTATCCTTATAATCGTTAGGATCTGTATCCACACCATTTGAATATACTTTCTGAACAATGTACTCCACAAAGTTTCGAAGCTGAGACAAGATGTTCTGCGATAATAGTCCTCTTTCGGAGGCATCAAAGATTGAAATATTTCGGCAGATTACTTTGTTAGTATCAAAGATTGCTTCATCAACCATCAGCATATTCATAACCCCCTTATCGGGCAACATAGCAAACTCCTTCTCATGGACACATTTCAAAACAATATTCTATTTCGCCCAGCCTACATAAGGTGGTTGAAGATACTTTTTATATAGCGTTTTTCTATTTTCCTACTGATTTTCAAGTGTCCTTATTATCTGCCGGATTCTGCCTTTCCAGCGTTCAGTGTGAACTATCTTTTCTATAACAACGCTTTCATCCAAAAGCTCTTTTTTAGTCTTTTGGCTAAAGACTTCCCAGTTCTCCTTCGGAATCACGTATGTTGCATTACCGTAAATAGCCGATTCAAGAACACAACAGCTTGAAAAAACATACGCAAAATAACCTGAAAATCCGTTAATCCCTTCGACTATTTGTTCGACATCGTAACGGTCAAGCGTTTTGAGTCGATCAATATCAAAAGTATCCGTTTCTTCTCCTTGATCTCTGAGCATATTTGTTAAATGAACGCTTGGCTTTTGTCCAGGAGGCAGAATTTCCCAATTACATCTCTGCCTTCTTGTACCTTCATCAATCTCAAATTCATCTCTAAAAATATAACATTCTCCGTATATTTCAAGGAAAAGGTTTACCGCTTCCACGAGATGATCCGCCCTAATTTCGGGAGTCAAAACAGCCGCCACATATTGATCATCCACATTCTCAACAAGAGTTAACTCAATCTCAGTTGGGGGTACTTCAATTTGAGGATAACATGGTCTATATACGTCGCAGGCCACAGCAGATGCGTATGGATTCCCAAAGGGCTGCACCCAATTGGTCGTAATGTACCGGTTCTCCTTAGGCTGAGTCTTATCAGGATATTTATATCCATAAGCATTACGCCTGCATACGGAACCAAAATCTGCAGCGGGAAGAATAACATCTCCAGGTTCTATTAGATTAACCAGACTCGCTTCATTGCTTACAACAGGCACTCCTATTTGAATGTTTTCAGGATCAAATGACTTAGGAAGTGTCAACTTCATAACTCGGGTTTTCTGTATTCTAATATGAGACATTTCACCATCCCTTTCTTTTGTGCTACGTAAAACATCTTATGCGATATCAAATCCACCCTCAAGGATAAACCTTCTCAAAACCTGATCCAATTTCATATTGACCTGGAACGGCTTGATTGTAGTCCCTTCATGTGTTTCTAAAAATGCCTTTGCGGTTGCGCGATCAACGGTTGCTTTCAGCTTGTCGAAGCGACCAAATTCATTGATATTTGCCTCTGTGACCTTCAGCTGCATAAAAGCACGCAGCATCGTTTCATCAACTCCGATAGCAGTTGCAAAGCGGCGAATCTGGTCATTCTTGGCGCGAGTCATGTATTCTGTAATGTAATCACGCAAGGTCTTACCTTCATCCACAATCACATCACCGTTCTGTACATCGTGCAAAAAGATATTGGCATACTTCTGCTCTTCCTGCGTCAGTGTAGCAAACGATTTATGTAGCTCATCCAGCACCGCGGCTGTCTCGGTTCCATCCTGTAAGGCTTTAATGTACTTCTTGAACCGGGAATTCATATAGTTGGCATCAATGACACCGGTATTGATTTCCGTCAAATAAGAGTCAATTTCATACGGAACATCATCGCCGCCGGGACCGACACCGCCACCAGAAAACAGTTCTTTATAGCGAAGTGCCAGAATCAGATAAGTTGTTTCATCCAAATGGAGTCTAACATTAACCCAACCAGTATCGGTTTTGATGTCGTAGGAAAGCTTATTCCAATTAAAGCCCTGGATCTTGGCAGCTTCAAGATAATTGTTGAACTGCTTAAACAACTTAGCAAATTGTCCACGCTCGGCATGATCAACAGGCAATTTCTCGAAATTCTCAATTCCTGCAGAATGGAAAATAGCTGCAATGTCATCATATATAGCGTTCATCTTGCCAAGGTTGAACTCCAGCTTGTCCGCAAACATACCGAGGGGCTTGTCACCGGAATAAGACTTAAACGCAATGCCAATATTCCGCTGCATAGTATACGGCTTTCGATAGTACCGAATTGTGCCGAACGGTTTCTCCGGGCCATAAAGACGGTTTGTACGAGAAAATGCCTGGATCAGCTTTTCGTAAACCAAAACCTTGTCAAGATAGAGCGTGTTAATCCATTTGGAGTCAAAACCGGTCAACATCTGATCCACGACAATCAGCAAATCAATCTGCTGATCAGGTGTGCGCTCGATAGACTTATACTGTTCCTTGTGCGCCAGACGATAAGAAATATCCTTCTTAAAGGCTGCATAGGTAGCTAACTGGAATTTCATACCGTAGCGAGCGTTGTAATCCTCAACGATCTCAACGATAGCGTCTTCCTTGAAAGTTGCACCGCCGTTGTTATCAATGCTGGGGTCAAACAGAGCTGTAACCTTCAAGGTGCTCTTTTCTTTGAACAGCTTGTAATACTGGATGGCTTCTACAATGCTGCTGGTAGCAAAAATGGCGTGGAACTTACTGTCATGGCTAAGAGTAACCCAATTATCCAGAATATCGTCCACCACGGCATTTTGATGTTCCTCACGCTCATACTGAGCCGTCGGGATGTAATCCTCAATGCCCTTCAAATAGCTACCATCGGCTTGCAGAACACCTGCCATCGGCACTTTGG
Source organism: Bacillota bacterium (assembly GCA_017397935.1). Taxonomy (GTDB): domain Bacteria; phylum Bacillota; class Dehalobacteriia; order UBA4068; family UBA4997; genus Avidehalobacter. The sequence goes on from JAFQHN010000015.1 coordinate 142,823, forward strand.
TGTGATCCATATATTCCAGATAAACTTTTTTCTTCTTGGGATCTGCCAATGCCTCGGCTTCTGCTGCTGCCTTGGTCTTTTCAAGAGCAACCGCCTTTCGTAGATCGCGGTCTTTGTATGTAGGCACCATGTATGGGTCAAAGCCCAAAACATTCTTATCGCGGATACCGTCAGCAATACTGTATCTGTGAAGTTCATTACCGAACACATCGGAAGTGGTACTCATATTCTTCTGGTTTTCATCGTGAATCGGGGTTCCGGTGAAACCGAAGAACATGGCGTTGGGGAACGTTTCCTTGATAGTGCGCAACATTTCACCAAATACATCACGGTGAGCCTCATCAATAATAAAGACCACACGCTTATCTCGGATAATTTCAATGTCACGCGCATTGTAGCCGTTGTCTTCTTCGACACGGCTCATTTTCTGAATGGATGTGACAATCAGCGTGTTGGCAGGATCATCGCTTTTCAGCTTGCCCACCAGAATATCCGTATTTTCGGTTGCCTGAACAGACTCAGAATCATCGGCAAAGCCACGATAGTCCAACAAAGACTGTGTACCAAGTTCTACACGGTCCATCAGGAATACGACCTTATCAGCGTCACGAGATGCCGCGATCAGTTGTGCAGACTTAAAACTGGTCAGCGTCTTACCAGAACCTGTTGTGTGCCAGATGTATCCGCCATGCTGATCTTTATCAGCCCAACGGCGCATAGCAACGCGGCTGGTGATACGGGATGCGGCATAATACTGGTAACTGCGCATTACTTTCAGAATGCCGTCTGTATCGTCAGCAACAGTATAGAAACCAATCAGCTGATGTGCCATAGGGATAGAGAGCAAATACTGTGCGATGTCCTTCCAGTTGTTTAGCGGCTCATTGTTGGCGTCAGCCCAATGGAAATAAAAATCCTTATTGAACTTGCCATCCGGGCCGGGATTCGCAAAATAAACCGTTTCATCCGGCTGCATGGCAATGAAAATCTGGACAAGGGCAAAGAGGCCGGTAAATACGCCCTCATAAGCGTATTTTTCGATCTGATTGTAGGCTTGGCTGACATCCACACCGCTGCGCTTCAATTCGCAATGAATCAGCGGCATACCATTGATCAGTAGCATAAAGTCACCGCGACGATTGGGCAAAACAGAACTTCTCGCCTTAAATACTGGCTGCTGTGCAATCTGATAGCGGCTCTGACCGGCAGCAATTTCCTGTCGATCATAGATTTTCAGGCTGACTTCCTTACCGAAGTGCAGCTCATCTTCGGGATTGTCGCGCTTGATAGCAACGGTTTTGCCGTTGATAAAGCCATTGAGCTTCAACGGTGTACGCAGACGGGTGATCTGGTCAAGAATCTGCTGCATCTCAGCATCAGTCAGCGGCACATCGTTCAGTCTGTCTACTTCGCGGTTGTTTTCGAAGAGAATCTGTTTCCAGTTCTCAATCAGGTCTTCTTCGGTTTTGTAGCGCAGAATTTCCGGCTCCCAACCATACTTTTCTGTTAGTAAATTAATTAGCGCCGTTTCAAAAGCGACTTCTTGTTCAAATACCATAGCTTGCCTCCTGTATCAGACAAACATTTTTCCTAATAACCCTTTTTTGAGTGATTGTAATTTATCGAGCTCTTTACTGCATACAAAAATGAGTTCATCCAATTTCTCAAAGTATTCAGCAATTCGGGTTTGCTCTGCTATATTCGGCATCTTTATAGAGCACATGCAGAGCTTATCATAATAAAAGTACAGTCGAACGCCGCCTTCTTGGAGTTGTTCAATCATCTTTCGGAACGTCTTTGTCTTAAACCAATACCATAAAAAACGATCATGACAATCACCCGTGGTCTTGAAGACTTCGTACAGGGAACTGACTATAACGTTATGATCCAAATGCTGATATCCAATAGACCCCACATTAATTCGCGCTGGATTGTACGTAAACGAATTCGGCTCAACTATGATATACATCCGTTTATCTGCATCCTTCATTGTTCCGCCATTTGAAAACTGCTCATTTTGGGGAACGAAGCCGGCTTCGTTGGTTATTGAATAGCTCTCGTATTGAATATTATCACTGTTTCGTGTTCCAGCTGGAAATGTGATGTTCTCAAAACTATACTCTTTCCAACCTTCAGTGAAGCCTTTAAACCGAATTTCCGGAATATCAGCACCATCTCGAGGAAACATCTTTTCAAGCATTGACGATCTCAATGCTTGAAGTTTTTCGAGTTTAGCTCTTCTCTGAGAAACAAACACATCAACCCTTTGCAAAAGTATACCAATTGCTTGCTGCTCATTGATGTCTTTCGGTACGTTTATGTCAATGTCGAAAAAATCATCGGGACTGATATTTAGTAACCCATGATTTCGTGCACCCTCTGCTGCACGCAGCTTAATTTCTTTGTGCCAATAGTCTGAATCAAAGTAGGTTACAAGATAATCAGAACTAACTTCTTCTCTTGGCTTGAAAAGGATATACAACGTAGATAATACACCCATGTCATAGCGGTCAAGACGCTTAACCGCCCCAACTGGATAATCTTGAGACGTGCTTTTGTTGTATGCAAATTCACCATTCATCAACAAATAGTAGTTGCTAATATTTTGACTTGCAACTTGACTGTTGAAGAAAGAAATTTGATCGACAAGACCATGCTGCGCCGAAATTGTTAACGGAAGAGTGGATTCCATATTGCTGTTTTTTCTTGTTACACGTTCTGTAACATCACCGAGCTTTGTTGTCTCCCACTCACCAGTAAATCCTGAAAGGCGAATTTGAGGAAGTTTTTTCTCGTCCATATTACTCACCCATAAGAAGGGATTTGAACTGTTCCAATCCCTTCATGTCGTATTCGTCACCTGACAGTTCATCAATCATGGAGGATATTGCTTTTTCAGATTTTTGCATCTGCTTGCCAAGCTCCCAATATGTTAAAGCATACTTATCCACCAAGGTCTGTACTGCACTTTCCAGAGAAGTGATAATCGCACCCGGCATCGCACGCAGGGAAGTGCACAGAGGTACAATCCATTTCAGGCGCAACAAATCGAGGACTTGTTCATTGGACAATCCCTCTATGGTTTCTTTCGTTTTCAGGTGCAGGGTATCTGCCATTTCCTTAGCTTCCTTTTTGACAGCTTTTTCTTCTGCCATCAGCTTCTCTGCCCTAACCATCTTTGTCTCAAAGGAATCTTCAGGGAAAACGTACACAGCCTGCAACTGCTTCATATAAGCAACAACCTTGCCCTTGGCATAGGGGCTGTTGCCTTCAATTGCAGTCCAGTTTACAGCATGATGATCTGCGATATACTGGAGCTTAGAAGCCTTACCAGCACCGGTTGCAAACAAATCAAGATATCCTTGCAGCTCGGAAAGCTCAGGGGTAGAAATATCCGCATAAATTTCAGCAATCCTTGCTGCAAATTCTTTTGCAACAAACGCAGTATTATCCTCGTTCAGGAAATCACCGCGATCTGCTTCGTCAATAGAGTCAATGATTTCTGTTAGTTCTGCGGAGATTTCATTGAGACGAGATTCTTTAGCTTTAAGTGCGTCGTAGTCTTCGCGCAGAAGTGTGGTTTGTACCAACTCAAACGGAATTACATGACCCACCCAACCGTTCTGGACTTCCTCTTCCTTGTCACCTTTCTTTTTGATCACCATGTTGGGATCTACCTGCTTGGTTGCTTCAAAACCTTCAGTCTGAATGATTTCAAGATCGGTAGCAATTTTGCCCCACTCATTATCAAGCAACTGATATGCCTGGTACTTGTCGATCAACGGAAG
>JAFQHN010000016.1 GCA_017397935.1 Bacillota bacterium
TGTAGCTCAGTGGATAGAGCGTCGGCCTCCGGAGCCGAAAGCGTAGGTTCGATTCCTATCAGGCGTACCAAAATCAGACGTTCAACTTTTCAAAATCGTTGGGCGTCTTTTTTTATGTTTGTTTGTCCAAAATTATTACATATTAAATTATAAACTCTAAAATTGAATATGTCCACCCTTTTGCCGCCCTGTCATTATCAAAAATTTTTTTATCATCACAAATATTTGCCTGGGCACATCACATATATGCCGTTTTGCCGTTGTTAGAAAGCAGATTTTGTGATATAATGATATAGAAACAATTTTTGTAAAAACTCAGCAAGCTACACAATTTTCGCTGATATTTTATGATTTTTTCTGCATAACAAAGGAGGTTATGCTATATGAAACTGACATTTTTGGGTGCCGCCGGCACCGTTACCGGCTCATGTTATCTGCTGGAACACGAGGGCAGCCGTTTTCTCGTTGATTGCGGTATGTTTCAGGGCAATAAAAAGCTGAAAGAAAACAACTATGCCCCCTTTGCTTTTAACCCCTCTGAAATTGATTTTGTACTGCTTACCCACGCCCACATTGACCACAGCGGTTTGTTGCCCAAGCTGGTTAAGCACGGTTTTGCCGGCCCGATTTACACCACCTCTGCCACTTGCGATTTGTCAGCCGTAATGCTGCCGGACTCTGCCCATATCCAGGAAGCCGAGGTTGAGCGCAAAAACCGCAAGGGTGCGCGAGCCGGTTTGCAGCCCTTAACCCCGATTTACAATATGCAGGACGCTTACAATACCGTGCAGCGCCTGCAAAGCCACGAATACAACCGCAGCTTCTCACCGGCCCCGGACATTACAGCAACTTTTATGGATGCCGGTCACATTTTGGGCTCGGCCATGGTCATGCTGGAATATACCGAAAACGGCAAGCCGAAGAAGATGCTGTTCTCCGGTGATTTGGGCCGCTATAACGCCGCCATCGTCAATGACCCCACCCAGGTGGAGGCCGCCGATTATCTGGTAATTGAAACCACCTACGGCAACCGCCTGCACCATGATGAGGCCATTGATCTTGACGCCAAGCAGAAATTTCTCGCCGCCACCATCAATGATACCTTCAAGCGCGGCGGCAACGTGATCATCCCTGCCTTTGCGGTGGACCGCTGCCAGGATTTACTGTTGGAGCTGACGGTACTGCAAAACGAGGGTTTGATTGGTGACTGCAAAATTTATGTAGACAGTCCGCTGGCCGTAAAAGCCACTACCATTTTTGACAATCACCCGGAATATTTTGATGCCGAAACCAACGCCATCATCGCACAATACGGCCGCAGCCCGTTCAGCAACCGCAATATTGTTTACTCACAAACGGTGGCGGAATCGCAGGCCATCAACCAGATCAAAAGCCATGCCATTATCATCTCAGCCAGCGGTATGGCTGATGCCGGCCGCATTAAATACCACTTGAAGCATAACCTGTGGCGGCCGGAAAGCACCGTGATTTTTGCAGGTTATCAAGCCGAAGGCACGCTGGGACGCCGCTTGATCGAAGGCGAAAAGTTGGTGCGCATCCACGGCGAACAAATTGATGTCAAGGCCAAAATTGTCACGCTCTCCGGCTACTCGGCCCATGCCGATTATAATGAAATGTGCCGTTGGCTGGAAGGTTTTAAGCAGCTGCCGCAGAAAATCTTTTTGATCCACGGCGAGGACGCCGCCCGCAGCCATTTTGCCACCGTGCTGCATGATAAATTCGGTCTGTCTGCCGAAATTCCCAACCACGGTGACAGCTTTGATTTGTCGCGCCCGACGCTGAAACCCGTGCTGCATCCCAAGCTGCCCGATACCTCGGCGGCCGATTCGATGATGCTCTATCTGGACATCGAGGATGTGCTGCAAGGCATGGCCCGCCGCGGCGATACCGCCAAATTGCAGCAGATTTTGGATTACCTTTTGCAGCTTGATTAACAACATTAGCTTCAAACTGACTATCTGAAAGGATTTTGCCTGTTTATGAAACTGTTTTTTAAGATACTCGGACGCAGCTTTGCGGTTGTGTTCCTGTTGTCCATCGGCCTCACACTTTTCAGCCTGCTTACGCCCGACGATACGGCGGCTAAAACGATTTGCGGCAATTATGCGCTGGTCAAGGAAAATTCCCGTTCCACCTACATCATCAACACCGAAAACGGCGAGCAGGCCATTCCCAGCATCATCATCTCCTACTCCGATAACCAGAATTTTATCGCCGCCAAGCAAACCGAGGTGCCGCCCAGCGATGTCAAGCCGGATTACACCACTTACAGCTATTGGCTTATCGACACCGAGAGTGGAGAAATTACCGGCCCTCTGGCCAATGAAGCTGATTTCACCGCCTTTTGCAGCCAACACAACCTGACCTTTGGTGAATGGCTGGGAAGCTGAAAATTTACCCCAAATAATAAACAGGTGAGTAACCGCCAAGGTTGACCCACCTGTTTTTTTATGATTTCTTTTTATTAGAGCATTTTCAAATACGGCTCAAAATCCAGACCGTCACGGGCCGAACCGCCGGCCGCAGCAGTATTTTTGGCCACCAGATACACAAAAAATGCCGCTTTTTCCAGCGCCTCCTGCATATTTTGGCCGGCCAGCAGGCTGCCGCACAGCACCGAAGCAAAAACATCACCGGCGCCTGCAAAGCTCACCTCTACCAACGGCTCCTCCACCCAATAAAAATGGTTTAACCCGGCATCAAAGGCCAGATTAGCCACGGTATTCGGTTTGGAACGCACACCCGTCAGCACCACTTTGCCTGCCCCCAGCTCCGCCAGGTCCCTCACGATTTTCAGCGCCTCGGCCTCATCAATCTTCTCGCCGCAATATTCACGCCCCAGCAGCATACAGGCCTCGGTAATGTTCGGGGTTATAACATCAGCCTGCGCCACCAGCTTTTTCATCGAGCCGCACAGCGTTGCATCGCAAGCAGAATAAGCCTTGCCGTTATCACCCAGCACAGGGTCAACCAAAACCAGCCGCAGAGAATCCTCCTGATGCAGTTTGCGGATAATGCCGCTGACAATATCCACCTGCGCCGCCGAGCCCAAAAACCCCGTATAAACACCGGCAAATTGCAGGTTCAGCTTCTGCCATTCCGCAAAATAAGCCGGCATATCATCGGTAAAATCACGGCAGTAGCAGCTGTCATAGCCCGTGTGATTTGAAAACACCGCCGTGGGCAGCGGGCAGCATTGAAACCCCATCACCGAAAGAATCGGCAGCGCTGCCGTCAGCGAACAATGGCCAAAACCGGACAAATCATTTATCGCAGCCACCAAAGGCGCCTTACGCATTTTTCATTCCTCCTAAGGGTCGGTTTATTCCACAGGGGTAAAGCGATAAGCAGGTGCATCGCCCCACAAATGTTCCAGATTATAATAAGCGCGCTGTTCATCGGCAAAAACATGAACGATCAGCACACCGTAATCCAGCAGCACCCACTCAGCATCATTGTAGCCCTCAATACGCAGCGGACGCAGGCCCTGTTCAGCCAGTTTTTCCTCAATATTATCGCTGATAGCGCGAATCTGCGGCTTATTGCTGCCGGACAGCAGCAGGAAATAATCCGCCACCGGAGAAATTCCGCGCAAATCAATCCCCACAATATCACGGGCTTTTTTGGCATAACCGTAAGCGGCCGCAGCGTGTACCAGCTCGTCCAAATCATCAATATTCAGCTTGGCAGCCTCGGCCTCATCAGCCGCAAAATCACGGTTTTCCATTTCTTTCTCAGCAGCGTCGGCAGCAGCCTCGCCCATTTCTTCAATATTTTTGTTCAGCAAATCCTTCAAGTTTTCCGTCAAAGTAAAGCACTCCTTCAAATTTTCATCAATTTTTATAATAAGTTCTTGTAATATTCATATCCTTGGAAGGCCAGCGGATGAATAAACCGCTGCTGCACCTCCAAAAAGTGAATTGCACCGTACATACAGGCTGCCACACCGGCCGTCAGGCTCTCCTCTGCCGCCGCCCTGATATGCGCCAGATCGGGGAAATCCCTCCCCGGCTCAATCAAATCGGCCACAAAAACCAACTGCTCCAACACTGTCATCTGCGGCTTACCCAGCGTGTGCCACAGGCAGGACTGCTGAATTTCCTCATCCAGCCGCGGATATTCCGCCGCAAAATCACCCAGCAAAACCGCACCGGCAGGCGCGTGCCACAGCACCTTGTGCGCCAGCACATCCTCATCCCCGGCCAGCGGAGAACGCAGCAACAGCGTCAGCTGCTCATCACGGGGCAATTCCTTGGCAATATCATGGCATAAACCGGCCAAATAAGCCTTTTTATCGTCCGCCCCATACTTTTGAGCCAGACGCGCCGCCGTTTGTGCGACCCCCAGCGAATGAAGCAGCCTTGGGGCGCCCAATTTGCCGGCCACCAACTGGTATTCCGCCGCAAACTGCGTCAGATATACCTCATCGTCAGCCTGAAACTGCCGCAGCAGCTCTTGCTCACGGATGGCAGCATCCTCAGTTATAATATCTTCACGCATAATCTTAATTTTACACTCTCATATCACAAAATTTTGTATCAAATCACTCGTATTAAATCACTCGCCGTCCCGGTACAGGCCGTGCTTGGCAATATACATCTCCACCGTCTCCGGCAGCAAATACTTTACCGGCTCACCGCTTTGCACCCTGCGCCGAATATCGCTGGAAGAAATAGCCAGCGCCGGAACCTCCATAAAATACAGCTTGGCAGCCAGTTTGGGCGGCAGACTGAAATTATCCAGCCGATAACCCGGCCGTGTGGCCGCAATAAAACTGCAAAAATCCACCAGCTCCTCAATTTTTCGCCATTGCATAATTTCCAGCACCGCATCGGCACCGGTAATAAAAAACAGCTCTGCTTCATCACCGTACTGCTGATGAAAAGCCTGCATAGTATCAAATGTGTAGGAAATCTGCGGGCGGCGCACCTCCCAATCCGACACCACAAAATTCTCATTGGCCACCGTGGCCAGCAGCGTCATCATCAGGCGCTCATCAGGCAAGGTCAGTTTACGCTCCTGCTTATGCGGCGGATGACCGGAGGGCACAAAAATTACCTTATCCAGATTAAAGCGGTGGCGCGCAGCCTCGGCCGTCACCAAATGCCCGTAATGTATCGGGTCAAAAGTACCGCCCATGATACCCAAACGCTGTTTTTGCTGCACGGCCATCACCTCCTCGCCCAAACATCACCATTACTCCAATGTCCCCAGGAAACCAAAGTCCGGCGGATATTTGTGGCTGCCAAAAGTCACATCCACCGACCACGCAGCCGCCATCGCCAGCACCATTTTCTCATCCGGCACCACCGGGCGGAAACCGGGCTGCCTTCTCTCGGCCGCCTCATTGGCAAAGGCAGGATTGATGGCAATTTCCTCCTCGGTCGGCTCGCCCACAAACCAAATCAGCTCTTGCAGCTCGCCGCTGTACCCATAGGCACGCACAATATTACCGCCACGGATACCAACCCAACCGTGGTTGCCCAAACCGCGCATGGTAGAGTAAAAGCAGGCGTTGCCAAACAGCCGCCCAACATCCTTCAACCACGGTATATTCTCCGCCGAGCGATTCATGTCCGCCTTTTGCCACAGCGTTTTGCCGACAACCAGTACCCAACCGGAAAGCGTGGGGGTCACAAAAACCTGATTGTTGTCCGCATAAGCCTCGGTCAGGCCTTTGGTCCAGTTGGCAGGCTGCACCTGCCCCAAACGCAGCGCCGCGATAACCTCCGACGGCTTGCAGCCGGGGATAGCCAACCACGCCATTTTGGGGCCAAAAGCCAGCGGAGATTCGGGCAGCAGGCCGTCATCGGCCACATCCAGTCCCGCCTGGCCGGTAAAAAATTCCACCGATTGCTCTGCATTAACCTGCGGCAACGCATTCAACAGACGGGTTTCCTCCAAGGCGGCTTCATCCAGCAGATTTTCTTCCGTCACCCCGGCCACCGATAGTTTCGGCATCACCACGGTTGCTTCCATAGGCTGTTCGGCGTTATCGTTTGCCTTATTATCAGTATCAGCACTCTCTGCCTCGTCAGCCATGATTGCCGCAGTCTCCTCGGGCTGCAAAATTCTGGTATTCTCATCATCGTCAGCCACAATTTCAGACGCATCTTCGCCTTCAATTTCAGACACATCTTCGGCTTCACTTTCGGCTTCAATTTTGGTTTCGGTCCGTGCCGCCTCTTGGGCCTCCAAACCGGCGGTAATACGCTCGATGGCCGCATCAAAATCAAATTCAGCCGCCGGCTTTACCTCCTCGCCCTCCAAAAAGCTCTGCGCAAAAGCAGGGGGCGCAAATTCGGCAGTCTGCTCCAAATCCGCAGCCGGTACATTATCCAGCAGCAAGCCAATATCCGTGCTCTCTGCCGCAGCATTAACCGTTGGTGCAACAGGTGCCTCAGGCTGTTTGGCCGCCGCCTCAGCCGCCGCATAAGCAGACTCTCTGATCGCCCTGCTGCCCCAAACCGCAAACCCCAACAAGGCTGTCAGCATCACCAACAGCACCAATCCGGGCCCGAAAAATACCTCTAAATCAAACACAAGCAAACCTCCCCATCATCACCGTCATACACCATACCACAAAACGCCTGCTATTCGGCGTAATCGAACTCTTTGTCGGCAATCTGCACCAAGTCACCGTCCTGGGCGCCGGCCTTACGCAGGGCGTCATCCAGGCCAATTTTGGTCAGGATATTTTGCAGGCGGCGCAGCGAATCCTCATGGTCCCAGTTGGTCATAATAACCAACTTTTCCACCTTCTCGCCGGTAACACGCCAGAGGCCCGGTTCTTCCTCTTTGATCTCAAAATCAGGAGCCGCCGTAACCACCGTGATCTTGGTGTCATCCTGCTTGGCAGGTTCAGGCATCGGGGTATCCTGCAAAATCTCGTAAACCGTATACATCAACTCATTAAGGCCTTGTCCCGTCAAAGCTGAGATTTCAAAAATCTGATAATCCTCACCGTTGCGGTCTTTGCCAATGCGTTTTTTGAACTCGGCCAGCTTCTCCTGCGCGTCGGGCATATCCATTTTATTGGCCACCACAATGCGCCGCCGTTCCGCCAAATCAGCACGGTACAGCTCCAATTCCCTGTCGATAACCGCAAACTCCTCCCACGGCTCCAACTCGGTCAAGCCACTCATATCCACCAGATGAATAAGCAGACGGGAGCGTTCTACATGACGAAGGAAACGATGCCCCAAACCGGCACCGTCGGCCGCACCCTCAATCAAACCGGGAATATCCGCCAGCACAAAGCTCATACCGGGCTCCAACATCACCACACCCAGATTGGGATGCAGAGTGGTAAAAGGATAATCGGCAATCTTGGGGCGGCTGCCCGAAACACGGGAAATAACCGTACTTTTGCCGGCATTGGGCAAACCAACCAGCGCAGCATCCGCCAACAGCTTCAATTCCAGTCGCAGCCAGCGCTCCTGCCCGGGCTCACCGTTTTCGGCAATCTCCGGCGCACGGTTTCTGGCCGAGTGGAAACGCGCATTACCACGGCCGCCACGGCCACCCTTGGCCACCACCACTCTCTGGTCCTTGTCCACAATATCAGCCAGCACCTCGCCCGTGGTATCATCACGCACAATGGTACCCACCGGTACCTTTACCAGCAAATCCTGGCCGTTTTTGCCGTGCATATTCTTACGCATACCGTTTTCGCCGCGCTCCGCCTTGTAATGCTGACGATACTTAAAATCCACCAGCGTACTCAGGCTCTCATCCGCCACAAAAACCACGTCGGCACCGTCACCGCCGTCACCGCCGGAAGGGCCGCCCATAGCCACATACTTCTCACGGCGAAAAGTTACAATGCCATTACCGCCGTCACCGGCTTTTACAAAAATTTTCACATAATCATAAAACATTTACAGTTCTCCAAATTAAAAAATAATTATACAGTTTTATTATATCACAAATTATGCCGCCGGAAAAGTGTTTTTAGATAAATTACTTTTTATACACAAAAAAAGCGGCACAGCCTAAGCCATGCCGCCGATTATGCTTGTTTGACTATGCAGTTTCAACTGCGTAAACGCTAACCTTTTTACGGGTCTTGTCTTTGCGTTCGTACTTAACAGTACCGTCCACCATAGCGAACAGAGTGTCATCCTTACCCAAACCAACATTGGTGCCGGGATGGAAATGGGTGCCACGCTGACGAACCAGAATGGAACCTGCGGTTACGAACTGACCATCATGGCGCTTCAAACCAAGTCGTTTCGATTGACTGTCACGACCGTTCTTAGAACTACCGCCAGCTTTCTTATGTGCCATGAAATCCACCTCCTTTTATTGTGGGAAAAAATCTTATAATTGATTTTGCTTATTTACTATAAAATAGTCAGCACTAAAATAATCAGCACTGATTAAGCGTTGATAGCTTCAACCTGTACTTTGGTGTAGGGCTGACGATGACCATTCTTCTTACGAATGTTCTTCTTGGCCTTGTAGTGGAAAACTACAACCTTTTTGCCCTTGCCGTGTTCCAGAACCTTCAAGCTAACGCTGGCACCGGCAACAACCGGGCTGCCAACCTGCAAAGATTCACCTTCGCCCACAGCCAAAACCTTAGCAGCCTCAACAACAGAGCCTACCTCAGCGTCCAACAGCTCAACATTCAGAACATCGCCCTGATTAACACGATACTGCTTACCGCCGGTTTCAATAATTGCGTACATCTGATTTACACCTCCTATGCCAAAGACTCGCCCCGCCCGGTGGCCCTTGCGGACACTTCTTAACCATGACTAAGTGCGGTTTACCTACATAACGGCTTATATACATAAAACCTTTGATATTTTAGCATAACGGGCAGCAGATGTCAAGCATTTTTACTGCATTTTATCGTATAATCAGCCAATAAAAACAAACAACCGGCAGCAAATAACCACCGGCTGTTTTGATAATTATTACAGGCCAAAATACTCATGCAGACGGCGCACCGCATCCTTGGCGCCCTCCTTCTGCAAGATACAGGAAACCTTGATCTCCGAAGTGGAAATCATCTCAATATTATAGCCGTTTTCATACAGGCACTTGAACATCTTGGCAGCCACACCGGGGTTGGTGATCATACCGGCACCCACAATAGACACCTTGGCCACATCTTTTTCCAGCGTAATGCGCTCGGCGTGGATTTTGGCGTTCAGCTCCTCCAAAACCTCTTCCAGCTTGCCGTCAGCCTCTTTGCCGGTGGTAAAGGAAATATCATTTTTGCCGTCATCATGGCCGCTCTGAATAATCATGTCCACATTGATTTTGGCATCAGCCAGCCCACAGAACAGCACGCTGGCAATACCGGGCTGGTCAGGCACACCGTAAACCGTTACTTTAACCACATCATCATCATAAGCCACACCGCTGACCAGAACTTCCTGCTCCAACTGCTTCATATCAACAACCTCCTTAACCATGGTACCTTCGTTATCATTAAAACTGGAGCGCACGCAAATCGGCATATTAAAAGTTTTGGCCACTTCTACGCTGCGCGGCTGCAAAACACCTGCACCCAGGCTGCTCATTTCCAGCATCTCATCAAAAGAAATCTCATCCAGCTTATGCGCATCGGGCACAATACGCGGGTCAGCCGTATAAACACCGTCAACATCGGTGTAAATCTCGCACAAATCGGCATTCAAGCCAATCGCCAGCGCCACACCCGATGTATCAGAACCGCCGCGCCCCAGCGTATGAATTTCACCCAAAGAGTCCACACCCTGGAAACCGGTCACCACCACAATTTTGCCGGATGCCAGCTCGCGCTCCAAGCGCACCGAGTCAATCGAAATGATTTTGGCGCGGCTGTAAACACGGTCGGTGCGGATACCTGCCTGTTCACCCGTCAGCGAAACAGCCTTATAGCCCATGGATTGCAGAGTAATAGCCAAAAGCGCCACACTTTGCTGCTCGCCGGTGGACATCAGCATATCCATCTCTCGCTCGGAAGGGTTGGCAGTTATCTGCCGGGCCATCGCAATCAAATCATCAGTAGTGTCACCCATCGCCGAAAGTACCACCACCACCTGATTACCGGCGTCTACGGTGCGGGCCACTCTGCGCGCCACATTAGCAATTCTCTCTAAATTGGCCACCGAACTGCCGCCGAATTTCTGCACAATCAATGCCATATATTTTCCTCCCTCAAAATCCGCACATCCATCACTGCCGGATTTTCTCAGATTTACTTACAATATTTTATGCGTCGCTTTATTTTATGCTTAATTTGATGTTTAACAATCCACCGCACCGCAGTTATCCTGCCGCAGCAACATAACCTTGGCCTGCACGCCGACAGAACCCCATGCTCTCTGCATAGCCTGTTTAATTGCCTCGGCTTTATTATCACGCACATCAACAAAGGCAATCAATGTCGGCCCTGCGCCGGATAAACCTGCCGCCAAAGCACCAGCGTTTTTGGCCGCCCGCAGCACCCTTTTAGCCCCTCTAATCAGCTTATAACGCTGCTCCTGGTGCAATCTGTCATCAAAAGCCGCCGCAAACAGCTCCAAATTACCGGTTGCCATCGCGCCCACCATCATCGAAGCGCATTGGATGTTATGGATAGCGTCTTCCCGGCTCACTTCCGTCGGCAAAATTTTGCGTGCCTTGCTGGTAGACAAATAAAAATCGGGAATAGCCACCACCGCCGCCAAATCAGCAGGCGGATCAAGCCGCAGCACCACCGTTTTACCGTCTCTCTGGCAGGAAGATACAAAACCGCCGAACAGCGCCGGCGCCACATTATCGGAGTGCCCTTCCAAATCCACGGCCATCTCCAACAACTGCTGCTTATCCAGCTTATCACCCAGTAAGCGGTTGGCCGCCACCAAACCGCCGATAATGGCCGACGATGAGCTGCCCAAACCGCGGGAAACCGGTATTACATTATGCATCTTAAACTCCAGACCGCCAAAAGGCTCACCCAGCGCCTCAAAAACCCTGCGTGCCGCCTTAACCGTCAGATTATCCTTAATTTGCCCCATGGATTTGGTATGCTCACCCATGTTTTCCAGCCGGATAGCACGGCCGGGCAGGCGACGCAGCTCCACGGTATTATACATATCAAAGGCCATACCAAAGGTATCAAAACCGGCGCCCATATTAGCGGTGGTGGCCGGCACCCTTATCTTAACCTCTTGCAGCATTACAAAAGACTCCTATCCCCAATAATTTCGGCTTAATCGCCGTTTACACGAATCATGCTGGCCACACAATCCACGCAGGCCAAATGCTGCAAGCGCTCCAATGCCTCCTGTAAATTGGCCTCCTTAACACTGTGCGTAATCAGCACGATCTCGGCCAGGCCGCTGTCGGTAACCCGCTTTTGGATAACCGAATCCATGCTGATGTCGGAAGTCGCAAAAGCATCGGCAATCTGAGCCAGCACCTTGGGCTTGTCCTGAACCATCAGGCGGATATAATATTTGTTGATACACTCGGTAATCGGCAGTACCTTTTTATTCTCAAAGAAGCGAATACCGGATACGCCGCGGGTGTTGTTGATAATTTTTTTGGCAGCGGTGATAACATCGCCGGCAACTGCGCTGGCGGTGGGCAAAGAGCCTGCACCACGGCCGTAAAACATGGATTGACCCAACGCATCGCCTTCCACAAACACCGCATTAAAAACATCGTTAACCGAGGCCAGAGGATGCTCCTTGGCAATCATCAGCGGATATACACATACCGCAATCGAGTTTTCATCACCCGGCGCCGGTTTAGCCAGACCAACCAGTTTAACGGCATAACCCAACTGGTCGGCATAGGCAATATCAAACTTGGTAATATTGGTAATGCCCTCCACATAAACCATATCCTCGGTGATATTGGAGTTATAGGCAATCGACGCCAAAATAGCCATTTTTCTGGCCGCGTCAAAGCCCTCAATATCGTTGGTAGGATTAGCCTCGGCATAACCCAGCTCCTGTGCGCGTTTCAGGCAAGGCTCAAAATCGGCACCGTTGCTGGTCATCTGCGACAAAATATAGTTGGTGGTGCCGTTTACAATACCCATGATCTCCACAATATTATTGGCCGCCAGGCTGTCCTTCAAGGCCTTCAAAATCGGGATACCGCCTGCCACGCTGGCCTCAAAGAAGAAATCAACGCCATTATTGTCGGCCAGCTCAAAAAGCTCGGCCCCATGGGAGGCCACCAGATCCTTGTTGGCGGTCACCACGCTCTTGCCGGCAGCCAACGCCGCCGAAACCATCTCCAACGCAGGATGAATACCACCAATCAGCTCAATTACAATATCAATTTCCGGGTCATCAATCAAATCGCGGAAGTTGGTGGTGGCAGTAGTCGTACCCTCCAACCCAAGCTCCTTAATACGCTGCTCGGTATAAGCCAAATCCAGATTACAAATGCGGCTTACCTCAATTTTTACCGCGCGTTTGGCAATAACCTCGCTGTTTTTGGCCAGCACTTCCAGCGTACCGCCGCCCACAGTACCCAAACCAATCAAACCGACTTTAACAATTTTATTTTCCATAACAAACCTCATCCAAATTATTTTTTATTTATTTACTGTTGGCCAACTCGCCGATATAAGTGGCGCTGATAATGCCGGGCAGCTCCTGAATTTTACTGAGCAAACTACCCAAAGAAAGCTGTGCCTCCGAAACCTCCATGGTAATGGTGGCCGCCGCAATACCGGAAAGCGGCATATCCTGATTAAGCGTGTGGATATTACAATGATATTCTGCCAAAATAGCCAGCACCGCCATCAAATGCCCCGGAGTATTATCCATGCGCACATTAAGCACCACCACACGGTAAGTTTCCTGCTGATAAAACGGGAAAATGCCATCTTTATACTTATAATATACGCTGCGGCTGATGTCCGCCATTTTTACCGCCTCATTGATATTTTTCGCCTCGCCGCGGGCCAAAAATTGCTTGGCCTGCGCTGTCCGCTTAATAGCCTCGGGCAAAATATCCTCATAAATAATATAGGCTTCTTTTCTATTGTTAATGCCACTCATATTCATCATTCTCCCTGCTAAACCAGCATATAAACAACATATCAACCAGCACTCCGTGTCCACAATCAGCGGAACAATATCCGCCCACGGAAAACATAACTTGTTTGCAATTATAACAAAAAACCACCGGCATAGCAAGTATTTTTACAAAAATTTTGCAGAGTATTCTATATACAATCACAAATACAATCTGCCGCACCACCGCAAAAAAAAGCAAGCCGCAGCACCGGCTGCGGCTCATCAAACCCCTTCATATAATATTAAAGCTTATAAAATTATGCAGATAAGTCCGCCGCCGCCCTCATTGACAATGCGCTGCAAAGTCTCCTGCAACTTGGCCTGGGCGTTTTCGGGCATCTTATACAGCTTGCCCTGTATGCCCTCCTGCACCAGTTCGTTCAGCGATTTGCCGAAGATGTTAGTCTGCCAGATTTTCTGCGGGTCCTCCTCAAATTCGCTGAGTATGTACCGCACCAGCTCCTCGCATTGTTTTTCGGTGCCGATAAGCGGCGTGATTTCGGTGGAGATATTGGCCCGCAGCACATGGAAGCTGGGTGCACTGGCCTTCAATCTTACACCAAACCGTCCGCCCTGCTTGATAAGCTCCGGCTCTTCCAGATACATCTCGCCCACACGCGGCGTCACCACACCATAACCCTGCTCTCTGGCCTGCTCTATCGCCTCGGATACCTTCTCCCATTCGCGGTTGCCGTGGCTGAAATCACGCACAACTTTCAGCAGCGTATGCTCGCCTTCAATCTCCTCGCCGGCATACTCGGCCAACACCTGATAAAATAGCTCATACGGCGTATCCAACTGCACCCGTGCCTGCCCGCTGCCCAAGTCCATTTCCCAAAGCTCGGCCTGCGCCACATTCTCGGCAGCAGACAACTCCTCCACCATGGCATCAATATCGCGCACCCGCCGCACGTTGCTCATCGCCCCGCCAATCATGCTCTCCATCTGCTTTTGCAGCCAATGTCCGGCAGGCAGCTCCTCAAACCAGCGCGGCAAACTGATGTCGATTTCATTCACGGGGAATTCAAACAGCAATTCCTGCAAAACCGTCAGCACATCATTCTGGCTCATCACCGCAACATTCAGGGGCAGCACACAGGCATCATATTCCTCGCGCAGCCGTTCACATTCGGCCATTGTGGCCTCTGCCTGCGGCTCGGCGGTGTTATATACCAGCAAAAACGGCTTGCCCAATTCTTTCAGCTCTCCCACCACTCTGGCCTCGGCCTCGGCATAATCTGCCCTGTCGATCCCGGTGATACTGCTGTCCGCCGTCACCACCACGCCAATGGTGCTGTGGTCGCTGATAACCTTCTGCGTGCCGATTTCTGCCGCCTGCTGGAAGGGTATGGCCTCCTCAAACCACGGAGTATTAACCATGCGCGGAATATCCTCCTCCTGGAAGCCCAACGCCCCCGGCACCCCGTATCCCACGCAATCCACCAGCCGCACCTGCGCACTAAGACCTTCCTTCACCTCAATCGGCACTGCCTCCGCCGGAATAAACTTCGGCTCGGTGGTCATCACCGTTTTGCCGGCTCCGCTCTGCGGCAGCTCATCCACCGCCCGCCGCCGTGCCTCATCGTCAGCCATGCCCGGCAGCACCAGCAGCTCCATAAACCGCTTAATAAAGGTTGATTTACCGGTGCGTACCGGCCCCACCACCCCCAAATAAATATCACCGTTGGTTCTGGTGGCTATATCTTCAAGTATATCAAACTTTTCCACCATGCGTTCCCTCCCCTTGGGCCTTTCAGCCGTTTTGTTTTATAAAAAATAAAAAGTATGGTTCGTTTCCATACTTTTTATGCTTATTCAATTCAATTTATACCCAAGATATTATGACGGGAGCGCAATTTTTTGTCCGCCCGTGTTTATTCCGACTTTTTGTCGCGCTGCATTAAACCGATTTTCAGCTGTTCAATCGGGTAATCCTCATACAGCACACGGTAAATGCTGTCGGTAATCGGCATCTCCACGCCCTGCTCACGGGCCAGTTCATAAGCTATCCGTGTGGCATTGATACCTTCCACCACCATACCCATCTCGCTCTGAATATCAGCCAGCTTTTTGCCCTGCCCCAGCATCATGCCGGCGGTACGGTTGCGGCTGTGTCGGCTGCCGCAGGTAACCACCAAATCACCCATGCCGGAAAGACCGTAGAAGGTGTCAACCCGGGCGCCCATTTTTACGCCCAGCCGCACGATTTCCTTCAAACCGCGGGTCAGCACCGCAGCTTCGGTGTTATCACCGCAGCCCAGGCCATAACAGATACCGCTGGCCAGCGCAATAATATTTTTCAAGGAGCCGCCCAGCTCCACACCCACCACATCGGGGTTGGCATAAACACGCATATAGCCGTTGCTGAACAGCTCCTGCACCGCCCGCATAACCTGCTCATCGTCAGCAGCAGCCACCACCGCAGTCGGGATTTTACGGCTTACCTCCTCGGCATGGCTGGGGCCGGAAAGCACCGCCACCTTATTCTGCGGAAAAGCCGCCTGCAAAAGCTCACTCATCCGCACGTGCGTCTGCAAATCAAAACCCTTGGCCACCGATACCAAAATCGTATCAGCCGCCACCAGGCCCTGCAAATTCTGCGATACCGGCCGCATGGCATGGCTGGGCACCGCCATAATCAAAAACTGCTTATCAGCCGCAGCCTCCGCCAAATCAGAGGTAAACAGCAACCCCTGCGGCAATTTTACCCCCGGCAGAAAAGCGGGATTCTCACCCAACCGCCGCATCTCATCAATATGGCTTTGCTCCAACGACCACAGCGTTACCTCATGTCCGTTCTCATGCAGCACCAACCCCAGGGCCGTTCCCCAGCTGCCGGCGCCGATAACAGCAACCTTAACCATCTCCACACACCTCCAACGCACCGAAACTTACGGCGCAGTTCATTTATTTTTATAGAATGTCTTGCTCTCGGTACCGTTCAGCAGCCGCTTAATATTGGCCCGGTGCATAAATAACACAGCACAGGCCATCAGAAGATACAAAACGCGCAGCAGCGTAGGCTCCGGCACCACAAAAACAGTTACAATCAACGCCAAACAGGCCATAATGCTGCCCAGCGAAACATAACCGGTCAGCGCAATCGGCAGAATAAAAGCAATCAGCGCCGGTATAAATACCATCGGCGAAAGTGCCAGACAGGCACCGGCTCCGCAGGCCACACCCTTGCCGCCGTGGAACTCCAAAAACACTGGGAACATATGCCCCACAATCACAAAAACAAACCCCAGCAGGCCGCCGGTATCCCCGGCCAGCCACTGGCCAATCAGCACAGCCGCCACGCCTTTCAGAATATCCAGCGCCATAACCACCATCGCCAGCTTTTTGCCCACCGCCCGTGCAGTGTTGGTGGTGCCGGCGCTGCCGCTGCCTATGGTACGGATATCCTTACCGGTTTTCATTTTGGTGATAATATATGCGAAAGAAACTGATCCCAGCAGATAAGCGATAAGCACCGCCAGCAAACTGTTCAGCAATTCCATAAGTTAAACCCTCCCAAACAGGCTTATTTGCTTGATCAGCGGCCGTTTTCCGGCTTTCTATCCGGCTTTTTGTCCTGTTTCTTCTCCGTTTTGTTCAGCGGATTATTTTCTTCTTCCTTCTCGTTGCGGCCGATAACTTTCAGCCAGATGGGCGTGCCCTCAAAGCCAAAGTTGGTACGCAGCTGGTTTTCCAGATAACGCAGGTAAGAGAAATGCATCAGCTCAGGGTCGTTCACAAAGAACAGGAAGGTCGGAGGCTTAACACCGGCCTGGGTAACATAAAAAATCTTCAAACGGCGGCCTTTATCACTCGGCAGGGGGTTCAGCAGAATAGCCTCGTTCAGCACCTCATTCAGGCGGCTGGAAGTCACACGCTTGGTCTGTTCCTCGGCAGCCTGGTCTACCAAATCCATGATCTGGCCAACACGCTGGCCCGTCAGCGCCGACACATAAATCACCTTGGCATAGCTCATAAACGCCAGATTCTCGCGCAGCTTGGTTTCATATTCCTTCACAGTGCGATCGTTTTTCTTCAACAAATCCCATTTATTGACCACCACCACCAGGCCCTTGCCGGCCTCATGCGCATAACCGGCAATCCGCTGGTCCTGCTCGGTCACGCCATCCTTGGCATCAATCACCATCAGCACCACATCGCTGCGGTCAACGGCGTGCAGGGCACGCGCCACGCTGTAACGCTCGGTGGTTTCGGCAATTTTACCGCGGCGGCGCATACCGGCGGTGTCGATAATACGGTACAGCTCGCCGTTGCGCATAAAATCGCTGTCAATCGCATCACGGGTGGTACCTGCCATATCCGCCACAATGCTGCGTTCCTTGCCCAGCAGGCGGTTGGTCAGCGATGATTTACCCACATTCGGTCTGCCAATCACCGCAATACTTACAGCCGCCTCATTCTGCTGCAATTCATGCTTCGGCGGAAAATGCTCCACCACAGCGTCCAGCAAATCGCCGGTGTTCATACCGTGGATAGACGAAATAGCAATCGGCTCACCCAGGCCCAGCTCATAAAACTCAATAATATCGTCGATATGGGCAAAATTGTCCATCTTGTTAACTGCCAGCACCACAGGCTTGCCGCTGCGGCGCAAAAATTCGGCCGCCTCTCTGTCCTCATAAGTCAGGCCGGTGCGGCTGTCTGTTACAAAAATAATCACATGGGCCTCTTCAATGGCAATGCTTGCCTGCCGAATAATGCCCGTCAAAATCTGGTCATTTTTATCGCTGAAATCAATGCCGCCGGTGTCGATAACGGTAAAATCACGGTCCAGCCAGGTAGCGTCACGGTACAATCGGTCACGGGTCACGCCCGACAAATCCTCTACAATGGCGTGACGGGCACCGATCAAACGGTTAAACAGGGTACTTTTACCCACATTGGGCCGCCCCACAATAGCTACAATAGGTTTCATTAAATCAAATCCTTTCGGTATATCGCAAAAAAAGCCAAAAATCCATAACGATCCTGCCAACAGGCAGACTTTAACATTTATATTATACCATATTTAAGCAAATAATCAATATTCTGCCCCAAATACAACCGCAAAAAGACAACAAAAAAGCACCCACCCCGTTTTGCACAGGACAGGTGCTTTAATTTACTTATTTAACAGTTTACCGTCTGATTACTCAGCCTCGGTCTCGGCAGCTTCCTCAGCAGGAGCTTCGTCAACCAGCAGTTCCTTGATGGACAGGCTCAGGCGCTTGTTCTCGGTATCAATAGCCAATACCTTAACATCAACAGTCTGGCCGGGAGTAACAACATCCTCGGTTTTCTCAACGCGCTCAACAGCCAGCTGAGAAATGTGGATCAGGCCTTCTACGCCGGGCTCCAGCTTGGCAAATGCACCAAAGGGAGCAGTACGCATAATGGTTACGTTTACAACAGAACCAACAGGGTATTTTTCGGCAGCAACAGACCAGGGGTTGGGGATGAGCTGCTTCAAGCCCAGAGAAATCTTCTTCTTCTCAACATCAACGCCCATTACGTAAACTTCCAGCTCGTCGCCCTCTTTCAGAACGTCGGAAGGATGGTTGATGCGGAACCAAGCCATCTGAGAAACGTGCAGCAGGCCGTCAACGCCGCCCAAATCAACAAATGCACCAAAGTTGGTCAAGCGGGAAACCACACCCTTGCGAGTCTGGCCTTCTTCAATCTCGCTCCACAAAGTATCCTGCTGTTTCTGCTGGTCTTCCAGCTTAACAGCCTTGGTGGAAAGCAGCAAACGATTCTTCTCTTTATCACACTCAATAATCTTGGCAGACATGGTCTGGCCGATGTATTCCTTAACGTTTTCAACAAACTTGGTGTCGATCTGAGAATAAGGAACAAAGCCGCGGATACCAACATCCATCAGCACGCCGCCCTTAACAGCCTCAACAATCTTACCGGTAACGGTGGTGCCGTTTTCCTTGTATTCGGCCAGCTTATCCCACAGCTGAACAACGTCAACCATGCGCTTGGAGAGTACGGGGTAACCTTCCTTGTTTTCCTTGCGGATTACGATAACATCAATTTTATCACCGATGTGGAATTTCTCTCTGATGTTTTCGGCTTCCTCGGCCAGCAGCTGATTGCTGGGAAGAATACCTTCGGACTTGCTGCCGATGTCAACCAGCAGTTCGTTATCGCGCACCTGCACAACAGTGCCCTGTACGCACAAACCGCGGTGAATATCCTTTATACCGTGATTAAAGAATTCCTCAAAAGAAACATCATCGCCCATCTCATCCAAAGACGGTGCAGCCTCAACCACCTTCTCTGCCTTAGCCTCAGGTGCGGCAGCCACGAAAGACATTTCTGCTGCAAAATTTCTCTTAACTTCCTGTTCCATTACTTCGTTCTGTTCAGTCATTTTTACTACTACCTCCTCAATTATCCAATCTGGCGTAGACGCACCGGCGCATACGCCCACGGAGTTTACTCCGTCAAATAAATCAGCCGGCAGCTCTTCTGCCCCTTCGACCAGCACCGAGGGCACCGAACTCGCCTGACATATTTGCAATAATTTTTTGGTGTTGGCGCTGTTTCTGCCGCCGATGATTACCATTAAATCAACCTCGGCCGCCAACTCCGCTGCTGCCCGCTGACGCTCCTGCGTAGCACGGCAAATGGTATTCTCACAATACACCTCGGCATATTTATCCTGCAAAGCAGCCAAAACCGCCGCAAAATTAGCCTGTGTCTGGGTTGTCTGCGCCACCACACCAATTTTCTCGCTCATCGGAAGATTGGGCAGATTTTTTACCTCATCGGCCGAGGACACCACCCAGGCAGCATCCGCCGTCCAGCTTTTAATACCACAAACCTCAGGATGCGTGGGGTCTCCCACGATAACTACCTGAAATCCTTGCTCATAGAGATTTTTGGCGGCCTGCTGCACCCTGGCCACAAAAGGACAGGTTGCATCGATCAGTTCAATTTCCAGCTCTTTGGCGCGGGCGTAAACCTGCGGCCCCACCCCATGAGAGCGAATGATCACCCGGGGAGATTTTTCACTCAACGATTTATCGGCAACAGCCTCATCCAAATCATTGATAACGCCCACCTTATCAGCCAGACGCACAATTTCCCGGGGATTATGTATCAACGGGCCCAGCGAGTATACCTTACCCTCTGCCGCCGAATTAACCGCCAACTGCACGGCACGCTTAACGCCGAAACAAAAACCGGAATGTTCAGCCACCCGAATTCGCATAGATTAACCACCTTAAAATTAAAAGCTTAAAGCAATTTTTACAGACACAAACTTATGCCAATTTTATAATATTCTACGCTTACTTTATAATTCCTGCTTGGTCTGCAACATTTTTTCCATTCTCTGTTTGGCCGCGTTTGATGCCGCCAAAGCGTCCGGCCGCCCCTTCTCGTTGACAAAGCCGTCCAGATCCATGGCCTCGCCCACCAACACCCGCGGGTTGGGTTTGCCCAATTTCAAATAACGCTTGGCATCAAAAAACGCCATGGGCACCACCCGCGCCTTGCCGCGCGCCGCAATCATAAACGCACCCTCCTTAAAGGGCAGCAGCGTTTCCTCGGTGCGGTTTCTCGTCCCCTCCGGAAAGATACCCACAACCTCACCCTGCTTTAAGTAACCCAGCGCCGTCTTTATCGCCTTAATATCAGCCTCTCCGCGTTCCACCGTAAAGCTGCCCAGATGATAAATCAGCCAGTTAAGCAGCTTAATGTTGCCATACTCACTTTTGGCCATAAAATGCACCCGTCTGGGGTGGACCGCCAGCGCCATCAAAATAATGTCGGTCCAGCAGCGATGATTGGCCACCACCACCACCGCACCCTCGGCAGGGATGTTCTCCCGGCCGCTGATTTTTACGCCCAGCAACCTGGATATACCCCCAAGCAACCATACCAAAAACTTATACAATCTCATATTATCAAGCTCCTGCCAAACGACGTACCTCGACCAGCACCGCCTTAATACTCATGCCGGTGGAATCCAACAGCACCGCATCATCCGCCTGTTTAAGCGGCGAAGTTTCCCGGTGAGAATCCCGATAATCGCGGGTAGAAATATCCTCTCGCACCGCCTCGCGCGTCGTGGGCAGCCCTTTGGCCCGCAGCTCCTCATAGCGGCGGTTTACCCGCTCATCCAGGCTGGCCGTCAGGAAGATTTTACAATCGGCATCAGGCAGCACCACGGTGCCAATATCACGGCCGTCCATCACCACATTACCGCGCGCCGCCAGCTTTCTCTGCTGCGCCACCAAATGCTCACGCACCCCGGCCACCGCCGATACCGGGGAAGCAGCCGCCCCCACCTCCGGCTGACGAATAGCCTCGGTCACGTCCTCCTGCCCCAGCAAAATGCGGTTTACGCCGCCCTCGGCCCGCATATCCAGCTCAATTTTGGCAGCCAGGGCAGTCAGGGCCGGTGCATCATCCACCGCCACCCCGGCACGGATAGCAGTAAGTGCCACCGCACGGTACATCGCACCGGTATCAATATAAATATAACCCAACTGTTCGGCCAAAGCCTTGGCAATGGTACTTTTGCCGGCCCCTGCCGGTCCGTCTATCGCAATAACCTTTTTCATTATATACCAAATCCTTATTCCAAATTATCTAAAAATATATCATGGTTTAAACAGCACGGTGCGCCATACCCACCGCTACCTCATTAAGATGCAGCAGACCGATTTCCATCACCATCGCCACCGTAATGTGGTCATGGTAACGGGCAATACCGATTTTACCGCCGATATTCAAACCGATGGCCTTGGTCAAAATCTGGTTCAGCGCCTCATGCGCCGCACCGGCCACCGCGCCCTCCTCATTATGCACATCAATGATAACGCCTTCACGCTTGGCCGCCACCACTGCGCGCTCCACAACCTTGGTAACCGAAGCCACAGCTTGTCCGCCGTAATTTACCGCCGCCACCGTCAACCCCTGCTGCTGATAATCCTGTTTCAGGCGCATTTCATCCTCGCGCCCCTCCGATAACGCCATATACAGCGCCGCACGGGCCACAAATTTACTGTTAGGCTCAACATTCGCCTTAACCTCTCCCATCATAGCCATCCTCCTTAGGCCGCAGAATACTCATTTTAATATCACTACATAACAAAACTACGGCATACCATATCAATTATACTTTGCTTTTGCAGATTTTACAACATTTTTCTGTTTTTATTACTCCGCCAGCCAATCAATCCTACCAAATTGTAAATTTTCACTGCCGGGTTGAGACAAACAGACCGAAATATGCTATAATTTAACCATAGTTTAGAACTTTTTGACGAAACAACAAAACTGTTTGTTAAAGGAGGAAGAACCTATGTTAAGGAACAAAAGCATATTTGGATCGATGATAACGAGTCGCGAGGATTCTTTATATTGGCTATGTTAATGCACCTTGCAATCGTTATCATCTTGACTGCGATTGCTTATTTGGCAGCCTACATACTTAAACGAAAGCAGAGGTAAACCAATCCAACTTTGTTAAAGGAGTGTGATTGTATGTTTGATGTTTGGATGGGCGATATAGAACTTACTGCATTCGTCCTGATTTTCTCCATTATTGTACTTTTACCAATCCAACTTTTGCTCTGCTTCAAAGCCAGAAACAAAGCAATTCGCTTATTTCCTGTTATCCTGCTTTCCATATCTGCAATTACCCTTTATTGTATGGGAATGACAAGCACCGATTGGGATGGTCTTGGTTATCTGTTCCTTGCCATTTTCTCAGGCTTCATGTTGCTTATGTGTGGTATGGGTTGGGGAATTTGGGCTATTACAAGACTTACAAAAAAAGAAAAAAGGCAGTAACCAGCTGACCTAATAAAATCCCACCTTAATAAACCAAACAGCACATATTATACGACAAGAGCAAGGTTGAAACATACCTTGCTCCTTTTTTATTAAGATTGTTTTTATACACCGTTTTTATTCAAAGACAATTTTGCCCAGCTGCAAACACTCGCCGCACAGGCCCAGCTCTCGCAGCAAATAACTGCGGTCAATGCCCGATGATGCCTGTTGCAGCTTTAAGCGCACCGGCCGCTGATATGCAGTGGCGTCAATCTCCAAAACATCGCCGTCGGCTACACGCAGCCGCACCTCCGCCGAGGTAAAGCGCCCTGCCTCATACCCGTTTTTCAGCAGCCGCAGTTCCTCCAAGCAGCTGTAATCCGTCAGCCGCCAAACAACCGTGCCCGTAAGTCCCGTTGTCTGCGCTGTTACAGCGGCCACCTCGCCGTCCCGATATTCCGCACCTCGCCAGCTGCCCACCGGCTGTAATCGCCCCTGATACATCCCCAGCTGACACACCAGCAGCGCCGCCAGCAGCAAAAAAATTACTGCCGCCAGCAAGCGGTTAAACCAACAACCGCCCGATAAAGCAGTCTCTTTATTTTTATCCGACAATTAACCGCACCACCCTCCAAATCTTTGGCTGATAATGCGGTTATTATGCCCCAATTTTATTCGGTTTATATTGTTTTGGCTGCCTCAGCCGCCGCCAAACCTGCCGCCCTGCCGCTGCTGAAAGCCACCTGCAAATTATAACCGCCGGTCAGCGCGTCAACATCCAGCAGCTCACCCACGATATACAGTCCGCCGCATTTTTTGGAGGCAAAAGTTTTGGGCTCCACCTCTTTTACCGAAACACCGCCGCAGGTCACAATACCCTCGTTCAGCGAACGCGTACCGCATAAATTTACCGGCAGCGCCTGCATCAGCCGCACAATCTCCGCCTTCTCACGGTGCAGCAGAGTGTTCACGGCCCGGTCTGCCGCCAGCCCTGCCAGCCTGATAAACGGCTCAATCAATGATTTGGGCAGCAGTTCTTCCAGCGCATTGTGCAGATGACGCTTAGGCGCGGCCGCAAAGTCACGCTCCAAACGCTGGGCCAGCTGCTCAGCGGAAAGGGCCGGCTTCAAATTTATCAACGCCAAAATGGGTGCACCGGGGTTATCCCGCCAGAATATAGCCGCCTTGCGGGACGCCGTAAGCACCAGCGGGCCGGATATACCGAAATGCGTGAACAGCATCTCTCCGAAACCGCTGTCCAGCAGTTGCTTTTTGCCCACCTGTCCATGCTTATACAGCTTCAATTCCACATTCCGCAGCGACAATCCTGAGCATTCAGCCACCCACTCATCGTTGGATACCAGCGGCACCAGCGCAGGCAGCGGCTCAATCACCGTATGCCCTGCCTCCGCCGCCAGCTTGTAGCCGTCGCCGTTGCTGCCCGTCGCCTGATAGGTTGCACCGCCGCAGGCCAAAATCACCGCCGCCGCAGTTTCACGCTCTCCCCGTGTGGATACGGCACCAACCAAGGCGCCATCCCTAAACAGCAGATGTCTGGCCGAGGTATTGTAGCAGATCCGCACCTTTTGGCGCAGCAATTCCGCCGCCAACGCCTCGGTCACATCAGCAGCGCGGTCCGATTGCGGAAAAACCCTCTGGCCGCGCTCCACTTTCAGCGGCACACCCAGCTCCTCAAAAAAATCCATCACCGCCAGATTATCAAAGGCCGCAAAAGAGCTGTGCATAAACCGCCCGTTGCCGGGAATATTGCGGATAAGCTCATCCACGGGGGCCGCATTGGTCACATTACAGCGCCCCTTGCCGGTAATCGCCAGTTTGCGCCCCAGACGGTCTTTTTTCTCCCACAGCGTAACCTTGCAGCCGGCCCTGGCCGCCCAAATTGCCGCCATACAGCCTGCCGCACCGCCGCCGATAACCAAAACATCTGCCATAAAAATTTCTCCCCAAAACAAATTCCAAACAAACATCTGTCAAACAAAATCCTCTCCGCCATAACGCACGAAGAGGATTTTTGCAAGCCAATTTTTCTGATTAAAACTCAATACCGCGGCGTACCGGCACACCCTTGGTGTAATAATGCTTGATTTCACGCATTTCGGTCACCAAATCAGCCGCCTCCATAATTGCCTCGGGAGCGTTGCGGCCGGTCAGCACCAGCTCGATATTGGGCAGGCGGTCTTTGATCAGCGCCAGCACTTCCTCCTCGGTTACCAGCTCAAACCACAGCGCATTGTTGATCTCATCCAAAATTACCAAATCAACATCGGGGTCCTGCAATACCTCGCGGGCCTTCTCCATACCGGCCTTGGCCTGTGCATAGTCAGCCTCGGTTCCCTGGCCCTTCTTCACCCAGCCGGGGTTGCCAAAGGTGTAATGCTCCACGGTCTCGCCCAGACGACGGATGCCCTCATCCTCGGCATAATGGCCGCTTACCTTCATAAACTGAATAATTACCACGTGCATATTGCAGCCGGCCGCCCGCAGCGCCAAACCAAAAGACGCGGTGGTTTTGCCCTTGCCGTTGCCGGTATATACCTGTACTTGACCCTGTTTTAATCTTGTTCTCTTTTGTTCCATAAATTACCACTCCTTGTCTGACTTTTCAGCCATTAAATTTATATTTCCCCTTTTATCTTCTCTAAATTTTTATCATCTCAAAATTTATCTGAACACACCAAACAGCTTATGCCCCAACAGCACAAAATGTTTTAAGGCAGCAGCGTCCGCAGCTTTTCCAGCTCAGCCTCCGTCAGTTTTCGGCTTTCTCCCGGCCGCAAGCCCTGCAAATCAAGGCCCGCAAAAGAAATGCGTTTCAGCCAGATAACCTCCAAGCCAAGTGCCGCCATCATGCGCCGCACCTGTCGGTTGCGTCCCTCATGGATAGCCAGCTCCACCACCGTATTCGCTGCCCCACGGCTGCTGTCTTTGCGTTTGCGGCGTGCTTTGGCCGGTGCCGTCATCCCATCAGAGAGCATTATGCCTTTTTCCAGCTTTTGCAGCTGCGCCGCTGAAACTTCGCCCTTAACCGCACACTCATAAACCTTGGTAACCTCGCCTTTGGGGTGCAGCAGGCCGTTGGCCAGCTCGCCGTCATTGGTCAGCAGCAAAATGCCCGATGTAGCGTAATCCAGGCGTCCCACAGGGTAAATGCGCTCACCCTGCGGCAGCTTGTCCTTCACCAGATCAATCACCGTACGGCGGCCTCTGGGGTCTCCCACGCTGGTGATAAATCCGGCCGGCTTATACAGCAGCAGATAAGTCAACCCTGCCAACGGCGGCAAAGCCTTGCCGTCCAGCAAAATCTCGTCCTGCTCAGGGTCTGCCTTATCACCCAGCACCGCCACACGCCCGTTCAGGCTTACCCGCCCGTCGGCAATCATCTGCTCTACCGCACGGCGTGATGCCACATTGTGCTTGGCCAGAATTTTCTGCAATCTCTCCTGCATGGTTCACGCTCTTTCATCCAAAAATCATCCGATAAAATTTTACAACTATAACCAATTATTATTATAGCAGAGTAAACAGCCGTTAGCAAGAAATTTTATCAGCCAAATTACGATTTACACAACACAAAAGCCGCAGCAAAAGCCGCCAGATCCGCCAGCAAACCCACCGCCAGCGCATGACGCTGCCGCACCACCCCCACTGCGCCAAAATATACCGTCAGCACATACAGCGTGGTATCCGTACTGCCCTGCATCGTCGCCGCCAACCGCCCGATGAACGAATCCGCCCCATATTCGACAATCAACTGCGATGTTAAGGACAGGGCACCGCTGCCGGAGAGGGAACGCAGTAACCCCAGCGGTATGATCTCGGCAGGCAGGCCCAGATACGCCGCCAGCGGTGACATACATCCCAGCAAAATATCCATGGCCCCACTCGCTGCAAAAACCTCCAACGCCACCAGCATCCCCAATATAAACGGCAAAATATTCAGCAGCAGGCCGATCCCCTCGGCCGCCCCCTGACAAAACACCGCATAAACATCCACCCGCCGCCACAGCGCATAAAGCGGCACCAGCACCAAAATCAACGGTACCAGCCAGACAACCGCCTCTGTCATCACAACACCCCCATCACCAATCATCCTCAATCACCAAACACTAATCACCGCCGCCGCAAACACCAATGAACCGCCAGCCCCACCAGCATCCCAAAGCAGGAAGCCGCCGCACACAGCGGCACGACCTCTGCCGGGCTGGCCGAACCTGCCGCCCCACGCAGCGCAAGAATCGTGGTGGGCAGCAGGGTGGGCGCCGTGGTGTTTAACACCAACAGCGTTATCATGCTGTCCGTTGCCTCATCAGGCTGCGGATTTTGCCGCTGCAACTCCTGCATCGCCTTCAAGCCAAAGGGTGTGGCCGCATTACCCAAGCCCAGCAAATTGGCGCTGAAATTAAGCACAATATTGCCAAAAGCCTCGCTCTCGCGGTCAACCTCCGGGAACAGCCTTGAAAGCAGCGGTGCGATCAGCCCTGCCAGTTTTTGCAGCAAACCGCTTTCCCTCAGCAGCGCCAGCAACCCCATCCACAGCAGCATCCCCGCCGCCAGCTGCCATATCAAATCCAGACTTTTGGCCGCCCCGTTAAGTGCTGCCGTCTGCACCGCCTCTATATTCCCCTGTAACGCCGCAGCCACCACACCGGCCGCCAGCAGCAGCACCCAAATCAAATTCAGCATCCAACCACCACCGTCACTTTTTTTATCACCAGCTTATGCACCGCCGCCCACCAAAATGACAAGCCCCCTGCCGTATTTTGCCGCAAAAAAATGCCACAGACACCGCAGCGACCATGGCATTATCATTCACATTAAATTTTATTCAGCAAATTTTATTTGTCAGCACTTATTCAGCAGCTTCCTGCTCCCGCAATTTCTCGGCCAGCGGGGCCAGCTGTTCATAAATTTCATCCTCGGTTTTGTTCAGCGCAAAGCCGGTGTAAATTTCTTCCAGCAGCTGTTGATTTTCACGGTAAGCATCAGCCTCGGCCACCACCACCGCAAAATACCTCACCGCCGCCAGCGGACTGAACACCGCCACCTCGCACACAGCCGCACCGCCATCATCGGGCAGCTCTCCTGCCGCCGTCACCAGCACCGTGCCGTCAGGCTTGCGCAGTCCCACGCTCTGCAAGATTTTCGGCTCGGTCAACACGCCGCCGATCAGCTCCTCGGCCAACTCCGCCAACCCCTCAGGAGAGTAATAGCTGAAACCGGCCAGCTCCCGCAGCAGAGAGAACGAAATCGTATTCTCCGCATCGGCAAAAACCGTTGCCTCGTCCACCTCGGATAACATCTCCCACTCTGCCGGCAGGGTCAATGTCGCCCCATTGGTCGGGTGGGCATATTGCTGCACCTCAATGTCCGCCAAAGATTTTCCGCCGTCCTGCTGGCCACACGCCGCCAGCCACAGCAGCGCCAGCAAACACACAATTAACAGTTTAATTTTACCCGTTTTACCAGTTCTCACCATCACACCTCACTATAATTTTTTACAGCCTCATTAGCCAGACGGTAAGCCGTCAGCGCCGCCTGCAAACGCACCATATCACGCCCGCCGGCAAATTGGCAGCGATAAGCCTTGACGCTTCCGCCCACCGCCACACCGATAAAAACCAGACCAACCGGCTGTTCTGCCGTACCGCCGCCGGGGCCGGCCAACCCCGTCACCGAGATTGCCACATCAGCCTTGGCTTTTTCTGCCGCACCCCTGGCCATTTCCGCCGCCGTTTGGGCCGAAACCGCCGTGCAGGCCGCCAAAGTCTGTGTTGATACCCCCAGCAGCAGCGCCTTGGCATCATCACAATAAGTAACATACGCCTGCCGCAGCGCCGCCGATGCCCCGTCATTGGCCGTAAAAGCCGCCGCCAGCATACCGCCCGTACAGGATTCGGCAAAGGTCACCGTCCGCCCGTTATCGGCCAGCCATGCCAGCAATTCAGCCGCCTCAGAGGCAATTTTTCTGCTAATATATGCCTTGATCCGCACCATATTCCGCCTCAAAATCAATAAATTACATATCAAATTACATATCACTCAGCATTTGCTTGCAACCCTTCAAATAATCCCAGCCGGAAAGCAAAGTCAGCACCAGCGCCGCATACATCAAAATCTGCCCCAGCACATAAACCAAGGTATTGGGCAGCACCGGCCAGGTATACACCAGCAGCAGCGCAATCGCCACCATCTGGCAGGTGGTTTTCAGCTTGCCAAGCGGAGACGCCGCAATCACCACGCCCTCGCTTACTGCCACGGTACGCAGGCCGGTAATCGCAAACTCCCGTGCCAAAATCAGCACCACCACCCACGCAGGAGTACGCCCCAGCGCCACCAGCGCCACCATGGCCGCCGTCACCAGAATTTTATCCACCAGCGGGTCCATAAACTTGCCGAAGGTGGTCACCAAACCGCGGCTGCGCGCAATATGCCCGTCGATAAAATCGGTGCAGGCCGCCACCACAAACACCAAACCGGCCGTCAAATCGGCACCCCAGCCTTCAAACAGCGTTACCAGCAGGATAAACACCGGCACCAGCATAAAACGCACCATGGTAATCTTGTTGGCCAAATTCATCTTCTGCCATACATTCATCGTCTGCTCCTCCTTTTGCCTTACCATAACCTCACATTATTTATTTTACGGGCACGGCAATCAAATCATAAGCCGCCGCCTCGCAAATCTCCGCCAAAACAATACTGCCAATGTGCTGCTCACCAAAACGCTCATCGGTATTTTCCAGATAAACCACACCGTCAACCTCAGGCGCATGATACTGAGAGCGCGCCTCAAAATAACGGGGGAAGTCCAACGAAGGCTGCTCCAAAATCACCGGCAGACACTTGCCCACCAGCTGTTCGCGGCGTCGGGCGCTGCCGTCGGCCAGCACCGCCATCAGCTGATTATAACGCCGTGCTTTCACATCCTCATCCACCTGGTCGGGCATATCAGCCGCAGGTGTGTCCTCCTCCTGCGAGTATTGGAAAACGCCTGCCCAATCCAGCTCCGCCTCAGCTGCAAAATCCAGCAGCTCGGCAAAATCCTCATCCGTCTCCCCGGGGAAGCCCACCATAAATGTCGTACGGATGGCGGCATCAGGCAGGTATTCGCGGATTTTCGCCAGCAGCGTCTCAATCCCGGCCCGCCCCAGACGGCGGTTCATGCGGCTTACCACCGGCTGGCTCACGTGCTGCATCGGTATGTCCAGATAATGACAGAAGGTTTTGCAATCACGCATCACCGCCAGCAATTCATCATTTATCCCCTCGGGGTAAGCGTACAGTACACGCAGCATGGCAAACCCCAGCTTGTCCATCTCACGCAGCAGTTCCGCCAGCAGCGGCCGCCCGGCCAGATCCTGCCCGTAAGCGGTGGTATCCTGCGCGATCAGGCACAACTCCTTAACACCGGCGGCCTTCATCTCGGCAGCCTCGGCCAGCAGCTCATCCATCGGACGGCTGTGCAGCGGCCCACGGATGTTGGGAATAGCACAAAAAGTACAATGATTGTTGCAGCCTTCGGCAATCTTCAAATAAGCGGTGTACGGCGGTGTCAACTGCACCCGTCCGCAGGCAGGCGGCAATTTTTTGGGCCGGCGCTTACCTGCCTGCTCGGCCAGCTTTTCCCACAGCAGATACGGCAGTTCGGCGTAATCCTCGGTGCCCAGCAGCAAATCGATCTCCGGCATTTCCATGGCCAGCTCCTCACCGTAACGCTGCGTCAAACAGCCGGTGGCCACCAACAGCAGCAGCTCACCCTGCTCTTTCAGCTCGGCCAGCTCCAAAATCCGTTCAATGGATTCCTGTTTGGCATCGTTGATAAAACCGCAGGTATTCACCACCACGATCTGCGCCTCAAACGGATCCTCTGTCAGCGCAAACCCCGCCGAAACCAGGCCGCCCAGGGCATACTCGCTGTCGGCCAGATTTTTGGCACAACCCATAGTATCAAAATAAATTTTTACAGCATCCACAAGAATTTACCTCATTCTATGTAATATTTTTATTCGGTCGGCTGGTCGGCATAGCCGGCATAATCATCGGGATAAAAATTGATGTTCCAAATATCATAACCGCCGCTGAAATCTTCCAGCACCTCGCCGTTATATTCCACCCGTGTTTTGGTGGCCTTGTTAAACCGCAGGTACAGGTGTTCATCGGCCACCAGCCCCTGCGATAACCCCGGCGCCAGCGTTACCTGCTTATTCTCACCGCCGTCAGCCTTGTATCCCAGCCAAACTTCCTCATCACCGGCCGTCACGATAACCGTCACCGGGGCTGCCGCCACCTCATTATCCGCAACCGGCGGCGGGTTATTACCACCCATAAAACCGGGCAGCTGCGGGTTATCCTGCAACAAATACAGCATCAACAGCAGCACCACCACCAAGCTGCCCAGCAAAATCCACAAAAACCGCTTGCCAAAGCTGCGGTTGCGGGTACGCAGCGGCCGTCCCATCGCCACATTAGAGTACGCCGAGGCCCTGAGCCGGTTGGCATTTTCCGCCTTGGCGTTACGGTCAGTCAGGCGGGTGGCCGCCTTATTCTTAGCCTCGTGCCATTGTTCGGGCGTACCACCCTCGGTCACGGTCTGCACCACCTTTTTGCCGGATATATAAGTCTCAAAACCGGTATCTGCGCTAAGTCCGGCATAATACTCCTTAACATCGGCCACAAAAGGCGCAGTATCAAGGCCCAAAAACTTAGCATAACTCTCCACAAAGCCAATCGCATAGATACGCCCCGGCAGCTCGGCCAAATTTCCTTCTTCCAGCTTTTGCAGATAAAACTCCCGCACCTTGGTGGCATCCTCCACCTCGGCATAGCTCAAACCCATAGCCTCTCTGGTAACTTTCAGCAAGCGGCCGTTTTCTTCCAACATCGACACCTCCGCCTTTCCCTAAATCCATCCATTACCCTGTATTCAGTCTGCCATCACAGCATAAATTGCTTATAAATCCTCATTCCGTCTGGCTTCGGCCGCCTCCGCCGCCGATACCGCCTCATCCACCGCCGCTGCAAACTCATCAAAGCCGATCTGCTCATATTTATCAGTCTGCTCAGTCTGCCCGTTTGGCTCATTACCTTCGGCAGCTTGTTCATCCGCCAACGGCTGCTGCAAATAAAGCGACGCAAAGGTAGGCATATTCATCAGCACCGTGCGCTTGTTGCCCTCCGGTGCGCTGACGATACCCAACTCCTGCATGGTTTCAATCAGCCGCGCCGCGCGGTTATATCCAATGCGGAAGCGCCGCTGCAAAGAGGATGCCGAGGCCTGTCCGCTGGTGATAACCTGCTGGCAGGCGTCAAAAAACAACTCATCCTGTGCATCCTTCTCCGGCTCAGCCTGCTCCTCCTGCGCTTCGGGCAGCGGCAGCTCCAAATATTCCGGCTCAGCCTGCTGCTTGCAGTACGCCACCAAATCGTGAATTTCCTCCTCGGTCAAAAACGCACCCTGCACACGCAGCGGCTTTTGCATACCGATGGGGAAATACAGCATATCGCCCTTGCCCAGCAGCTTTTCCGCACCGCCCATATCCAAAATGGTGCGGGAGTCGATCTGCGATGATACCGCAAAAGCAATTCGCGAGGGAATGTTGGCCTTGATAAGACCGGTAATTACATCCACCGACGGACGCTGCGTGGCGATAACCAGATGAATACCCGCCGCACGGGCCATCTGCGCCAGACGGCAGATAGAATCCTCCACATCATGCGATGCCACCATCATCAAATCGGCCAACTCATCAATCAGCACCACGATCTGCGGCATCTTCTGCACATCGGGCAGTTCATTGTACGCCGTAAAATTCTTAACACCGGCAGTTACAAAGACCAGATACCGCCGTTCCATCTCGCTGACAACCTCTTTCAGCACCTGAGAGGCTTTTTTGGCATCGGTGACCACCGGGCGGCCCAGGTGTGGCAGGCCCACATAACCCGTCAGTTCCACCTTCTTGGGGTCCACCATAATAAACTTCACTTCATCGGGCTTGGCCTTGTATAAAATACTGCAAATCAGCGTGTTCATGCACACACTCTTACCGCTGCCGGTCGCACCGGCAATCATCAGGTGCGGCATATCGGCCAGATTACCCACAATCGCGCTGCCGTTAATATCCACACCAAAAGCAATACTCAGCTTGGATTTACTCTTGGCAAAGGTCTCGCTGGCCAGCACATCCTTAAAATACACCGGGCTGGTTTCCTCACGCGCCACCTCAATGCCCACCACCGATTTACCCGGTACAGGAGCCTCAATTCTAAGCCCCCGTGCCGCCAGCGCCAGCGCAATATCGTCCGCCAGACTGACAATGCGTGAAATTTTTACGCCCGGTGCCGGCTGCAATTCATAGCGGATAATCGCCGGCCCGCAGACCACCTCCACCACCTTGGTTTTAACGCCAAAGCTGGCCAGCACATTCTCCAAAGCCACGCTGTCATCCATAATCCGCTGGTTGATGCGGGGGTTACGCACGGTAATGCCGCCCTTCATCAAGGATACCGGCGGCAGCTGATAATCCACCACACGTTTCAGCTCGGTATGGATATGCTCATCGCCGTCAATATTTTCATTCGTATTTTCATTCGTATTTTCATTAGCATTTTCCGTTGCCTTCTCAGCCGTATTTCCCGCAGCAGCAGCCGTTTCCATGCCTTTTTGCGGCTCATTTACGGCCTTCTCTGCCGCTTTTTCCGCCGATACCACACTCTGTTCCTCCGCTGCGGCAACTTCCCTCTGCGGCTCTGTTTCGGCCGGTGTCGGCGCCCCCGCAATATTGATTTTCGGCGGCTCACGGTGGCTGTTGGCCCAAGCTGCGGCAGCTTGCTTCTGCGCCTGCAAACGCTCGGCCTCATTTTGCTCATCCTGGCGGCTGTAATGCAGCACACCGGCCATCTCCGGCCCGGCTGCTGAATTATCCCCCAACATCTGCCCCACCGTCACCTTATCATAATCACTCTTGGGTGTTTCCTCAAAACGCCGTCCGCTGTATTCAGTGATCACCGGCGGCAGCTTGATCTCCGGCTGCGGTTTAGCCATCACCTGCTGTCTGGTAATTTCCGTATCAGCAGACTTTTCCGCCTGTGCGGCCCTGGCAGCCTCCTGTTTTTCGGCAGCGGCAGCAGCCATATTCTTCGGTACCGCCGCCAATGCCCCAAACATCTTCACAAAAACCTGCAAATCAACGGCCAAAATCAGACCCAACAGCAAAAATGCCGCCAGAACTATGTACTGCGCGGTGTTGCTGGGCAGCCAAAACAGCGGCAGGCAGGCCACAAAACCGCAGATACTGCCGCCGAAGCCGTCCAGAGCCACCTGCATGGCCGCCGCAAAACCGCCCGCAAAGTGGTGGATGTGCAGCAAACCGGCCAGCGCCATAAAAAACAGACACCATCCCACCACCTGCCAGGAATCAAAACGCCCCTTGCGCTCGCTATACAGGCCATAACCCAGGTACAGCAGCACCGCCGCCATACCCATGTTGGCCACCGCCGCCGGAATATCCGCTGCCGCCTGCGCCACCGTCGGCTTGTTAAGCAGCACGCCCACTGCCAGCACCAAAAACCACAGCCCCAGCAGCAGACCCAGCAGCATCAACCCCACACCCAAAGAGCGAAACTGCTCGGCTGTTTGCTGTGCCGTTGCCTTTTTGCCCTTGGCCGCAGGCTTGCGGCTGCTTGGTTTTCCGGTATTCTTATTGGTTGTTTTACCGGTTGTTTTACCGTTTTTATTACTCGTCTTATTTTCCGTTGCCATTCAGTTATCCTCACCCAAATTTCTCAGTTAATCTTCGCTTAAAAATCCTCGCTAAACCATATCTTAACCATATCACAAAAAGCAAATTACTTAACTGTTAATAGTTCGTCAGGATAACTGCAAATCCTTTATTTCGGCAGAAAAATTCTCCGCCCCGGCTGCAAGCCGCTGTTCAAAAAATCCTTCGGGTCGGTGCTGGTCAGCGCCTCAATGCTGAAAAATCCGTCACCTGCACTCCGCAGACGGCAGGGGCAATTCTCCACCTGCCCGTCAATCAGGCTGATAGCCTCCTCCATGCCGCTTAATACCACGGCTTCGGGTATCACACTCCACAGCAATCACTTCGCCCCCTTGTCTTTTCAATTTATCTGATTTTTGTTTTCGTCAATCATGCGGTGCAGCTCCCGCAAAGCGTCCTGCAAACTGCCCACCTCGTCAATCAAGCCGCATTTTACGGCGTCCTCGCCGGCCAAAACCGTACCGATGTCCCTCGCCAGCTCGCCGGTGTTCATCATAAATTTACGCACCTGCTTGTCCGAAATTTTGGAGTGCGCCGTGATAAACCCAATCACCCGGTCCTGCATACGCTCCAAATAATCAAAGCTCTGCTGCACACCCAGCACCATGCCCGTCATCCGTATGGGGTGAATAGTCATGGTAGCCGTCGGCGCAATATAGGATTTCTTCGCCGCCACGGCAATCGGCACACCAATACTGTGCCCGCCGCCCAGCACCAGCGATACCACCGGCTTGCTCATACCGGCCATCATCTCGGCAATCGCCAAACCGCCCTCCACATCACCGCCCACGGTGTTCAATATCACCAGCAGGCCCTTGATGTCGGGGCTTTCCTCCACTGCCACCAGCTGGGGCATAATATGCTCATACTTGGTGGTTTTGTTCTGCGGCGGCAGCACCAAATGCCCCTCCACCTGCCCGATAATCGTCAGCACATGGATCTCGCTCACCAGCTCCGGCACCTTGGCCGTACCCAGCTCGCTTATCACATCCGAGCGGTCAACATCCTGCTGCGTTTGCTCCTCCTGCCGATTTTCGTTTTCTTCCGCCGTTTTATCAGCCTGATTATCCGCAATCTCGTTTTTATATGCCGCATTTTGGCGGCGATTTTCCTGTTGTCCGGTCAACACACGCATCTCCCTTAATTTATTTTGCCAATTAAACTTTATCAATTAAGCTTATATCTGCTGCGGCTTATTCTGCCCAATATGTCCACTTTTAATGCACAATATTTAATGCATAATATCTAATGCATAATTTTATGACAGAAAAAAACGCCCTGCTCCACGGATTTCTCCACAGAACAAAGCGTCTTAATTCAATTTTAATTAAATTGCCTTAAATCTCATTGATGATCGGCACAATAATCGGCTTGCGGCCGGTACGCTCAAAGCACAGCTTGGCAATAGCCGTTTTAATGCTGCTCTTCATGGCGGATTGGCTGTATTCCTTATCGGCAAAGCTCTCCACAATGGTCACAATGCGCTTTTCAGCCTCACGGAAGATAGTATCGTTGCCCTTCTCATACACAAACCCACGGGAGAAAATGTACGGCATACTGTTCAGGCGGCACTCGTTGCGGTCAATCACAATGCTGGCGATCACAATGCCGTCCTGAGAAAGCTGCTTGCGGTCTTTCAGCACGGTGGTACCCACGTCACCGATACCGCGGCCGTCAATCAAAATCTGGCCGGCGTGTACCTTGCCGTTTACCTTGCCGCTGCGCGCTGTCAGCTCCAACACCTGTCCGTTTTCCATAATGAACACATTTTTGCCCGGCACACCCATACGCTCGGCCAGCTTACCGTGCTCACACAGCATACGGTACTCGCCGTGCACCGGCATAAAGAATTTGGGCCGCACCAGATTAAAAATCAGCTTCAAATCCTCCTGGCTGGCGTGGCCGGAAACATGAATCCCCAGGCTGCGGCCATAAGCCACATCAACCCCCAGATGATACAGGTTATCCACCGTTTTGGAAATCATCTTCTCATTACCGGGGATGGGGTTGGCCGAGATAACCACCAAATCACCGGGGCGCAAATGCACCTGTCGGTGTTCGCCCTGCGACATTCTGGTAAGACCAGCCAAGGTTTCGCCCTGGCTGCCGGTGGTCAAAATGGCCAGCTTGCGGTCGGGATATTTTTTAATATCATTGATGTCAATAAAAGTGCTGGCTTTGGCCTTCAAATAGCCCAGCTCGGTGGCGATACCCACCACATTGTTCATGCCGCGGCCCACCACGGCCACCTTGCGGCCGGTACGCTCCGCCGCCCAAATAGCCTGCTGAATACGATGCACATTAGAGGCAAAAGTGGTCACAATAATGCGGCCGGTAGCATTCAAAAAGATGGTATCCAGCGACTGACCGACCGTTTTCTCCGATGCCGTAAAGCCCGGACGCTCAACATTGGTACTGTCCGCCATCAGCAGCAGTACGCCCTCCTGTCCCAGCTCAGAGATTCTGTTCAAATCCATAAACTGGTCATCGATCGGCGACATATCGATCTTAAAGTCACCCGTATGCAGGCACACACCCACCGGCGTATGGATAGCCAGCGCCATCGAATCGGGGATACTGTGAGATACGTGGATAAACTCGATCTTAAACGGGCCGGCCGTAATCACATCACGCGACGATACCTCATGCAGGTTGTTGCTGCTCAGGTTATGCTCTTTCAGCTTACCTTTCAGCAAACCCAGCGTCAGGCGGCTGCCGTAAACCGGCACCTTCAAATCCTTCAAAACATAAGGCAGGGCGCCGATATGGTCCTCATGCCCGTGCGTCACAAAAATACCGCGCACCATGCTGCGGTTTTCCAGCAAATAATTATAATCAGGTATTACCAAATCAATACCCAGCTGTTCCTCGTCAGGGAAGGTCATGCCGCTGTCCACCACAATAATATTGTTGCCGAACTTAAACGCGGTCATGTTTTTGCCAACCTCACCCAAGCCGCCCAGCGGAATAACCGTCAGCTTTTGGCGGGATGAAGCATCTTTATGCGCGGTTTCCTTGGCGGCTGTCTGCTCGCTCAATTTCATCTCTGCGCTTTTCTCCGAATTAAATTTGCGGCTATCTACCTGCGCACGGGTTTTGGTGCCCTTGCCGGCGGAATTACTTTTGCTGTTTTTGGTTGCCGGGCGGCTGTTTCTGCTGCGGCTGCCGGCCGGCTTGGCGGTCTGCTCGGTCGGGGCAGCTTCCTCCGCCTTGGGGGCAGCCTTCACGGCTGCGGCCTCCGGCTTCTTGGTGCCGGCGGCTTTTTTGGCGCTGCGGGCCAGATTTTTTATCACATCTGCGGCGGCGCTCTTCAAACTGATACCTGCCGGTTCAGCAACTTCTACCCTGGCAGTATCATTTATATTTTGCTTGGCCATAATCACACTCCTTTTTTCTTTTAATAATCAAAATAATAGTTTAGATTTAATTTCTTCTTTAATTTCTTCCGGCTGTCATCCGGATTCTCTTGCAGCAAATTTTCTTCGGATGTATTTATAACTTATATTTATTATTTAAGCGTATTTAAGCGGCTTGTCCTGCCCGATTACAAAGCAAACAGGCTGCTACACTTATTATAGCAGCTTATTGCCTGCTGATAAACCAGCGATATACACCAAATCTCGGCAAATACAACCAATTTACACCAATATTATGCCAACAAACCGTATTTTTTCAGCAATTCGGTCAGCACAGCGGTCTCCTGCTCGCTCGGCGGGGCAAGCGGCAGACGGCAATCACCCATATCCCAGCCCAGCAGATTCAGGCAAGCCTTTACCGGCACAGGGTTGGTGGTGATGAACAGCTTTTTGAACATCTCAAAATAATGCAGGTGCAATTCCAGCGCCCGCGCCACATCACCGGCCTGATAAGCATTGATCATCGCCGCAATTTCGTTGCCGATAAGATGCGAAGCCACGCTGATAACACCGTCACCGCCCACCGACATTACCGGCAGAGTCAGCGAATCATCACCGCTGTAAACCGCAAAATCACGGGGCAGCATGGTACGCAGCACACTCACCGAATCCAAACTGCCGGTTGCGTCCTTGATCGCCACAATATTCGGGCAATCGTTGGCCAGGCGCAGTACGGTCTCCGGCTGAATATTCACACCGGTACGGCCGGGAATATTATACAGAACAATCGGAATATCGGCGCTGGCCGCAATTTTGGCAAAATGCAGATACAACCCCTCCTGAGAAGGCTTGTTGTAATACGGCGCCACCGCCAGCAGAGCATCGGCACCGGCCTGCTGCGCTTTTTTGGCCACCTCACAAGAGTAAGCGGTTTCATTATCGGTGGTACCCAAAATCAGCTTGCCTTCTGTACCCACGGCCTCCCTGGCCGCTGCCCACAGATTGGCACGCTCATCCAAAGAAAGGCAGGGACTCTCACCCGTGGTACCGCAAACCAGCACCGCGTCCGAGCCGTTATGCAACAGGTGCTGTGTCAGTTTCTGTACTTTGGCATAATCCACCTCTCCTGCTTTATTGTACGGAGTTACCATCGCAGTTATAACCTTACCAAAATTCATCGGACACGCCCCTTTGCTTGTTTAATTTCGTTTATTTTTTAAGTCATGCTTTAATTATCTTTGCTTAAACCAAACCTTCGGCCACCAGCAGCTGGGCAATCTGCACAGCGTTGGTTGCGGCACCCTTGCGGATCTGGTCAGCCACCACAAACAGCGACAACCCATTATCCACCGCAATATCCTTACGGATACGGCCCACATAAACCTCATCGGTGTCCGAGCTGTAAAGCGGCATGGGGTACAGCTTCTCGGCCGGGTCATCCTGGATAACCACACCGGGCGCAGCAGCCAGCACGGCTCTTGCCTCCTCAGCGGTCACCGGCTTTTCGGTTTCGATATGAATAGCCTCGGCATGGCTGCGGTAAACAGGCACACGCACCGCCGTTGCCGAAAGCAAAATATCCTCGTTGTGCAGCATCTTCTGGGTTTCCCAGGTCATCTTCATCTCTTCCTTGGTATAGTCGTTATCCAGGAAGATGTCAATATGCGGAATTACGTTGCAGGCGATCTGGTGCTGAAAAGCCTCAATCTTCAACTCATTACCGGCAGCCATATCCTTGATCTGCTGCTGCAATTCGTCCAGGCCCTCTTTACCTGCGCCGG
Source organism: Bacillota bacterium (assembly GCA_017397935.1). Classification (GTDB taxonomy): domain Bacteria; phylum Bacillota; class Dehalobacteriia; order UBA4068; family UBA4997; genus Avidehalobacter. Next base: position 39,771 of record JAFQHN010000016.1, read on the forward strand.
AAACTGCCTGATAGGTGGCCACCACCACACGCTTAATGCCAAAAGCATCATACAGCGGTTTCAGCGCCACCACCATCTGGATGGTAGAGCAGTTGGGGTTGGCAATAATACCCTTGTGCCAACGCACATCCTCCGGGTTAACCTCCGGCACCACCAGCGGAACCTCAGGGTCATAGCGGAAGGTACTGCTGTTATCAATGCAGACAGCACCGCGCTTCACAGCCTCGGGTGCCAGTGTTTTACTGATGTTGCCGCCGGCAAAAAGCACAATGTCCACACCCTCAAAGCTCTCCGGCTTGGCCTCATGCACGGTATAATCCTGCCCCTGCCAGTTGATAATTTTACCCTCAGAGCGGGCAGATGCCAACAAAACCAAATTATTTATCGGGAAATCACGCTCAGCCAGCACCTTCAACAGCTCATGGCCCACGGCACCGGTTGCGCCAACGATTGCGACATTATACTTCTTCATTTTTATGCAGCCTCCAACATTATAATTCTCTATATTTTAACATTATTTTCCCCTCAATGCAATAAAAAGTTATGTATAATACAATGTGCAATTACAATCCACCCCAAATTTTCGCCCTTAATACTGCCGCAGTATCGGCTGAATCTGCCGCCCCTGCACCGCCAGACCCAGCGCCGGCAGCAGCATTTGGGCATCGAATATCAAAGACGTCGGCTTTCGCTCAGGGTCATCCTGCCCCATCGGCACAAAAAACACATTTTTACTGTTCAGCAGCATCCCCAGATTTTTAGCATTGGCCGCCAGCGCATCATTACTGGCCGGCGCAATCAGCAGCGGCTTTTGGTTCCTTAAATGCGCCTTGGCAGCCATCAGCACCGGCCCATCGGTAATACCGCAAGCCAGTTTGGCCATCGTATTACCGGTACACGGCGCCAGCATCAGCACATCCAGGCAGGCACTCGGCCCAATCGGCTCGGCCTGCGGTATTGTCAAAATCGGCTCCCTCGCCCCCATGGCCGCCAACGCCTCACGCCACTCTGCCGCCCGCCCGAATTTAGAATCCAGCCGCTGCACATTCTCCGATAAAATCGGCACCAATTCCACTCCCGGCACGCTTTTCAGCCGCTTTAATTCATCCAGTACCTTGCGCATGGTGCAAAAGGAGCCGGTCAACCCCACACCCACCGTTTTGCCGCGCAAACTCTCCTGCCAACTGCCGTTTTCCGCAAAATCCACCGCCGTCATATCCTCACCGCCTTTTCCGTTATATTATCTTCTGTATTTTCGGACTTTTCATACTTCTTATCCTTCTTATCTTTGCCGTCATCATCCCAGCCGCAAATGGTGGCCAGCAGCCGTGGATAAACACGCCCCAAAATCCGCCCGGCACTCAGCGGCGCCGCCTTGCCCGGCAGAGAAATCGCATGAATAGCGCGGATGCCCAGCTCCCCGGCCGCCACAAAATCAGTTCCCCCCGCACCGGATGCCAGATCCACCACCAAACAGCCGCTGTTCAGCCGCCGCAGCAGCCGCTTATCCAGCACCGCCGTGGGCACCGTATTCACCACCACATCACATTCCGCCAGAGCCGTCGGCAAATCCGCCCAGCCACACAGCGCAAAACCATGGCTTCGTGCCAGCTGCCGCCGCCTCTCGCCCCGATTAACCACCAAAACCTCCGCACCCAGCGCTCTCAGCCGCAGACAAAGAGCCTCTCCCACGCGGCCAAACCCCAGCACCAGCGCTTTCAGGCCGCTCACCGTCACCTCAGTCTCCCGCATGATGATTTCCAGCGCACCCTCGGCGGTGGGCACGGCATTGGGTATAGCCACCAGATCCTGTTCGGCCACCTCAAACAGCGGCAGGCTCAAATCCCGGCACATCCCGCTAAGATAAGCCGAGGCCACCCCAACCAGCACCGGCGTACCCGCTTTCAGCAGAGAAAACTCATCCGGGCCAACTGCCACATCACCCACCAGCGGCGAGTACAGCAGGCCATTCTCCCGCACACCGGCCATCGGCAGCAGCACCGCCTGCGCTCCGCTCAGCGCCTCGGCCACCGACGCACAGCAGCAAATATTTCTTTGATCACACGGCAGCAGGTTCCGCGGCAGACCAAAGCACCGTAGCCTGAATTCCCCGGCCAGCATTTTGGCCACCTCAATTTCCCGTTTATCACCGCCCAGCAGCGCCACAATTTTCTCAGCCATAATCTCACCGTCCGCAATTCTCAGGTTGCTATATCTTATTCCGTGGGGCAGGTCTTGGTCAAAATTTTTTCTCCGTATAAAACAAAAGCAGCCGAGGATCTCTCCCCGACCGCTTCATAAGCAATTATTTCTTTACAGCAGGCTCTCCAAGCCATGTACCAGCTCGCCCTTGTTCATAGCGGCCATTTTCTCCACCGCCAGCGCCACACCGGGCACATAAGCCTCACGGGAAAGCGCATCGTGGCGAATACACAACACCTGCCCCGCCGCCCCAAAGACGACCTCCTGCGTAGCTACATACCCCGGCAGACGCACACTATGCACCCGCATACCGTCCACCTCGGCGCCGCGGCTGCCCGTCAGGCGCTCAAACTCCTGCGGATTGCCCTGCGACATAGGTTGGCGCACCTCACCGATCATCTCCAAGGTGGTCACCGCCGTACCGCTGGGCGCATCCAGCTTTTGGTCATGGTGGCGCTCAATCACCTCAACATAGGGCATATATCGGGCGGCTTCCTTGGCAAAACGCATCATCAGCACCGCCCCCAGCGCAAAGTTAGAGGCGATGAAAACAGGCGTATCAAACTCGGCGCACCATTTGCTGATCTGCTTGTAATCTGCCTCGGTAAAACCGGTTGTGCCCACCACAATCGGCGTATGCAGCTCCACCGCCGTGCGGATATTCTTCATCACCACCGCCGGGTTGGTAAAATCCACCACCACATCCGGCTTGGATTCGGTAATCGCCGCCGCCAAATCGGTTTGCAGGCCAAAGCCAACCTCACCCATGCCGCAGAGAAAACCGTAATCCACCTCGCTGCTCTTAATATCCACCGCCGCACAAATCTGCATATTCGGCAGCGCCGCCAAACCGAGGGATAAGGCCCGTCCCATCTTGCCGGCTGCGCCGTTCATCAAAACTCTGATATTTTCAGACATCGTCATAATCCTCCCAAATCTCCGCATAATTATACCAATTTTCATTATATTTCGCTGTAATTTATTCTACTATACCCAGGCGGCGGCGGTCAACCCCCAATATTAAAGGCCCCGGCTGCAACACCGAGGCCCCCAAATATGCACTTTTGCCGTTACTCCTGCGGCAAGTCCTCAAACACAAAATTCGTTTCCATTCCGTCATCAGAGCGCGAGTAGCTGACCTTCATCAAATACGGCTTGCCCTCATCCGTCTGCACACCAAAGGTCACCACGCCGTCGCCCAGATAAGTCAGTTCAGGCTCATCTGCCAGCTTGGCGTATGTTCCGCACACCGCATAAAACCCTTCGGCGTTCATAAAGCCCAGATAAGATACCTCATCGTCCTCTTTGGCAAACAGCACCACGCCCACGCGCTCATAAGCGCCGTCATCGGCCACCACACACTCGATGATACTCTCATCATTCGCCTGCTTGTCCGCAAAAAGCTGCCGCACATCCCGCTCGGTCCATACTTTTTCCTCGGTATCTTCGGTATCTGCCGCATTATCCTCCACAACCCCGCTGATAACCTCGGTAGTCGAAACCTCCGTCTTATTCTCTGCCACACAGCCGCCAAACACCATCGGCAGCACCAGCAGCAACAGCAACGCCATTTTCCGCATAAAAACCACTTCCTCACACCATTATAACGCCTATTACAACGCCTGTGGGTCAACATCCACCACAATAACCTCGCTGCCCACCTTGCATACCTTCTCCCACGGAATTTGCAGCAGGTGCGGCTCCGCACCAAAGCGTTTTTTTTCGCCCGTCAATCGCTCGCCGCGGCTCGGTATAATCAGCGCTTCAATCAGGCCGGTGTCGGGGTTTACCACCAAATCGGCATCCCCCACCAAACCCAAAATCTCGCCGTCAAAAATGTTGATTATCCGTTTCCCCAAAAGCTGACTCAGCCGCATATTCTCCGCCCCCCGCTCATCACTTTACAGACAAGTTTATGCAGGTGCGCCGCAAATATTACCGCTTATAGTCCGCTTATAATCCGCTGTGTCCAAAGCCGCCGTCACCGCGTTCAGTCTCAGTCAAATCCGCTGTGATTTCCCACTCGGCACGGCAAAATTTAGCCAGCACCATCTGGGCAATACGCATACCGCGGCTGATAACAAACGGCTCATCACCCAAATTTATCAGCACCACGCCCACCTCGCCGCGATAATCGGCGTCCACCGTACCGGGGCTGTTCAGCACCGTCACCCCGTGTTTCAGCGCCAGTCCGCTGCGGGGCCGCACCTGCACCTCACAATCGGGCGGCAGCTCCAAAAACAGGCCGGTGGGGATCAGTTTTCTCTCTCCCGGCCGCAGAATTATGTCCTCATCAATGCAGGCTGCCAAATCCATACCGGCCGCCTGTGCCGATTCATAGGCCGGCAATTTCAAGCCCTCAAACTTCGGCGAGGTTTTAATTTTCACCTTAATTTTATTGTTCAGCATGACAACAACCCCTGCAAATCAACCTGCGGCTCGTTGGGCCCAACCATAGAAAGCACCAGCTTGTTCGGCTGCAACAATTCCCCGGCCAGCCTCTGCACCGCCGCACAATCCACCTGCATAATCTCCGCCACCTGCTCGTCCACCGTCTGCACACGGCCATAAACGGTTTCGGTACGGCCCAGGCGCACCATCACATTGGCCGAGCTTTCCAGGCCCATCAGCAGACCGGCCTTAAACTGGGCCTGCGCCCGTGCCAATTCCTCCTCGGTCACACCGTCAGCCGCAATCTTGGCCATCTCATAACCCAGCACCTTCAAAAGCTCGTCCACACGCTTGGGGCTGGTGGAGGCATAAGCCGAAAAGCTGCCGCCAAAGGCCTGCGCCGCCACGCTGGAATACACGCTGTAAGTCAATCCCCGCTTTTCCCGAACCTCCTGGAACAAACGGGAGGACACACCGCCGCCCAAAATGCTGTTCAGCAGGTTCAGCGCATAAATATCCTCATCATCCCCTGCCAAACCGGGCACACCCAGCGTAATATGTATCTGCTCAATATCCTTATGCACATAGGTCAGCCCTGCGCCGTATTCGGGGGCAGTCAGCTTCGGCTTGTCCCAGGCCTCGGCCGTAAATTTGCCGCCCGCCAGATATTTTTCGGCCTGCCGCATAACATCTTCATGCGGCACATTACCGGCCACCGCCAAAACCGTATGCTGCGGTGCATAATGGCTGCGGCAGTAAGCATCAATGTGCTCACGGGTAAAAGAGCTTACCGACTCCGCCGTGCCGATGACCGGCAGCCCGTAAGGATGCGTGGGCAGCAGCTTGCGGTTGAACATCTCGCCTACCAAATCGTCCGGCGTATCCTCATACATATTGATTTCTTCTAAGATAACGCCCTTTTCCTTGGCCCACTCCTCCGCCGGGAATTGCGAGTCAAGGTACATATCGCTCAAAATATCCAGGCACAGCTCAAAATTCTCACCCAGAGAACGGGTGTAATAACAGGTATACTCCCGAGAGGTAAAAGCGTTCATCTGGCCGCCCACATCCTCCAAAATATGGGCAATCTGCTGATAATTACGCTTATTTGTGCCCTTAAACAGCATATGCTCCACCACATGAGAAATCCCGCCCAAATGCGCCTCCTCATACGCCGAGCCGGTACCGGCCCACAGAGAAGTCGTCACCGAGTAAGCGTCGGGCATATAATCGGTCACCACACGCAGACCGTTGCTTAAAACATCTTTACGAATCATAATTTCACTCCATCTATTAAATATTTCTGATATTTTCAATAAAACAACTGTAAATTATGATAATTCGCCGCCCGGCCGCAAAATCCTTTTTGCCACACTTTTCCATTAAGATTTTCTATGCCCCAGCATCGCGGTCAATTTTCCATCCAGCCTTTTGTTCAAATTATTGCGGTTTAAGCAGGCATTTGATATAATATGATGAACAAAAAGCATTAAATTAGGAGAATAATTTATGCATATTAAAAAACTGCTGATTACAGCTTTGTCAGCCCTTATTCTTGCGTTAATTCTAATTGCCGGGATTATGTGGCGCACCACTTCTGCCCCAACCGAAATCCTGACTTCTTCCTCGGAAGATGGCAATTATAGCTTAACTATTTATATGATTGGAGAACCGGAGTGGCCGTTTGGCCCAACCCATTGTCGTTGTGATTTATTCCTCAATGACAAGAAACTTATTGAGCATCAGTTTTCGATTCAAAATGATGGTGCAATTGCCAACGAAAGCAATTTTGAAATCATCTGGAATACTGATAGCGCATTGCTAATTGTATCCGGTTCCGAACAAAGTGACGCAGTTCATCTATTAAATTTCGACGGAACAATTGAACAGTAACAGTCACCACTCCAATTCTTCACTCCATTCCGCCCAACGCAAACCTCCCTCTGCCATTTAGACAAAGGGAGGTTCTGCTATACCCCAAATCCGGCCGCCGCCATCCTAAACAACTCTCCCTCACGATAACACCGGCCGCACTTCTCCTTGCCAACTTTCCATTACGATAACACCGATTGCCGTTCTTTTTTATTTAACTTCTCCCGTCAGCCGCCCCCAAAACATCTGCCATCTGCTTGGTTGATATTCCGCTGCCGCCAGCAAATTTACCTGCCCCAGGCACTCCTCATCACCGTAAAAATACACCGTACCCAACACATCGCCCACCTTTATCGGGGATAACTCCGGCAGCTTGCACCATGCAAATTCCGTCCGCAGTTCAACATCGGGCGTACCGTTATCCACCGGCAAAGTCAGCCACAAATCCGTCGCCGCCTGCACCGCAATCTCCTCCCCGTCAGCCGTCGGCCATGCTCCCAAAACCTGCCCCTGCCGCACCACACAGCAGTTAACAAACCGGTCCACTCCCCAATTCAGCAGCCGCAGAGAATCCTCGTAACGGTCGCCGCTATGCAGCACCACGGCAATCAGGCTGCGCCCGTCACGCTCCATAGAGCTCACCAGACAGGCCCCCGCCGCATCGGTTGTGCCGGTTTTTATCCCCGTAATATGTTTGTCCATTTGCAGCAGCTTGTTGGTGTTTTTCAGTTTGCGGTTATAGCTGCCGCCCTCCATCACGCCGTAAACGCTGCCCACGCGCGCCGCAAAATTCGGGTTCTGCATAGCCACCCGCGCCAGCACAGCCAAATCATAACAGCTCATGCTGTGCCCCTCGGCCGGCAGTCCGTTGGTGTTCAGCAGGTTTGCCCCTGCCGCCCCCAAAACCGCCGCTTTCAGGTTCATCAGCCGCACAAAAAAAGGCTCGCTGCCCACCGCCCCCTCGGCCAGCGCAAAACACGCATCATTGGCCGATTTAAGCAGCGCCGCATCCAACAACTCGCCCATGGCAAAACGCTCACCGGCCAACAGGCCTGCGCTGCTTTCGCCCACCGCCGCTGCCTGCGCCGTCACCTCCGCCACCCGGTCCGGCGGCGCAATATCCAAACACAGCAGCGCCGTCAAAATCTTGGTGGTGCTGGCCGGCGGCAGCTGCTCATAACCGTCCTTCTGCCACAAAACCTGCCCCGTTTGCGCGTCCAGCAGCAACGCCGCCTTGGCGCTCACCTTTACTGCCGATTCCTCCTCGGCTGCCCACACCTCAGACGGCAACGAAAAGCACAATATTACCACAATTGCCGCCCAAAACCCTGACTTTCTCAATATTATCACCACTTTTATCCAATTTGAGCCATATATTTTGTCCTAATCCCCCACCAGACACATCTTCACACATTTTCCCCACGATTGCCAACCCTTACCCATTTCCTCCACGCCACTTCCGCTTGCGATAACCACCTATCCACAGAAAATCCGCCGATTTCTCAACATCAACACCACTTACACCTAATTTTCTCTTAAAATCCCGTCACATTACCCCACCACATACACATTATTCACTTTTCTGCCGTGTCAGATTTTCCGCCACCGTGCAGCAGCTTAACCCCTTCGCCGCCAGCTCCGGCAGCAATACTTTCAGCGCCGCCACCGAAATCTCAGTCGGGCTTATCGTCACAAAACTGCCGGCCTCGGCCTGCTGCAAAACCTCCGCAATAATCTCCTCGGCCTTTTCCGCCTGCCAGTCCCCGGAATCCACACCGCCCAGCACAAAAATCAAGCCCAGTTCGGCCGCCGCCTTACGCACATCATCGGCCGCCACACCGTTCTCCGGCAAAAATAACAGCGGCACCTCGCCCGTCGCCTCGGTCAGCAAGGCAGCAGCCTCCGCCATATCCGCCTTAACATCATCCCCGTCACCGGATGCCCCCAGCACCCCCAACTGATGCCCGCCTGCCTGCAAAGACAGCAACAATTCGTTCTGCCTGGCCGCAAACTCCCGCCCGATGAAGAAAGTCGCCTTGGCGTGGTTTTCCGCCAGCACCGATAACATCTGCCGCAAAATTTGTTCATCAGCCTCAGCCGGCACCTGCACCAGCCAACTTACCGCCCCATTCTCCGCCTCGCCGGACGAAAAAACCGGCGCACCGCCATCCAAACCGGCACTCACCCACTCACTCACCTGCTCATTTTGCCCCAAAAGCTGCGCCGTAGCCAAAATCATCAACACCACCGCCAGCGCCGATAATCTGACCAGCCACCGCCGTGGCAGAAAAAAAGTCCTCATCCAAGCCACCCCCAAGCACAAAAAAACTCTCATAAGCCTTGTATCAAAGCCTATGAGAGTTTGTATTTTTTTATGCTTTTTCAGCCTGCCAAATTACAGGGTGGCCTTGCGGGACAGCTTGATCTTGCCCTGCTGGTCGATACCGATAACCTTAACGGTCAGCATATCGCCCTCATTACAAATATCCTCAACCTTGCCCACGCGGGACTTGTCCAGCTCAGAGATATGAACCATACCCTCTTTGCCCTTGCCGCCAAACACACCGGGCAAAATTTCCACAAAAGCGCCAAATTCCTTAATGCCAACCACCTTGCCGGTGTAAACCTCACCCACCACGGGCTCGGCCACAATCGCCTCAATGATCTGCTTGGCCTTCAAGCCGGCCTCAGAATCCACACTGGCAATAGCAACAGTGCCGTTATCGTCAATATCCACCTGGGCACCGGTTTCCTCCACGATCTTCTTGATAACCTTGCCGCCCGAACCAATAACCTCACGGATTTTATCGGGATGAATAGACATCGAGATAATTCTGGGAGCATTCTTGGAAATATCTTTTCTGGGTTCGGCAATGCATTCCAGCATCTTACCCAGAATAAACGCTCTGCCTTCCTTGGCCTGTGCCAATGCGACAGTCAGAATTTCCTTGTTGATACCGGCAATCTTAATGTCCATCTGGATAGCGGTCACGCCGTTTTTGGTACCGGCAACCTTAAAGTCCATATCGCCCAAAAAGTCTTCCATGCCCTGAATATCGGTCAGAATAGTCATATTCTCGCCGTCGCTGATAAGGCCCATCGCCACACCGGAAACAGGCGCGGAAATCGGCACACCGGCAGCCATCAGGCTCATGGTGCTGGAACATACAGACGCCATAGAGGTAGAGCCGTTGCTCTCAATAGCCTCGGATACCATACGCAGGGTATAAGGGAACTCCTCAGGTCCGGGGATAACAGGCTCCAAAGCGCGTTCAGCCAGCGCACCGTGGCCAATCTCACGACGGCCGGGACCACGCATGGGGCGAGTTTCGCCGGTGCTGTACGGCGGGAAGTTGTACTGATGCATATAACGCTTGGAGGTTTCCAGACCCAAACCGTCCAAAGTCTGCGCCTCGCTCAAAGTGCCCAGAGTACAAATGTTCAGCACCTGCGTCTGGCCGCGGGTGAACAGAGAAGAACCGTGTACCTTGCCCAGAATATCCACCTCACAGGTGATGGGGCGTACTTCGTTCAGCGCACGGCCGTCAATACGCAGCTTGTCGCGCGCAATCATGGTGCGGAAGACATCCTTCTCCATCTTATCAATAAATTTAGCAATTACGCCCTGCACATCGGCATATTCCTCGCCGGAGAAACGCTCGGCAATAGCAGCCTTGGTGCCTTCCAGCAAATCTTCACGCTCCTGCTTGGGCAATTTCTCAACAGCGCACTTGGTTACGGCAGCAGCCAGCTCGTCCTTATAAGCCATAATGGCGGCTTCCAGCTCGGCGTTCACGTGCTCTTCCTCAAAAACTTCCTTCTCCTTGGCCAGACCCATAGCCAGCGCCTCGGCACGGAACTCCTCGATGAAAGCAACAATGCGCTTAATTTCCTCATGTGCGGTCAAAATAGCATCCAGAATAGTTTCTTCCGGAATCTCGGCAGCACCTGCCTCCACCATCATAATGGCATCTTTGGTACCGGCCACCGCAATATGCATTACGCTGCGTTCCTTCTGCTCAACGGTGGGGTTGATAACAAACTCGCCGTCCACCATACCCATAATAACGCCGGCAATCGGGCCGTTAAAGGGTGCGTGAGAGATATGCAAAGCCGCAGATGCGCCGCACATAGCGGTAATTTCCGGCGGGCAATCCTGCTCCACCGAAAGAATGGTGGCAATAACCTGAACATCCTTGCGATAAGCCTTGGGGAACAAGGGGCGCAGCGGACGGTCAATCAAGCGGGCGTTCAAAATCGCCTGATTGCTGGCGCGGCCTTCGCGGCGGATAAAACCACCGGGAATTTTACCCACGGCGTACATTTTCTCTTCATAATCAACAGTCAGCGGGAAGAAGTCAATACCGTCCTTGGCTTTGGCAGCCACGGTAGCGGTCGCCAAAACAGCAGTTTCGCCATAAGTTACAAAAACCGCACCGCTGGCCTGTTTGGCCATTCTGCCTGTTTCAAAGGTCAGCGTTCTGCCGCCGACTTCCAGGCTTTTTCTCAAAATTTCTGTCATCATTTCCTCCTGAAAATCTCTGCATATATACCTTGTAGTTTACCAGAATTCATTTCGACATATAGTTGGGTTTTCCTGCCATAAGCAGCATTTTTTCTCGCCCGGGCGGCAGAAAAAAGCCGGCTCACCCCTCCGGTTTGCCGGCCCAATCTTCAAATCATGCAATTCCTCAGGCAAAAGTCAGGCGGAGATTAAACCTCCATAATGTCCTTTTCCTTTTTCTTCAAGGTTTCGTCAATTTTCTTAACAATATCGTCGGTCAGCTTCTGGGATTTTTCCAGTGCCTTCTTCACATCGTCCTCCGATACCTCGCCCTGCTTCTCCACCGCTTTCAGCTTATCATTGATGTCACGGCGAATATTACGCACGGCAACCTTGGCCTCCTCAGCACGTTTGCCACAGTTCTTAACCAGCTCCTTGCGGCGCTCCTCGGTCAGCGGCGGAATAGCCAAACGAATAACCACACCGTCATTGGTGGGGTTGATGCCCAAATCCGAGGTATTGATAGCCTTCTCAATAGCGGAAATCATGCTGCGGTCCCAAGGCTGAACAGCCAGCAGTCTGGCCTCCGGCACCGAGATAGTAGCCATCTGCGCAATCGGGGTGGGAGAACCGTAATAATCTACGGTAATTTTCTCCAAAATTGCAGGGTCGGCACGGCCCACACGCATTACCGAGAAATCATGGCACATATTCTCATAAGTTTTGTGCATTTTTTCTTCCGAAGTTTTCAAAAGTTCACTGATTGGCATTACTTTGCACCTCCAACAATCGTACCTATCCGTTCGCCCTTAACCACGCGCATGATATTACCGGGTGTCTCCAAATTGAAAACCACCAGCGGAATACCGTTATCCATGCACAACGATGCCGCCGTGCTGTCCATAACCTGCAAGCCCTGATTAAGCACTTCCAGAAAATCCAGAGTTTCATATTTTTTGGCGTTGGGGTTCAGCTTCGGGTCGCTGTCATAAACCCCGTCCACGCCTTTTTTAGCCATCAAAATCGCATCGGCCTCCATCTCGGCTGCCCGCAAAGCCGCGGTAGTATCAGTAGAGAAATACGGGTTGCCGGTGCCGGCCGCAAAAATCACCACGCGGCCCTTCTCCAAATGCCTGATTGCACGGCGGCGAATATAAGGCTCAGCAAACTGGCGCATCTCCACCGAGGACTGCACACGGGTCACCACATCAATGCCCTCCAACGCATCCTGCAAAGCCAAAGCGTTCATCACCGTGGCCAACATACCCATATAATCGGCAGTTGCTCTGTCCATACCCTTGGCCGATCCGGAAGCACCACGCCAAATGTTGCCGCCGCCCACCACCAGGGCAACCTCCAAACCCAGCGCACACACATCCTTAATCTGCTGTGCAATAGATTGAATGGTCTCCGGGTCAATACCAAAACCCTGTGCGCCGGCCAAAGCCTCGCCCGAGAGTTTCAGCACCACTCTGTTGTATTTCAAATTAGTCATAATAATCCTCCATCTGCCCAATCCACGGGGCAAATTCAGCATCATATTTTCTATCGCATTATAGCATATTTGGCAGTTATTTGGCAAGGTGCAAAACAAATATCTTCATAATTATGTGCGTACAAAAATCTGCATACAAAAAAGGCGCAGGATACCCCACGCCTTTCTCAGTACATTTTAATAAGCCTTAGTGATAAGCCTTGGTGATAAGCTTACTGAGCGGTCATCTTGGCAACCTCGGCAGCCAAGTCGTCAACCTTCTTCTCAATGCCTTCGCCAACTTCGTATCTTACGAAGCTCTTAACAGCCAGCTCGCAGCCGGCAGCTTTGGCAATCTGCTTAACATATTCAGCAACGGTGATGTCGCCGTCCTTAACAAATTTCTGCTCCATCAGGCAGGTTTCCTTCAATTCTTTCTTCAAACGGCCAACCACCATCTTCTCAACGATTTCGGCGGGTTTGCCTTCGTTCAAGGCCTGCTGAACCAGGATTTTCTTTTCGCGTTCCAGATATTCCGGATCAACGCCGCTTTCATCAACAAACTGGGGGTTCATGGATGCAACCTGCATAGCCACGTCACGACCCATAGCCTTGATTACCTCAACGTCGCCGCCAACAGCAGCAAACTCAACCAAAGCACCGATTCTGCTGTTGCCATGAACATAGCCGGCAGCTACGCTGTCAGCAGCATCAATCTTGGCAAAACGACGCAGAGTCATGTTCTCGCCAATCTTGGCGATCTTAGCGGTCAATTCATCCTTAACGGTGCCTTCGCCCAGCTTGCATTCCAGCAGCTCGTCCACAGCAGCAACTTCGTTTTCCAAAGCAGCCTGTGCAATAGCGTCTACCATGCCAACAAACTCATCGTTCTTGGCAACAAAGTCGGTCTCGGCGTTAACCTCAACAATTACGCCCTGCTTGCCGTCAGCGGAGTATTTAATGGTAACAATACCCTCGGCAGCGATACGGCCGGATTTCTTGGCAGCCTGAGACAGGCCCTTTTCACGCAGGAAATCAATAGCAGCTTCAAAATCACCGTTGGTTTCGGTCAAAGCCTTTTTGCAGTCCATCATGCCTGCGCCGGTTCTCTCACGCAGTTCTTTTACCATTGCTGCACTAATCATTTGTAAATTCCTCCTTAGGTCAGTTATTTTATCAGTTATTTTCGGTTTTTTGCCGTAATCTTATAAAAAAGAGGCAGCGAGGCAAGCCTCCCTACCTCTTTTGCAAGGTTTATTGCAAGATCATTTACAATCCACGGCAAAAATCACCGTTAAAACGCAATCAATGCTTACTCAGCAGCGGGTGCTTCCTCAACAGCCTCAGCCGGAGCCTCAGCCATGGATACGCCCTGGTTGCCTTCGATAACAGCGTCAGCCATCTTACCGGTCAACAGTCTTACAGCGCGGATAGCGTCGTCGTTGCCGGGGATGGGATAATCGATTTCATCGGGGTCGCAGTTGGTGTCAACAATAGCCACAATCGGGATATTCAGGCGCTTTGCCTCAGCAACGGCAATGCGTTCCTTTCTGGGGTCAACGATGAACATAGCACCGGGCTGGCCCTTCATATCCTTAATACCACCCAGGAAGCGCTCCAATTTTTCCATTTCGTTCTTCAAAACAGAAACTTCCTTCTTGGGCAGCTTTTCAAAGGTGCCGTCCTCCTGCATTCTTTCCAGCTCACGCAGACGACGAATACGGGTCTGAATGGTCTTGAAGTTGGTCAGCATACCGCCCAGCCAACGCTCGTTAACATAATACATACCGGCGCGCAAAGCTTCGTCCTTAATAGCCTCCTGAGCCTGCTTTTTGGTACCAACGAACAAAATGTCCTTGCCCTCAGCAGCCACAGACTTAATGAAATTGTAAGCCTCGTCTACCTTGTGTACGGTCTTCTGCAAGTCGATGATGTAGATACCGTTTCTTTCGGTGAAGATGAAACGGGACATTTTGGGGTTCCATCTTCTGGTCTGGTGGCCGAAGTGTACGCCGGCCTCCAACAGCTGTTTCATAGAAATTACTGCCATTTTTTCTTCCTCCTTTTGTTTAGCCTTCCGGCAGCTTCCAAAGCCCCGCATCCGCCACAAATTCATCATGCCGGACACTGGCGCGGCCAATTCGCCACCGTGATTATTTTTAAGCCGTTTGCTATTATACCACATAAAAAGCCGCACCGCAAGCATTTTTTTGCCAAATTTGCCTGCAATACGGCTTTTTTTCAGATTTTATTCAGCAGTTTCCCGCACGGGAGCAAAGTCAAACACTTCGCCGCCCATATAACAAACCAGATACTTCCACGTGTCAGCGTTCTCCATCGGCTCAGGGTTTATCACCGCACCCAACACCAGCACAATCTCGCTCACTCCAACTCCAAGGAAGTGCGCGAGTGCGCCAGATGCAAGGAAACGAATTTTGAGTCGCAGGAGGCGTATTCAATATACGCCGACAAGCGAGAAATTCGATGACACCGCAGATGGCGTGCTCCCGTCACTTCCTTACAGGATGTAGCGGCTCAGGTCCTCGTTGTCCGCCAACGCCCCCAATTTATTCTCCACATAAGCACGGTCAATAACCACTTTTTCCAGCGAAGCATCGGGCGCAATAAACAGCAGATCCTCCAACACCTTTTCCAGCACGGTATGCAGGCGGCGCGCACCGATGTTTTCAGTGCTGGCATTCACCTGATAAGAAATTCTGGCCAGCGCATCCACGCCGTCCTCCGCAAAGGTTACCTCCACGCCGTCAGCCTGCAACAGTGCCATATACTGCTTCACCAGTGAGTTCTGAGGTTCCAGCAAAATTCGCTTAAAATCCTCCTCGGTCAGGCTCTCCAACTCCACACGGATGGGGAAACGCCCCTGCAATTCGGGGATAAGATCAGAAGGCTTGCTCATCGAGAACGCCCCCGCCGCAATAAACAAAATATAGTCGGTTTTCACCTGGCCGTATTTGGTCATCACGGTGCTGCCCTCCACAATAGGCAGAATATCACGCTGCACACCGTCACGGGAAACAGCAGCAGAGTTGTTGCTGCGGCCGGCAATTTTGTCGATCTCATCAATAAACACAATACCGCTTTGCTCGGCGCGCTCAATGGCTCTGGTGGTCACATCGTCCATATCCACCAACTTGGCGCTCTCCTCCTGCACCAGAATTTTTCGGGCCTCACGCACACTCAGCTTCCGCTTGTGGGTTTTCCTGGGCATCATACTGCCCAGCATATCCTGTATGTTAATGCCCATCTCGTCCATGCCGCCGGGCTGCATCATCGGCTGCTCCTCCACCTCGATTTCCACCAGGTGGTCCTCCATCTCGCCCAGCTCCAGCATACGGCGCACCTGCTCACGGCGGTTTTTGTTATCCTCCAAATACTGTCTGTCCTCATCAGAGGGGGTGTCATCACCGCCACCGCCAAAGAACATTTCCATCGGGTTTTTAACCTTGCGCTCACGTTTGGTCGGCGCCAGCAATTCCACCAATCTGTCCTGGGCAGCGGCCTCACCCTGCGGACGCACCTTCTCCATCTGCTCGGCCTTCACCATACGCACGGCGGTCTCGGTCAAATCACGGATGATACCCTCCACATCACGGCCCACATAACCAACCTCGGTGTACTTGGTGGCCTCCACCTTAATAAACGGCGCGTTGACCAGCTTGGCCAGTCGGCGGGCGATTTCGGTTTTACCCACACCCGTAGGCCCAATCATAATAATATTTTTGGGCATGATCTCGTCCTGAATAGCCGCCCCCAAACACTTGCGGCGATACCGGTTGCGCAGCGCCACGGCCACACTTTTCTTGGCATTCAACTGGCCGACAATATATTTATCCAGCTCGGCCACGATTTGTCTCGGTGTCAGTTCATGCATCTTCACATAGCCTCCCTATGCTTCTTCCACAATAATATTTTTATTGGTAAACACACAAATATCCGAGGCCACATCAATAGCCTCTTTGGCAATCTCCGCCGCGGTCATCTCGGTATGCTTCATCAGCGCCCGTGCCGCAGCCAGCGCATACGCACCGCCGCTGCCAATGGCCGCAATCCCGTCGTCCGGCTCAATAACCTCGCCGTTACCGGATAAAATCAGCAAATCGCTGCCGCCGGCCACCACCATCATGGCCTCCAAATTCCGCAGAATTTTGTCGGTGCGCCATTCCTTGGCCAGCGATACCGCCGCCCGTGTCAGATTACCGTTGTACTGCTCCAAATAGCCTTCAAATTTCTCGCTCAGCGTAAAAGCATCGGCCACCGCGCCCGCAAACCCGATCACCACCTGGTTTTTATACAGGCGGCGCACCTTACGCGCACCGTTTTTCATCACAATGCTCTGGCCCAGCGTCACCTGCCCGTCACCGGCCACCGCCACTTTGCCGTTGCGCTTCACGCCGCAAATCGTTGTTCCCCGCAATTCCACCATCAGCCATCCTCCTTAATTTTCAACTGATTTTCACAAATTTTTACCGCAATATGCAACCGTCATTATCACATTTTATGATTATGAATTTACTGTTTATAATTCCAACTTTACCGCTTTTTCACTCATCACAGCTTACGATAATTTACTCAATAATTCACCCAAAAATTTACTCAAAAATTTTACTCGTTACCCTCGGCGTTCTCCTCTGCCGCCTCTGCTTGATTATATTGGTACAAAGGACTGTTTTCGGCCAGCCAGGCCAGCGCCCTCTCGGCAATCTTGGCATTTTTCAGCTGTTTGCCGCGCACCTTATAACCCAGCGGTTCAATCAGGCCAAAGGTCACATTCATCGGCTGAAAATCCGCCGTCGGCGTCTGCAAATGTGCCAGCAAACCGCCCATGGCCGTCACCGTGTCCCAGGCAAAAGGCGCCTCTCCCCTGGCAATCCGTGCCGCGTTATAGCCCACCGCCAGGCCGCAGGCCGCGCTCTCCACATAACCCTCCACACCGGTAATCTGCCCGGCAAAGAAAATTCGCTCATCACTTTTCAGGCACAGTTCCGGCTTCAACAAATCCGGAGAATTGATAAAGGTGTTGCGGTGCATCACGCCATAGCGCAAAATTTCCGCATTCTCCAAACCGGGGATAAGTCCAAACACCCGTTTTTGCTCGCCCCACAGCAGCCTCGTCTGGAAGCCCACCAGATTAAACATACTGCCGGCCGCATTATCCTGCCGCAGCTGCACCACGGCATAAGCCTCTCGCCCCTCATCGTGCGGATTAGGCAGGCCCACCGGCTTCATCGGGCCAAAACGCATGGTGTCCTCGCCACGGCGTGCCATGCTCTCAATAGGCATACAGCCCTCAAAATCCTTCTCGCTCTCAAAATCGTGCAGCGGCGCGCGTTCTGCCGCCACCAGCTCATTATAAAAGCGCAGGTATTCCTCCTTATTCATCGGGCAGTTGATGTAATCACCCTGCTCGCTTTCGCCCTTGCCCCAGCGTGATGCCCAGTACGCCTTGCTCATATCAATAGTCGCACCGTCCACAATCGGCGCCACCGCATCGTGGAAGTGCAGATATTCGGCCCCCAGCCGCCCCTGCAAATCAGCCGCCAGCTTATCGGCCAGCAGCGGCCCTGCCGCCACAATAACCAGCGATTCATCATCCAGCAAATCGTCAAGATTAGTCACCTCGGTGCGGATAACCTCAATATTGGGGTGATCTTCCACCTCCTCGGTCACCATACGGGCAAAACCCTCACGGTCAACCGCCAGCGCACCACCGGCCGGCACCCGTGTCGCATCGGCACAGCGCATTATCAGCGAACCCTGCCGCCGCATTTCCTCCTTCAACAGGCCCACGGCATTGGTAACGCCTGCCGCCCGCAAAGAGTTGCTGCACACCAGCTCAGCAAAATCACTCGTCTTATGCACCGGCGATTTCGCCTCCGGCCGCATTTCGTATAAGGTCACAGAGAGGCCCTGTTCCGCCGCCTGCCAGGCCGCCTCGGCACCGGCCAACCCTGCCCCGATAATTTTAATTTTCTTATTCATCAGCTTAATTCCAATACTAAATACTTATTTATTTTTGGCTTTTTCCGCCTGTTTGGCTGCTTTCTTGGCCGCCCGCTGCATCGTCGCATCATTGGATTGCTTTTTGGCCTTCTTGGCGTTGGCGTTGGTCGGGCAATCCATATTCGGGCACAACACCACCCGCTGGCCGGAGCGGAAAATCTTCTCCGTCATCTGTGTGCCGCAAGCCTCACAGGCCTGCTCGATCGGCTTGTCCCAGGATACATACTTACATTCGGGATAATTGCTGCACCCAAAGAAAACTCTGCCGCCGCGGCTTTTCCGCTGAATAATCTCGCCGCCGCAGGCCATACATTTTACCCCCGCGTTGATAACAATGGCCTTGGTGTTGCGGCAATCCGGGAACCCCGAACACGCCAGGAATTTACCGTATCGGCCCAGCTTATACACCATCGGTTTGCCGCACAGCTCGCAGGTATCGCCGCTGTATTCCGGAGTCAGGCTCACCTTTTCCAGCTCAGCCTCGGCCTTCTTCAACTCCTCGGCAAAGGGGTGATAAAAGTCGCTGACGATCTGCCGCCAATCACGGCTGCCCATCTCAACATCATCCAGATTAGCCTCCATATCGGCGGTAAAGTCAATATCAATAATGTCCGGGAAGCCTTCTTTCAGCATATTCACCACCACTGTGCCCAGCTCGGTGGAATAAAAATGCTTATCCTCACGCACCACATAACCGCGGCCCAAAATGGTATCCACAATCGGCGCATAGGTGCTGGGGCGGCCAATGCCCTTTTCTTCCAGCGTCTTTACCAGCATAGCCTCGGTATAGCGCGGCGGCGGTGCGGTAAAATGCTGCTTCGGCTCCAAGTCGCTGCAAGTCAGCTCCTGCCCCTCCTGCAAGGCCGGCAGCAAACCCAAATTCTCCTTATCACCGTCATCGTCCTGGCTCTCAATATAGATCCGCATAAAACCGGGGAAGCGTATCTGAGAACCCGATGCGCGGAAGGTATAACGCCCGTTGCTTATATCCACGGTGGTCGTGTCGATAACAGCAGACGCCATCTGGCTGGCCAAAAAGCGCTCCCAAATCAGCTTATACAGCTTGTACTGCTGAGGGCTCAAAAAAGGCTTAACATCCTCAGGGCGGCGGGTAATATCCGTCGGGCGGATGCCTTCATGCGCGTCCTGAATTTTACCCTTGCTGTGATACACTCTCGGCTTCTCCGGCAGATACTCCTTGCCGTAATTTTCGGCAATGTATGCGGTTGCCGCAGCCTGTGCCTCCGGCGAAATTCTGGTAGAGTCGGTACGCATATAGCTGATGATACCGACTACACCGGCCTTGCCCAAATCAATGCCCTCATAAAGCTGCTGGGCCAGCTGCATGGTCTTTTTGGTCAATATGCCGTACTTGCGGTAGGCCTCCTGCTGCATACTGCTGGTAGTAAACGGCGCCACCGGGTTACGCTCGCGCGAGCGCTTGCTGATGCTCTCGATCTTGTAAGGCTGGCCTTCAATATCCGTCAAAATCTCATTTATCTGTTCTTCATTGGCAATATGCGCTTTTTTGCCGTCGATGCGCACCAACTGCGTGTTCAACAGACCTTCCTCGGTTTGCAGGTTAGCATTCAGCGTCCAGTATTCCTCCGGCACAAAGGCGTTTATCTCCTCCTCGCGGTCACAAATCATACGGATGGCCACCGATTGCACCCGCCCGGCCGAAAGACCCTTCTTTACCTTGGCCCACAGCAGCGGAGAAAGCTTATACCCCACCAAACGGTCCAGCACACGGCGCGCCTGCTGGGCATAAATTCGGTCCATATCCAGCTCACGCGGCGTCTTTACGGCCTTCTTTACGGTGTCCTTGGTGATCTCATGGAACTCCACACGGCACTTATCGTTAACATTCTGCAAATACCCCTTCAAATGATACGCAATCATTTCGCCCTCGCGGTCAGGGTCGCTGGCCAGCAAAACACGGTCGGCCTTCTTGGCCTCATCCTTCAATCCCTTAATAATGCTGCCCTTGCCGCGGATAGTAATGTAACGCGGCTCAAAATCATTCTCCACATCCACGCCCAAATCACTCTTGGGTAAATCACGCACATGGCCCATGGATGACATCACCACATAATTACTGCCCAGATATTTGCCAATCGTCTTGGCTTTGGTGGGCGATTCCACAACTATCAGAGTTTTACCCATAATAATTACTCCTTGCCAAATTTAACCTTACACAACCAAAAAAACCAAACCGTAAACTTAAACAACCTTATTTCCTATATCGTATTCTTGCATCCTCGGCGGGCAACCAAACCGCGTCAGATGTTCTTGCGTATATAATATTGGCCGTCCAGCCGCTTAATAAACCCTTTAAGCTCGCCAATCGTCAGCAGCGCCGCCAATCCGGCCGAATCCAATCCCAGCTCTCGCGCAATATCGTTAAAATGCCGCTGCTCTGCCAGATAATCAAACAACCGCTGCTCATCATTATTCAAATCCGGCGTCTGCGCCGGGAACAAAGTCTGCTGCACACTTTGGGCCACCCCATCCGTCAGGGGAAAATCCTCCAAAACATCCTCCGTCGAGGCCACCGGCTTCACACCGCAATCCTTAATCAAACGGTGAGTGCCCGCACTTGCCGGGCTGAAAATACTGCCGGGCACGGCGTAGAGATTCCTGCCCTGCTCCAAGGCGTAATCCACGGTGATTTGGGTGCCGCTTTTCAAGCCGGCCTCCACCACAATAACCCCACGGCTAAGCCCGCTGATAACACGGTTACGAATAGGGAAGTTCATGGCCAGCGGCTGCATCCCCAAAGGGTACTCGCTGATAACACAGCCATTAGCCGCCACCTCGGCAAAAAGCTGCCGATTTTCCCGTGGATACACCACATCAATGCCGCAGCCCAGCACGCCGATAGTCTTGCCGCCGGCATCCAGCGCCGCCTTATGGCCGCAGGTGTCAATACCCCGCGCCAGGCCGCCCACAATCCAGGCCCCGGCCTTGGCCAAACCGCCGGCCAGATAAGCTGCCGCCTCCCGTCCGTAGGCCGTCGCCTTACGGGAGCCGATTATGGCCAGCGTCAGGTCGTTCTCACCCGGCAGCTCTCCACGATAAAACAGCAGGTAAGGCGGCTCATCTATCTCCCTCAGCAGCTTGGGATAATGCGGCTCGGCCAGCGTTACCACCTTGGCGTCAGAGCGCAGAAACTGCTCATACAACGCCGGCAGGTCTGCCTTCTGCATCTCCTGCCGCATGGTGGCGTAAGCAGGGCCGTTGCCCAAAACCTGCCGCCATTCGTCAAAATTCAGCCACGCATCCTCGGCATCGCCAAAATAATCCAGCAACGCCTTCAACCGCACGCTGCCAATATCCGATAAACTGTGCAGCGCCAGCAAATGCATCATTCCCAACTGCATAACCCCCTGCCGCCAATTTCTTAATCAAATCAAAAGCTTAAAATTTGGCACCTTTTGTGCCTTTGGTACCGGCTGCACCACCCTTGGCAAAGGATGCCAAAATGTTGGTGTCATAAGAGAATGTCAGCTTATCCTTGGTGCGCTGCCGCCAAAGTGCCGCCTCCACCAGCTCATCAATCAAGCCGGCAAAGTCCAGACCGCTGGCCTGCCACAGATAAAAAGACAGCGAACCGGGGATGGTGTTGATCTCGTTAATGTAAATTTTGTCGTCGCGTCCGTCAATCATCACGTCAATGCGGGCCACACCGCAGCCGTCCAGCGCCACAAAAGTCTTTTGCACCAGCCGCTGAATTTCCTCCGACATCTCCGCCGGCAAATCCGCAGGTACCTGCCGTTTCGAGCTGCCCATACCGGCCTTGGCACCGCCCGTTTTGCTGCCAAGCTTACTGTTATCGGCCGCCATTTTGCCGCCCTTGCCGCCACCTCCGCTCATATATTTGTCCTGATATGTCAGAAAGGCGTGGTCGGTCAACGGCTCCTCGCACACACTGGCACGGGTGTTGGCCCCATACCCCAGCACCGAGCAGTTGATCTCCCGGCGTACATCCAGGCAGGGCTCAATCAGCAGGCGGTTACTGAAACCTGCCGCCTCATTCAGCGCCGCCGCCAGTTCATTCTCATCCGCAGCCCGTGCAATACCCACGCTGCTGCCCAGATTTGCCGGTTTAACAATCACCGGAAAGCCCAGCTCAGAGGCCACATCTGCCAGCTTTTGCTCCGGGTTGGCATACCATTCATCAGCCGTAAACCAAACCGCCGGCAGCACCGGCAAACCGTTGGCGGCCAGCACATTCTTCATCATTATCTTATCCATGCCGACGGCGGCGGCCAGCACACCCGGCCCTGCATAAGGGATATTCAGCAGCTCCATGAAGCCTTGCAGGCAGCCGTCCTCGCCGTGGGCGCCGTGCATAACCGGCAGCAGCACATCCAAGGCAATCTCCTGCTGCTTGGCAAAGAGGCCTTTGGGGCGGTATGTCAGCTTATGGCAACCCCTGTCCGCCGTCATACGCACCTGTTGGCATTTGGACAAAAGCCCAGCTAAATCGGCGTATTCTGCCATATCTTTCAGCGCATCACCGGTGTACCACAGACCCTGCTTGCTGATATAAACGGGGATGACCTCATACTTGGTTTCATCGGCGGCAGACATGGCCTGCACCGCCGAAATAACGGCAATTTCATGCTCGACGGACGGGCCGCCGTAGATTACACCCAAACGAATTTTCTGCATTTTGCAGCCCCTTTCATCTATAAATTTATACTTAATTTTCTTGATTTTGCTTAAATGAGTGTAAGAAAAAGCTCAGTTTACACTCATTTTCGGCCAAATTCATTGCAAAATCGTCTTAAATTTTACGGTTTTAATGCTGATTTGGCGCAAATTTTAGCTCATCTGCCACCCAAACAGGAATTGTTTACGCGAGTATGGGCGTTTGGTTGACAATTACTGCTTGATTTTACAAATTACAGATTACAAATAACTGTCGGGCAAATCGTTCTCAAACAGCACATAATCACCCGGACGCACCCAACCGCGCATAAACGCCGTTGCCTCGGCCAAATTCGCAGCCACCAGATAACGCTCGGGCGGGAGGCCTGCGTCCTGCAAACCTGCCAGCAGCGGCTCGCTCTGCTTTTGGCCCACGATGACCACGAAATCCACCCGTGCCGCCGCATAAGCCGCAAACTCGCGATTCAGACGGAACTGCTCATCACCCAGCTCTACCATGCCGGGAGTGATGATCAGCTTGCGGCCGCCGGGCATAGCCGCCAGCACATCCACCGCCGCCTTGGAGCCGGAGGGGTTGGAGTTGAAGGCGTCGTCGATAATCGTGAAGCCGCCTGCGTTTTTGGCCACCAGACGATGCTCCACCGGGGGCACCTGCGCCACCGCCCGCGCGATTTGCGAGAGCGTCAGCCCCTGCATATCGGCCACGGCAGCCGCAGCCAGAATGTTGTAAATATTGTGCCGCCCCAGCAGGCGTGTGTGCATGGGCACCTGCCCCTGCGGCGTGCAGAGCGTAAAGCTCATGCCCTGCGGCGTAAATCGAATGTCGCGCGCGGCATAATCGACGTCATCACGCTCCAAGCCGTAAGACAGCACCTTAACGGGCACGGTCTGCGCCTTCTCGGCGATGATTTTATCGTCAAAATTCAGTACAGCCACGCCGTCCGGCGGCAGGCTGTCTACCAGCTCGAACTTGGTGGCGGCGACGGTTTCAATATTTTTGAAGGTTTCCAGATGCTGCGGGCCAATGGCGGTGACGATGGCAATTTGCGGCTGCACGATGTCGCACAGCTCTTTGATGTCACCTTTTTGCCGGGCGCCCATCTCGGCCACGAATACCTGGTGAATGGGTTTTAACCGGTTGCGCACCGTCAGCGTAATGCCCATGGGTGTGTTGTAGCTATCGGGGGTGACGAGAGTATGCTTGCCCTCGGAGAGAACACGGCCCAGCACCACCTTGCTGCTGGTTTTGCCGTAGCTGCCGGTGATGCCGATGCGTGTGAGGCGGGGCATTTCACGCAGCATTCGTGCCGCATCATCCACAAAACGCTGATTGCGTGCATTCTCAAACGGCTGACGGTAGGCAGTGGCCAGCAGCATGGCCAAAGGCAGCAGCCAGGCCAGCAGCGCCATTATCATATAAGCAACCGATGTCCACAGCCGCCATTGGGGCCAAGCCGGATAGCACGGCAGCGCGCACATTACCCCCGCCGCCAATGCCATAATCCCCCACGGCACCAGCGCCGCCGCATACAGCCTCTTGGTACGGGCCGTCCACACCAGCGCTTTCTTCACCGCGGGACGCCGCCACAGAATATTGACCAGCAGCGCCAACAGCGGATGTACCCAAACAAAGGGCCATGTCGGGCACAGCAGGAACGCAGCCGCCAGCAGCACCGCAAGCAACGCCCCACCGACAAATTCCTGCCGCAGCCGGCCTTTCAGCCAGCGCCAATAACGCTCCGGCCGATAGCTGGTCTGCTGTGCCATGTGCACCAGATAAACCAGCCGCCGGGCAAAATACACCAGCCATAAAACAAGTGTCAGACAAGCCACACCTGTCAGAATCCAAGATAATTCTATCACTGCATTTACCTCCCCATACGCTATGTTAATGATCCCACACAATATCACAAAAATTTATTATGAGAACTCAATAATATCTCAACAATATCTCAACAATATCTCAGGCCTGCTTCTCCGGCTGCAAAAAGCTGTCGGCCACGGCCAGAAACTCCGCCAGAAATTCCAGAAAAGCGAAGTGAGTGCCGCCTTTTTTAACGATGAGCGCGGCGTTTTTCATCTGCTTCTCCATGGTTTGGCCGTCAGAAAGCGGGGTAGCGGTGTCATTTTCTCCCCAGAAGAGGATGGTGGGCACAGTAACCTTGGGCAGGTTGGCTGTTTGGTCCTCATTGACGGTTTTGACGAACACCGCACGCATGGTATCGGACGCCTGCTGATAATCGGCCGAGCCGCTTTTGGCACGGGCACTTTGCAGCAGCTGCTCTTTTTTGGCCGAAAGACCGGGCAGAGAAAGCAGCTTTTTGGCGGCTTTATAGCTGTAAACCTTGGCGTAATAATCCAGACCGCGGTGCGGAGGCAGTCCTGCACAGCCGGTTAGGATAAGCTTTTTGGGGATGCCCTGCGCAGCCAAACGCAAAGCCAGACGACCGCCGAAGGAATGGCCGATAATCACCGGGGGCTTGGTGCAGTTTTGCCTGATAAAATCCGCCAGCAGAGCTGCGTAATCGTTGGTATCCCACGCGGCGGGCGGCTCATCGCTCATCCCGAAGCCGGGCAAATCGAAGTTATAGACATGGAAATTGGCCGCAAGATGCCGAAAAAGCGGCTGCATGGTCTCGCTGGAACAACCCCAGCCGTGCAGCAGCAGCACCGGATAACCCGTGCCGCCTTCCAGATAATAAAGCTTCTGCGGCTTTTCGGCCGAATATTCAAAAAAGCCCAAACGAGGCTGAAAACTGACAGACATGATGACGATAATCCTTTCATCAAAGACTATAAGAAAACTATAAGAAAGCGACAAAAAGCCCTGTTTTGGCTTAATTTATGCTCAGTTTCTTCTTATATGCAAATTTTGAGAGTAAATCAGTTTTATTATATACAAAGTTTTACGCCAATGCAACCACCTATGCCAAAATAATGCGTCGATTTCAATATAAGTAGTAATTTTTCGGCGAAAGCTGTCATAAGCACGCAAAAGGAGGGTGACAGCAGCCACCCTCCGGATTATTTTTGGGAAAAACCAAGCAATTTAATTGAGTTGGGCGGCCGCCTGCACATCACTGCCCTCATAGAGCAGCTCGCTGACGGTTACCACCTGATAGCCCTGCTCGTTAAGATAAGCAAGGATTCGGGGCAGCGCCTTGATGGTGTGCTTGCCGTTTTCATGCAGCAGGATGATGTCGCCGTCTTTGACCGAGCCTGCCACAGAATTATAGACCTCATCGGCAGATTCGGCACGCCAGTCCTCGGTATCGACTGACCACAGCACCGAAATCATATTTTGGGCATTGATCTCCTGCTTGACAACATCATCCACTGCACCGTAAGGCGCACGAAACAGGTACGGAGCCGTGCCGACCGCCGCCGTGAAGGCATCGGCCACCCGGGTAAAATCCTCCGTCCGCTGGGCGGTATCAAGCTGGGTCTGCTTATCATGGAACCAGGAGTGGCTGCCAAGCTCATTACCTGCGGCCAACACCTGCCGCGCCACATCGGGATTGTTCTGCACATAACGCCCCAGCGCAAAAAAGGTGGCACGGGCATTATATTGCTGCAAAATCTCCAAAATCTGCGGGGTTTTGGTGGCAAAAACTCCGTCATCAAAGGTGAGCGCCACCATCTTGCCGGCCGCGCGATTGGAATAAACCGAACCCCTTTGCACGCAGGCCAGCTGATACTCACGCAGAGCCGCACCCTGCACATAAACACGGGCGGCCTCGGCGTTGGAGGTTATCTCGCTGCGCTCCAACACATCATACTGCCCGGGAACAGGCTGGAAATTCTCATCCAGATGAGGGCGGACAAAATAAGTATCATGGTAAATTTGCAACGCCATCTGCCGCAAATCAGCCGGCTGCCAATCATCAGCAGGGCGGTAACCGCCGGCATCCTGCTGCGGCAGAATCTGCTGAATTATCGGCTGAAATATCTGGGTTATATTTTGCTGCCAGGCTTGTACGGACGCCGGCACGGTGGACGGCAGCAGCCAGCCAACCGAGGTAAACAGCACCGTTAACAGCAGCAGCACCAACAAAAATCTGCTTATTTTCATAATCAAAACCTCACCGAAGCACGCATATACACTAATCTAAACTTTTCCAATCAAATATTTTCTAATCAAAACTTTTCTTATCACAGAATATTATCGGGCGGCTATTTATATTCCGCAAACTGCTCGATACCCCGATACTGCACGGCCTCGGCCACATGGGCCAGCTCTATCTGCGGAGAAGCGGCCAAATCAGCGATGGTGCGGGCAACTTTCAGCAGACGGTCATGAGAGCGGGCGGAAAGTTTTAGCTGGCGGAACACCTGTGCCAGCAAATTGTTGGCATCGGGCGAAAGGCGGCAGAATTTTTCCAGCTGAGAATGGCTCATATCAGCGTTGGCGAAGATTTTTTCATCACTGAAGCGGTCCAGCTGCAACTTTCGGGCGGCCATAACACGGCGTTTGATGTCGGCGGAGGACTCGGGGCGCTCGTCGCTGCTTAAATCGGCAAAGCTGACACGCTGCACATTGACCTGCATATCAATTCTGTCCAGCAGGGGGCCGGAAACCCGCCCCAGATAGCGCGAAACCTGATACGGCGTACAGGAGCAGGGCTTTAATGGGTCGCCCAGATAACCGCAGGGGCAGGGATTCATGGCAGCAATCAGCTGGAAGGAGGCATCATAATCCATGCGGCCCTGCACGCGCGAAACCGTAACGATTTTATCCTCTAACGGCTGACGCAGAGCCTCTCGCACATCACGGCTGAACTCAGGCAGCTCATCCAAAAACAGCACGCCATGATGAGCCAGACTGACTTCTCCCGGACGGGGCACACGGCCGCCGCCGATAACACTTTGCGGCGAGGCGGTATGGTGCGGCGCACGGAAAGGACGGCTGGTGACCAGCGGCTGACCCTCCGGCAGCAGACCGCAGATGCTGAAAATGCGGGTGATTTCCAGACTCTCGGCCAGGGTTAAATCCGGTAGAATGGTGGGCATACGGCGGGCCAGCATGGTTTTGCCGCTGCCCGGAGAGCCGACCATCAGCAGATTATGGCGGCCGGCGGCGGCAATCTCCATGGCGCGCTTAACGGCCTGCTGACCTTTGATGTCGGCCATATCCACACCGGCTGTGTCATCATGGACGGCGCTGCGGAGAATAGCCTCAACATCAACATGGGTGGGCTCAATATGCAGATTGCCCTGCCAAAAATCGACAAACTGCCGCAAATCCGCAAGGCCGAAAACCTCGGTTTGGCCTAAGAGTGCGCCCTCCTCGGCATTGGACATGGGAACGAGCAGGCGCTCAATTCCCATATCGGGCAGGATGCGGGAGATGGGCAGCACACCGTTGACATGGCGCAGCCGACCGTCCAGCGAAAGCTCGCCGAGGAAAACGGTTTTGGCAAGACGTTCATCGGCGGCGAGCTGACCGGTGGCCAGCAGAATACCCACGGCGATGGCAAAATCCAGATTAACGCCCTCTTTTTTGACATCGGCAGGGGCTAAATTGACGGTAATACGCTGGAAAGGGAATTCCAGACCGCTGTTTT
The DNA here is from genome assembly GCA_017397935.1 of Bacillota bacterium. Taxonomy (GTDB): domain Bacteria; phylum Bacillota; class Dehalobacteriia; order UBA4068; family UBA4997; genus Avidehalobacter. Next base: position 68,476 of record JAFQHN010000016.1, read on the forward strand.
TAAGCGCAGTACGCACGCGCTCACGGCTCTCCCGCACGGCGGCGTCCGGCAGGCCGACGATCTCAAACGCGGGCATACCCTTGGAGACATCGACCTCTACATGAACCATATAAGCATCTGCCCCCAACAGAGAGCAGCTATTCAAAATCGCAAGCATAAAAATCCCCCGAATATTTGTGATTATCCTCTAATATCTTCGTGATTTAAGGCGACGCACCTGCCGAAAATCTACAAAATTTCAACAAAATTTTTATTCCCGGGGGCGGTAAATTTTGGGCACACAAAAAGGGCGGGCAAAAGCTGCCGCCCTTTGGTTGTATAAATTTATGGAAATTAACGGCCTTTTAAGGTACCGCCGGTACCCCACTCATCAAAGCGTGTGTAAGTGAGGTAAACGCTGCTGGCAGGGATAGCCAGAACATCGGCGCAGAGAGCAAAGACGGCCTCGGTGAAGCGGGCACGGTCAGCAAAATCGGTGGGGCCGGAAAATTTGGCATCAACATAAGCCAGAGGGCGCTGCTCACCCTGAAAGAACATCACCTTGCCGCCGTCCAGCTCTAACATCAGCTTGGATTCGGTCTTGCCGGGGATAAGCTCGGTCGCGCGGGCCAGACCGCTTTTTAACTGCTGCTGCTGTGCCGGTGAAATATCGGCGGTGGTAACCAAACGAATATAAGGCATGGTTTGACCTCCTTAAAAAATTCAGAAATTGCGGTTGAGGTAATAATCAGCCAGGGCCGTAAGCAAACGCCCCTTATCACCAAGGGGGGCCAGCGCCGCCACCGCTGCCTGTGTGGCCTCGGCCGCGGCCTGTTTGGCACCGTCCAGCGAGAGCAGCGAAACATAAGTGGTTTTGTTATTGGCGGCATCGCTGCCAACGGGTTTGCCTAAAACTGCCGCGTCCCCTACTTCGTCCAGAATATCGTCAACGATTTGGAAGGCCAGACCGAACTGCCGGCCAAACTCAGCCAGAGCAGCAGCCTCATCATCATCCGCACCGCCAAGCAGACCACCGCAAACCACCGAGGCTTGCAGCAGAGCCGCCGTTTTGGCCTGATGAATTTGGCGCAGCTCCTCCACGGTGATGGGTTGGCCCTCGGCCTGAATGTCCAGACATTGACCGGCCACCATGCCGTAAATGCCGGTTTTCTCGGCAAAATAACGCACCGCCTTAACCAGCGCATGGGAATCGGCGGGAACGGAGAGCAGCATGGCAAAACAATGCGTCAGCAGGCCGTCTCCTGCCAGAATTGCCGTGGCCTCATCAAAAGCTTTATGACAGCTGGGGCGGCCGCGGCGCAGGTCATCATCATCCATGGCGGGCAGGTCATCGTGGATGAGGGAGTAAGTTTGCAGCATCTCTATGCCGCAGGCAAACGGCAGAAAGGCTGACAAATCAGGCTCATCTGCTGTGCTGTTATCGGCAAAGCCCTTATTAAAGCCTTCTAATGCCGCCAAAAACAGCAGCGGACGCAGCCTTTTGCCGCCGGCCAGCAAGCTGTAATCCATGGCGGCAAAAAGACGCTCTGCGCCGGGATAAACCGGCTGCAAGGCGGAGGAAAGTGCCTCCTCCACCTGCTGCCGACGGGTTTGCAGATAAGTTTCGATATTAAAATTTTTGCTGTTAAAATCGTAAACGCAAGACATCTCAGAAATCCTCCTTAGGCTGTTTATGCCTGTGATAATGCCCAAACGGGCGGCTTTTTATCAGCCTTGACCGGCAATTTTAACGGTTCATTTGCTTCCAGGATTTCCGGGCGGTGCTTTCGTTTTCATAAGTGCGGTAAGCGGCGGCACCGGCGGCAGGCAGCTGCACATCAGCGGCAGGGCGGGCAGCGATAAACTGCTCATCCCCCTGCAAGGCGGCGGCATAAGCAGGCACAGCGGCGGCCAGCGCATCACGCACGGCAGACAGACTGCCGAAATGCTCGAACTTATTGACGGCGGTGACAAACTCGGCCAGCAGCGCCCAGTTTTCAATGCCGTGGTAAGGAGTGATGGCGGCATTTACCTGCTGCAAACGGCCCTCAAAGTTGATGTAAGAGCCGGTGACCGCACCGAAGCCGGAGGTGGGCAGCAGCACCGAAGCGTAAGGATAAGCACGGCCATAGTTGGCATCGGCAACAAACACAAAGCCTACCTGCTCGGCCAGCAGAGCCGGCAGATCCACACCGAACAACAGCATGGCTTTCAGCTTGCCGCTTTCAATGTCGGCCTCCAAATCGGCGTAATTTTTGGTGATGCCCAAATCGGCAACAACCTGGCTGTTAACACCGTCACGCAGCTGCAATACCGGCAAATTCAAACCGGCGGCGAGTTCAGCCAGACAAGCAGCGGCCTCATAAGTCAGACGGCTGCGATCAAACACCAGCAGCGGCTTTTGGGCTGCGGCAAGTGCGGACAAAATCTGGGCGGCGGCGGCATTTTGGGTATCACCCTGTGCCAGGGCCAGCAGCAAATCAACAGTTTTGTTAAGCGGTTGATAAAGGGCGGCAACATCACGGAGCGCACCGGGGGTATCACCCAGCAGCAGCAGTTTTTGCCCTGCCTTGGCTGCTTTCTGCAAACGGGAGCCAACCAGCGGGTAAGACGCTGCCAGATCAACGCCTACCGCCAGCACCACATCGGCAGCCTCCATATCAGCCACGGTGGCGGTGGAAGCAGGCAGCACATCAACACCGGCATTGGTGGCATAAACGCAATCCGTGCCGATGACATTTTGCGCCAGATAATTGGCCAGGAACAGCTCCTCGGCGGTCAAATGGTCGCCCACGGCCACACCGATAACATCAGCACCCATGGACTCGCGGAGCGAATTGATGGCCGCAGCAGCCGCTTTGAGAGCGCTGGACGGGGGCATATTCATCATGCCCTCGCCGAAGTTTACACCGGCGTTGGGGTTGCCGGTGGATGTCATGGCGCAGGGATAAGCAAAGCGGCCTGTTTTGCACAGGCGGTCACCATCGGCGGGAACGACCTTGGTTACATAATCACCCTTATGGTGGATTTTAAGATTGCAGGCGTTGCCGCAGAAATTGCAGACACCGGGAGTGGTCTCGGTATCCAGCGGAATGGATTTTTGCCACGGCTGCTTTTCTTGCAGGGCGCCGGTGGGGCAAACCGCCACGCACTGGCCGCAGCCCTTGCAGCGGCTGAAATCCAGCGGCAGACCGAAATCGGCATTAACAACGGTGGAGAAACCGCGGTCAAACAGGCCGAGAGTATTTACGCCGGTAACTTCCTCGCAGACGCGGACGCAGTTGCCGCAGAGGATACACTTGGAAGGCTCGCGGACGATGAACGGATGAGAGTCATCCTTGGGTTGGGTGTTGATCTCGCCGGCAAATTTCTCCGGCTCGACATCATACTGCTGAGCAAAATGCAGCAGGCGGCACTCATAGACATCACCGCAGCCACATTCCAGACAACGGCTGGCCTCAAACATGGCCTCATCGGGGGCAAAGCCTTTGGCAACCTCGGTGAAGTTGGTTTTGCGGTATTCCGGGTGCAGATAGCTGATGGAAACACGGGTTTTACGGCGCATAGCGGCAAATTCCTCGGCCGTGGGCTCACCGTTTTTGCAATAATAAGGCTGGGCAACGGGCTGCAAATCACCTTTTAAGTAGCTGTCGATAGCCTTGGCGCAATCCTTGGCGTGGGCCACCGCCTGAATGGCAATACCGGGGCCGTCATTGATGGCATCACCGCCGGCAAAGACACCGGGAATGGAAGTGGCGTAGGTTTTGGGATCGGCAGCGATGGTCTGCCAGGGGGTGTAAGAAAGCTTATCGGTATCGGCACCCAAATCCAGCGGCAGAACCTTTTGGCCAATGGCAGCGATAACCGTATCAACGGGCAGCACCTCAATGCCGCCTTCTACCGGTACAGGACGGCGGCGGCCACTGGCATCAGGCTCTCCCAGCTCCATCTGCTGCAACTCAATGCCTGCTACATGGCCGTCGGCTTCAATAATTTTGGTGGGCGCAACCAGGAATTTGAACTGTACACCCTCCTCCCTGGCCTCACGGATCTCGATATCCTCAGCCGGCATTTCGGCCTCGGTGCGACGGTACAGGATATAAACCTCCTTGGCACCCAGACGGATGGCAGTACGGCAGGCATCCATGGCGGTGTTGCCGCCGCCGACTACGGCTACGCGGCCGCCCAGATGTTGAATATTGCCCATGGCCACGTGGCCTAAGAAATCAATGCCGCCGATAACACCGGGCAGATTTTCGCCTTCCAGATTAAGGCCGGCACTTCTCCACGCACCGTTGGCCAGGTAAACAGCATCGTAATCACGCTGCAAATCAGCGAACTGCACATCACGGCCCAGCTTCATGCCGGTGCGGATCTCTACGCCCAGCTTCTCGATCTGCTGAATTTCCAAATCCAGGACAGTCTTGGGCAGACGGTACTCAGGAATACCGTAACGCAGCATACCGCCGGCTTTGGGCATCATCTCAAAAATTACAGCCTTATGCCCCTGCAAGGTAAGGAAATAAGCCATGGTAAGGCCGGCAGGGCCGCCGCCGACAATGGCCACCTTTTTGCCGGTGGGCGGAGCCACGGGGGGCATATAGGGGTTTTTACTGTTCAAATCCATATCAGCCGCAAACTGCTTCAAATGTGCAATATCCAGCGGCTGGTCCAGACGGTTGCGGCGGCAGGCCTCCTCACAGGGGTGAGGGCAAACACGGCCGATGGACGCCGGAATGGGATAATACTCTTTGATGAGCTGGGCAGCCTCAGCAAAGCGATTGTTGGCAATCAGGCCGATATAACCCTGGCAATCGCTGCCGGCAGGGCAAGCCTGCTTACAGGGGGCGATACAATCACCCTTATGGTTGGAAAGCAGCAGCTCCAACGCGGTTTTGCGGGCCTGGCGCACCTCGGCGGTGTCCGTATAAATCACCTGACCGGGAGCAGCCTCGGTGGCGCAGGCACGGAACAGGCGGGGCGAACCCTCGATAGCCACCACGCACAGACCGCAGGCACCGTAAGGCTTTAAGCTCTCATCAAAACAAAGGGTGGGGATTTCTATGTTATTGCGGCGAGCCACCGCCAGAATAGTCTCACCGGAATTGGCAGTAAGCTCTTGTCCGTTAATCGTAATCTTAAATTCAGTCATGCTGCACTCTCCCTTTTATTTAACTTCTACCGCATCAAAACGGCAGACAGCGGCACAGTTGCCACACTTGATACACTTCTCCTGATCAATCACAAAGACCTCACGCAGCTCTCCGCTGATGGCGCCGGTGGGGCACTTGCGGGAACAAAGCGTACAGCCCTTGCACTTATCGGGGCGGATGTAATAAGTAAGCAAATCACGGCAGCTGTGCGCAGGACAGGTTTTATCCTCGATATGCGCTTTGTATTCATCGGCAAAATAACGGATGGTGCTGAGTGCCGGGTTGGGGGCAGAAGCGCCCAGACCGCAGAGCGAACCGGCCTTGATGTCCTCGCCCAGCTGGGTGAGCAGCTCTACATCGCCCTCTTTGCCCTCTCCCTTGGTAATGCGGGTAAGGATTTCCAGCATACGCTTGGTGCCGATGCGACAATGAACGCACTTGCCGCAGCTTTCTTTCTGGGTGAAATCAAGGAAGAAGCGCGCCATATCCACCATACAGGTGGTGCTGTCCATAACGATCATGCCGCCGCTGCCCATAATGGCACCGGTTTTATTGATATTCTCATAATCGACGGGAGTATCCAGCAGAGAGGCCGGGATACAACCGCCGGAGGGGCCGCCCATCTGCACCGCCTTAAACTCGGCGTCATTTTTGATGCCGCCGCCAACCTCGAAGATGATTTCACGCAGAGTCATGCCCATGGGCACCTCTACCAAACCGCCGCGTTTGATTTTGCCGGCCAGAGCGAAAACCTTGGTGCCCTTGCTGGTCTCGGTGCCGAATTCGGCATAGGCAGCGCCGCCGTTTAAGATGATCCAGGCCACATTGGCCAGAGTTTCCACATTATTGATGTTGGAGGGCTGCTGCCAGAAGCCTTTTTGGGCGGGGAACGGGGGTTTCAGGCGGGGCATTCCGCGCTCGCCTTCCAGAGAGGCCAGTAGAGCTGTTTCCTCACCACAGACAAATGCACCTGCACCGGCCTTGATGTAAATATCAAAATCCCAGCCGCTGCCGAAGATGTTTTGGCCGAGATAACCCTTGGCACGGGCGTCAGCCATGGCCAGCTCCAAGCGCTGAATACTCAGCGGATACTCGGCACGGACATAAATTACACCCTGATTGCAGCCGATGGCACGGGCAGCGATGGCCATACCTTCCAGCAGGGCGTGGGGGTCACTCTCCAACACGCTGCGGTCCATAAAGGCACCAGGATCACCCTCATCGGCGTTGCAGATGATGTATTTCTGCTCACCCTCGGCCTTGCGGCAGGCATCCCACTTAAACCAGGTGGGGAAGCCGGCACCGCCGCGGCCACGGAGGCCGGAGATTTTGATTTCCTCGATAATTTGCTCAGGCGTCATATCCTGCACGGCCTTTTGCAGCGCCTGATAACCGCCGCGGGCTATATAATGCTCAATATTTTCGGGGTCAATCACGCCGCAGTTGCGCAGAACAATACGCTGCTGGCGATTAAGGAAGGCCATCTCATCATCCGTCAGCAGCAAATCGTGCTGAACCTGGCCACCGATAACATGACCGTTGACAATTTGCTCGGCTTTGGCGGCATCCACACGGCCGTAAAAATAACTGTTATCACCGTCAATCACCTCTACCAAAGGCTCGGCAAAGCACAGGCCGATACAGCCGGTACGCTCGGCACGGACGGCGGAACCTGCGGCGGACAGCGCAGCATCAATGGCTTCCTGGGTTTTGCGGGCGCCGGCAGCCATGCCGCAGCTGCCCAAACCGACTTTAATTCTCATCTCTGCCATTATTCTGCACCCCCTTTGGCAGCTAAATCTTTAAGCACCTGCCGTACCGAATCGGCCGTCAGGTTGCCGTAAACTTCATCGTTGATCATCATGGCCGGAGCCAGCGAGCAGCAGCCCAGACAAGCCACGTGTTTCAGCGTGAACAGGCCGTCTGCGGTGGTTTCGCCGTCTTTAATGCCCAGCTCCTCGGTGATAATGGCACTGATTTTCTCAGAGCCGTTAACGTGGCAGGCGGTGCCCTGGCACAGCATAATCAAATACTTGCCCACCGGCTGCAAACGGAACTGCGTGTAAAAGGACGCCACGCCCAGAATTTTGGCCGGTGCAATACCGGTGGCCGCGCTGATGGCTTTGAGCGCATCCTTGGGCAGGTAACCGTAAAGGCCCTGCGTATGCTGTAAAATCATAATCAACGAGCCGGGCTTGGCAGCGTATTCATCCAAAATCGGCTGCAAAAGCTGCAAATCAACTTTTTGCTCAACATTTGCCATAAATAAAAACTCCCCTCATCATAGCGGACCGCAAATCAGGCCCGTATCGAATGTAAAAACCAAACTAAATACTATACATATACTATCGAATATATTTTGCAGGCAGAAGAAATATAAGTTATCTGCCGCCTGAAATTTGCTTTTACAATTAAAATTTTAGCCGATTTTGCCGCTGTTTGCAAAGGCAATATCCGCCAAATAAAATAGCGTAAAGCCGGAAGGCGCAAAAACTGGTCTTCCGGCTTATTTAGCTGTTATATCAACTATTCTGCATTAGATTTCTGATATTAAATCTCTACCACGCCGTCAAAGAGATTTTCGGCGCTGCCGGTCATAATCACATTTTCACCGTCATAGCTGATTTTCAAATCACCGCCGGGCTGTTTAACGGTAATTTCCTCGCCCATGGCGCAATAACCGTTGACAACCGCCGCCACCACGGCCGCACAGGAGCCTGTACCGCAGGCGTGAGTATAGCCGTTGCCGCGCTCCCATACGCGCATATCCAGCACATTACGGTTGAACACACGCACAAACTCGACATTTACGCGCTCGGGGAACCACGGATGATGCTCAAAATGATAACCGATTTTCTCTACCGGAATTTGCTCTGGGTTATCACAGAAGATTACGATATGCGGATTGCCCACCGACAGGCAGGTGGCCAGATATTGTTTGCCCAGCACGGTAATCGGCTGATTGATAAAGGTCTCGCCCTCTACCAGCATGGGCAGGCTGGCGGGATTAAGGCTGGGTTTGCCCATGGCCACCGACGCGCCCCAAACCTTGCCGTTGCGCTTGATAAGGGTAAGCTGCTTGATGCCGAAATCGGTCTCAATGGTCATCTCATCCTTGCAGACAATGCCGTTATCATACAGATACTTGCCGACGCAGCGAATGGCGTTGCCGCCGATGCCGCCGTTGGAACCGTCCATATTGTAAACCTTGACACGAACATCGGCATTATCGGACGGGCAAATCATCACTACACCGTCACCGCCGACACCGCGATAACGGTTGCACAGGCGTACTGCCAAACCGGCAGGGTTGTCCAGATGCTGATGCAGGCAGTTAAAGTAAATATAATCGTTGCCGCAGCTTTGCATTTTGGTAAAGGCCAATTTCTCAGGCGCGCGGCGCAGGTTGTTGATGTCTACCAGCTCAATGCTGTCCTGCGTATAAAGGCTGTGCAGACTGTCGGCCAGAACATTGGCAGTATCCACCGAGGTCAGGCAGGGAATACCGCGTTCTACGGCCTTGCGGCGGGTGATCACGCTGTCTTTGTTGGGGTTGCGGCCCTTGGCAGAGGTGGAGATAACAAAGTTGATTTTGCCCTCCTCCATCAGTTTGAGCGCATTTTCCTCACCCTCGTGGATTTTCTCTACAAACTGGGATTCGATACCGGCTTCGGCCAGCACACGCTGAGTGCCGGCGGTAGCGTAGATATCAAAGCCAAGGTCGGCAAATTTCTTCACCAGGGGTACGATCTCGGCCTTATCACGGTCATTTACGGTTACAAACAAACCGCCGCGGTTGTCCAGATTATAACCGGCGGCCACCAATCCCTTGTAAATGGCCTCCTCAAAGCTGGTGCCGATGCCCAGTACCTCGCCGGTACTCTTCATCTCCGGCCCCAGTTGGTTGTCCACATTCAGCAGCTTCTCAAAAGAGAAGATGGGCACTTTAACCGCATAATAACAGGGCACGGGGTAAAGGCCGGTGCCATAGCCCATATCAGTTAGCTTCTCTCCCAACAGGGCCTTGGTTGCCAAATCTACCATGGGCACGCCGGTAACCTTGCTGAGGTACGGAATGGTACGGGAAGAACGGGGGTTAACCTCGATAACGTACAGCTGGTTGTCCTTGATGAGGTACTGGATGTTGACCAGACCGCGGGTTTCCAGCTCTACGGCCAATTTGCGGGTGGTTTCGATGATGGTCTCAACCATATCATCATTGATATTGTAAGCGGGATATACGGCAATCGAGTCACCGGAGTGAATACCCGCACGCTCGATATGCTCCATAATGCCGGGGATGAGGATGTCTTCGCCGTCACAGATAGCGTCGATTTCCAACTCAATACCCTGCAAATATTTGTCAATCAGCACCAGATTATCGGCATTTTGCTCCAAAATGATGGCCATGTATTCCTTGATGTCGGCCTCATTGAAGGCGATAATCATATTCTGGCCGCCCAGAACATAAGAAGGACGCATCAGCACGGGGTAACCGATATGCTCGGCCGCAGCCAGAGCCTCCTCGGTGGTACGCACGGTTTCACCCTTGGGACGCTGAATGTCCAGCTTGGTCAGCAGCTCATCAAAACGGCCGCGGTCTTCGGCACGGTCAATGCTGTCAGCCGAGGTGCCGAGAATTCTGATACCGTTTTTGTCCAGATAATTGGTCAGCTTGATAGCCGTCTGGCCGCCGAAGGCAACTACCACACCGTAGGGGTTCTCGGTGGCGATGATGTTGGCCACATCCTCCTCGGTGAGAGGCTCAAAGTACAGACGGTCAGCGGTGTCGAAGTCGGTGGAAACGGTTTCGGGGTTGTTGTTGACGATGGCGACCTCATAGCCGGCCTGTTGAAGCGCCCAAACACAATGCACGGAGGCATAGTCGAACTCAATGCCCTGACCGATGCGGATGGGGCCGGAGCCAAGCACCATAACGGTCGGCTTGGGTTCTTTGCGCTCAGCCAGGAACTCAGCGGCCTCGTTTTCTTCATCATAGGTGGAATAGAAATAAGGCGTTTCGGCCGCAAACTCGGCAGCGCAGGTATCAACCATTTTGTAAACGGCGCGTGCCGGCTTGGTTACCTGTTGGCCGGAAAGTTTGGTGATAACTTTATCGGGGAAGCCCATGCGCTTGGCGGCCAGATATTTTTCATCATCAAGGCCCTCTTTCAGGCTGGCTTCCATATTGGCGATGTTGCCCAGTTTGGAGAGGAACCATTTGTCAATCTTGGTGATGTTGTAAATTTCATCATAGCTTACGCCGTTTTTAATGGCCTGATAAACCACGAACAGGCGTTCATCGGTGCAATTATGCAGGGCCGCCTTGATTTCCTCGGGCGACATTTCCATTTGGCGATGAGCATTCAAATCCTGCAAGCCAATCTCGGCACCGCGCACAGCCTTCATCAAGGCTTGCTCAAAGGTGGGAGCGATGGCCATAACCTCGCCGGTGGCCTTCATCTGGGTGCCCAAATCACGCTTGGCGTAAACAAATTTATCAAACGGCCACTTGGGGAATTTTACCACTACATAGTCAATGGCCGGCTCAGACGCAGCCACGGTTTTGCCGGTGATGGCGTTTTTGATTTCATCCAGAGTGTAACCGATGGCGATTTTGGTGGCAACTTTGGCAATCGGGTAACCAGTGGCCTTGGAAGCCAGCGCCGAAGAACGGGATACACGGGGGTTAACCTCGATTACGGCGTACTCAAAATTGTTGGGGTTTAAGGCAAACTGGCAGTTGCAGCCGCCCTCTACTTGCAGCTCATTAACGATAGCCAGGGCCGCTTTACGCAGCATCTGGTATTCCTTATCGGAAAGGGTAACGGCCGGAGCAATTACGATACTGTCGCCGGTATGTACGCCAACGGGGTCAAAGTTTTCCATCGAGCAGATGGTGATGTCATTACCTTTGCTGTCGCGCATAACCTCGAACTCGATTTCCTTCCAGCCGGCCACGGATTTTTCCAGCAAAATCTGGTGGATAGGCGAAAGGCGCAGGCCGTTATCGGCGATCTCGCGCAGTTCGGCCTCATTATTAACAATGCCGCCGCCGGTGCCGCCCAAAGTGAAGGCAGGACGCACGATAACGGGATAACCCAGCTTATCGGCCAGGGTAACGGCATCTTCCAGCGTGGTTACGATGTCAGACGGGATACAGGGCTGGTTGATCTTCTCCATGGCCTCTTTGAAGAGCTGACGGTCCTCGGCACGCTCAATGGTATCGGGACGGGCGCCCAGCAAACGCACATTATGTGCGGCCAGAAAACCCTCTTTGGCCAGCTGCATGGAGAGTGTAAGGCCGGTTTGGCCGCCCAGAGTGGACAAAATGCTGTCCGGCTTTTCAATCTCAATAATGCGGCGCAGTACCGGCAGAGTCAGCGGCTCGATGTAGATTTTATCGGCCATGGCGCTGTCAGTCATGATGGTGGCGGGGTTGGAGTTGACCAGTACAACCTCCAAGCCGTCCTCTTTAAGCGCACGGCAGGCCTGAGTGCCGGCATAGTCAAATTCTGCTGCCTGACCGATAACGATGGGGCCGGAGCCGATTACCATAACTTTTTTAATTCCGGGATTTAACGGCATTTACTTCTCCTCCTTTGCAGCAGACATCATAGCAACAAACTTATCAAACAGGAAAGTGGAATTTTCGGCACCGCCGACAGCCTCGGGATAGAACTGTACCGAGAAGGCCGGCTTGTCCGTATAATCAATGCCCTCGCAGGTGGCATCATTGGCGTTTACAAAGGTGATTTTGGCAGTCTCGGGCAGGGTATCGGCCTGCACCACATAGCCATGATTCTGAGAGGAGGTATAAACCTCGCCGGTGGCAGTATCCTGCACGGGATGGCCGCCGCGATGGCCGTAATGCAGCTTGGTAACCTGTGCGCCGTGAGCCATGGCCAGCAGCTGATGCCCCAAACCGATACCGAAGGTGGGGATGCCGGCAGCCAGCAGCTTGGTGAGCTCGGCCACAATAGCGGTGTTATCCGCCGGGTTGCCGGGGCCCATGGAGAGCAGAATACCCTCCGGTTTGGCGGCCAGAATTTCCTCAGCGGTGGAGGAAGCAGGCATTTTGATAACCTGACAGCCGCGCTGCTGCAAAGCATCGGCCACACTCTGCTTGGTACCGAAATCCCACAGCACGACCTTGCGGCCCTCGCCGGTAACGGTAACCTCGGCGCAGGTAACATTCTGCACAGCGTCCTCGGCCTTATAAGCTTTAATCTCAGCCAACAGTTCGGGAGTAACCTCCGGGTTGGGGGTGATTTTGGCGTTCATCACACCGTGCTGGCGGATAACCTTGGTGAGTGCGCGGGTATCAATGCCGCAAAGGCCTACTATCTTATTATCCATTAAAAAAGTGTCAAGACGGCCTTCTGAACGGAAATTAGAAGGTTCCTGGCACCATTCACGCACAATATAGGCCTTCAACTGAGGCTTTTTGCTTTCGAAATCAGCAGGAATTACTCCATAATTGCCAATCAACGGGAAAGTCTGCAAAAGAATCTGACCGTAATAGCTGGGATCGGTCAGGGTTTCCAGATAACCTACCATTGCCGTAGTGAATACCAATTCACCTGTAACCTCGCCTGCATAGCCAAAAGACTTGCCGGCAAAGACACGGCCGTTCTCCAAAATCAGATAAAGATTTTGCATGAATAACCACTCCTGTCCTTAAAATCCTATCTTGTTTCCAAATTGTCTAATTTTAGCATATTACAGCCCATAAATCAATACTTTGCAGCAGGAAAATGCACGAATACATCAATAAAATTTGTATACATCTGGGCAAAAATTGCCAATTACAGCACATAAACCACCATATATGGTAAATTTTGGACGGCTATAAAAAATTTTGTTTACAAAAAACAACATATTAAACAAAGGTATTAAAAAAGCAAAAAAGCAGAGCCGAAGCTCTGCTTAAATTAGATTGGTTATATATGCTTAATCGACTTTGCGGATGTAATGCATGGAAACACAGCCGGGGCCGCCCTGCGCGATACATACGGCGCTGAGCTGCACAACTTCCAAATCAATACCCTCGCCAAAGAGGTTTTTCAGCGCGGCAACAGCCTGCTCTGCCCGCTTGGGCACATTGGCGTGGCCCACATAAAATTTGCAGCCGGCCGCATCGGCACCAACCTTTTGCATATCCTTGGCGATGGCCTCGAAAGCCTTGCTGATGGTGCGCTTAACGGTGAACATATCCAGACGCTTACCATCCTCAGACAGCTTAACGGCGGGAGCCATTTTAATGGTTTTGCCGATGTAGGCAACCAGCGGAGACAAGCGGCCGCCGCGGCGCAGAAAATCAAAATCATCCACCACCAGGTAAGAATCGGTGTTATTGATAACATAATCCAGCTTGGCCAGCACATTTTTAACGCTCTCACCGGCTGCGGCCATACGCGCTGCCATCTCGGCCATATAACGCTGAGGGCCGGCGATGGACTGAGAATTTACCACATGAATACGCTGGGGGTTTTCGGCCATGGTGCGTGCCAGACAAGCGGACTCATAAGTGCCGGAGAGACCGTCGGCCAAGGTTACATTGATAATCTCAGCGGTGGGGTCGGCGTTATAACTGTCCACCACGCTGCCAACGGGCGGCTGAGAGGAGGAAGGAATTTTGGCCTGAGCAATCAAATCCAGACAATCCTGCTGTTGTGCCTCAATATAATCCAGCCAGCTATCCTCACCGCAAACCAGCTGCAAGGGAGCAACGGTCAGGCCGATAGCCGCTGCCTCGGCCGGGGCGTATAATGTGCAAGTATCAGAAAAAATTTTCAGCATAGGAACCTCACAAAAAATTATTTAGTATTTCATACTACTTTATACAGTATAACATAACAGCAAGATTTGTCAAGAAAAAGCTGTATTTAGCGAAATTTGTCAGCAGCGATTACAAAAGAATATCCGCCAGCCAGTTTGCCGGCGGATATTGCGGTTTGTTTAATTGGGGATACCAACCTTATTTTTTGTTATCCTCAACACCATAAGTGATTATAACCTCTTTGGTGGCATTGTTGAATTGGCACTTGCAGTTCAATTTCTCGGAGACATAGCGAATCGGCACAAAAGTGGTGTTGGCCTTAACCTCGGGTGCAACATCAAAATCTTTAATCTTCTTGCCGATGTCCATATACATACGCTCGCCATCCTTATTGATGGTGATTTGCTTGGCCTCGTTATTATAATTTACATTGGCACCAAGGGCCTCGGCAATAACACGCAGGGGCACCTGAGTGCGGCTGCTGGTGATATAAGGTGCAGAGGCCAGAGTGTAAGACTTGCCGTTTACAATATAATTGGTGCTGCCGATACGCAAAACCACCTTAACGGGGTCACCGTTGGCGGCAGGCTTATCGGTGGTGGGTTTATCAACCACCGAATCACTGCGGGTAATAGTGAGACGGTAAGTTTCATCATCACCGTTGGCCGCCGTTACCTTAACAGTTACACTGGTCATGCCGGTGTTCAGCGAATATTCCTCGGACTGCTTATTGTTCTTAACCTCATCACCGTTGACGGTAATGGTGGCATCATCGGATTCAGGGTCGGCCTTTACGGTAAATACATCGGCATTTTTGCCAACCGTGGCCAGATAAGTGTAGGTTTTGCCGGCAAATTCGGGCGAGAGCTCAACCTCTACACCGTCAACATACAATTCCAAATCATCCAGACGGCAGTTATCATCCAGCTGCTTATCCAGAACATCAAACTTGTAATCGGTGTATTCCTCAAAATTGGGGCTGTAAACGCGGATAGTGGCAACATCATCGGCTTCCAGCTCTACGGCCGAGCAATACTCATCATCCTCCAACATCACAACCTCATCATCATAATGCAGCAGTACCACGCTGTCGCTGTCCTCTAAGGAGGGACGGAAGCTGAAATAAGCGGAATCATCGCCGGCAATCAGCTCATAACTCTTGGTGTAAGAGTCAAAATCGGGCTCGGACTCAATTTCCGTCATGCTGCTGACACTTTTGCCGGTGCCGCGCTTGATACGCAGGTTATCCAGAGTGGAGCTGTCACCGTCAGTATTAACGGCACGCAGCAGGTTGACGGTATACTCCTCGACATCACCGTCCTCCTCGGTCACCTTAACGGTGTAAGCCTTGCCGTCGGTGCCGGCCGACAAATCGTTGCTCTCGTTACCGCTGCGTACGGTTTTGCCGTTGATTTTCAGCGTTTCAATCTCATCGCCGTAAGTGGGGATGATTACCGCAGTTTTCTCATCCTTGGGCAGGCAGACATAATACTCGTGCACATCGGGGTCAAACTTGGGGAAGAGGTCATACTTGCCGTCAGAGGTTTTGACTTCCAAATCGGTCAGCTTTTCATCGTCATCATCATTATCACCCTTGGCATCAGCAGAGCGCTCAATGGTGAATTTATACTCGGCTACTTCTTCTTCGTCCTCATTATAAACCCTGAGGTAAACGGTCACATCATCATTTTTGGGCACCTTAATGTTCCACGCATTGTTGCCGGAGCCGCTGTCGTTGCACTCTACGGTGTAATCGTCATTGGCCAGATAAACTTTCAGGCGGATAGAACTTTCATCCTCGGGAATCAACAAATCATTTTCATCATCCAGCGAGGTAAAGGATTTCTCGAAATCGTCGCCGGTGAAGAGTACGGACTCAATGCCCTCCATACCGCGGGTCAAATCCAGATAATAACGCTTCTGGCGCTTATCGTCATCATCATAAACGCTGATGGTGACGCGAATGGTTTCATCCTCATCCAGCGTTACATAATAATTATCGTCGCTGTCCTGCCCAACCTCGCCGGTGATTTTATAGGTACCGTCTACGGTGCGGGGCACAATGCGCACACGGCGCCAATCCACCGTTTGCTCCATATTGCTTTCAATATCATCCTCGGTGATGCGGATTCGGCTGTCGTCATCGTAATAATCATAAAGGTCGATACGGTCCAGCTCATAATCGGCGGCGGCGGCAACAGCTGCCATACCGAAGAACATCGCGCAGGCCAACAATACCAGGCCGAATAGCTTCATTTTTCTGCTCAACATAATCAATCCTCCCTCTCTTTGCTGCTGCCCGTAGCAGCATTTACACAACTTTACAAAATTTTTTTGAGGATAATTAAGGCTGCCGATAACCTATGCCAAATTATCCTTCTTAAAAATCATTCTATCATATTAAAACAGAGGAAACAACCGCAAATTTGCCAAATTACAGCTATTTCCTCATATATTTTTAATTTTTATTCAGATTTTCAGGCAGTTTTTGCTGATGATAAACCGGGCGGCAGGTTATTTAAGCCGAAACACCTGCGGCAGCAAATCGCCCAGATAAAACAGCCGATAACCACCCTCGGCACCGTCAGCTGCGGCCACCAGAACGGGCAAATCCGCCCCTGCAAACTCCGAAAGCACCTGCAAGCACAGCGCACACGGCAACGCAGTAACCGCCAGCGCCTTGGGAGGATTTTGCGGAGATAATTTGCCGGCCGCCACCGCTGACCACACCGCCACTCTCTCGGCGCAAACCGTGGCCCCGTAGGAAGCATTCTCCACATTACAGCCGTTGACGATTTCACCGTCTGCCAGCAGCAAAGCCGCCCCCACCCGAAACTCGGAATATGGCGCATAGGCCTGTTTTTGAGCCGTTTTGGCCGCTTGAAGCAGCTTTTCGGCATAAGTATCAATCAGTTGCGTCAAAGTGTTCACCCCGCTTTATTTGGCATAAATGTTGGTTTCCCAGCCGGGGATATAAGGGTGGTGCCGAAGTGCCAGCCGATAATCGGGGTTCAGCTGGTTTATCAGCAGCGGCAGACGAAAGATGTCCGGAGTGCGGTGATAAGCCGAAACCGCTAGCTTGGGCTGATGAGCCGCCAGCAGCGCCGCCGCACCTTGCAGCACGGCCTCCTCGGCTCCCTCCACATCCATTTTGATCACGGTGGGCGGCTGGGTGGGCATAAACTGCTGCCACAAATCGTCCAGGCTTATCGTCTGCGCCTGGGTGACAGCACCCGGTTTTACCTTGGCCTGCTCATCATTCTCTTTATACAGCGCCGAATTGCGCCCTGCCTTGCCTGCAAAGCTAAGGCTGCCGCTTTGCCGCCAAGCCGCCATTTGCAGCGCCTGTGCCCGTGGCATATCCGCCAGCTGCCGCTGCAATTTGAGAAAATTCTTCGGGTCAGGCTCCATGGCCCAAATTGCCTGATACTGACCACCGGTGAGTGCCGCAAATTCCGCCGCCGTATCACCGTCATAAGCGCCCAAATCCAGAAAAACCTCATTATCGGTAAGAGCCAGCTCCTGCCAGGCGTCAAGTTTGGCAGTTTCCGACCGGAACAGATAATCCACACGGCCCGTCCACATATAAGCCAAATAATCGCGGTAAACCTGCCGCGAAAAATCATCCGCCCAGAGAGCATCGGCCGCCAACAAATTAGCCTCATGCCCGGCCACAAAATCTTCATCAAACAGCTCGGTACCGAAAAGCGGCACATGAGGGGCATAAACCTCCTGCTCCTGCGCTATCTGCGCAATTTTGGCCAATACCTCGGGCTGCTCGGTACCGAAGCACACCAGTACGCACATATCACCAAAATGCTGCTTGGCCGCCTGATAAGTAAGCACCGTCATGCCGGCAAACTGCTGACCGCGGACAAATTCATCGCTGGCAAAAATGCCGTGCGGAGAGAGCCCCAGCCGGTTTAGCTGCGCAATTACCTTATCGGCACCGTCACCCATGCCGTACAGCACCAGCGGTTTGCTCATATCCGCCAGCCGCCGCCATAAAGAAGGCTCGACACCCTGCCAAATTTGTTTCTCCATATTATTATCCAAACTTATCTTATTTTTTAATATTCAATAAAGCAGCGCTCGATTTCCTCGGTGGTTTTACCCACGGCCAGCGCCAACATCAGCAGTACGCGCGCCTTTTGCGGGGACAAATCACCGCCGGCCACCAAACCCGGCATGGTCACCCGAACCAAACCCGTCTGGCAGCGGGATGTGATAACACAAACCAAACCTTCATCAATCAAATCATGCAGCTGGTCGCCCACCGAATCGGAGAAGGTGCCGTTGCCGAAACCGGCCAGCACCACGCCGCAGGCTCCCAAATCAGCCATCGCAGACAGCAGACGGGCATCAACACCGGCCGACATATAGAAAATATCCACGGGGGGCAAATCACGGATCTCCGTCAGGCGGAACTCGCTGTTATGGGTGTGACGCTGGCAGGGAGCAGCCGAAAAATGCACATTACCGGCCACCACATAGCCCAGCGTACCAAAATCGCCGCCGCCCATGGTGTTAAGACGGCAGCTGTCCTGCTTGTTTACACCGCGTGCCGAGATGATGGTGTCATTCATCACCACCAGCACACCCTTGCCCTCACTCTGCGGGTTGGCAGCCACCGCCACCGCATTGTAAAGATTCACCGGACCATCGGTGCCGTAAGCGGAAAGCGGCCGCATGGCGCCCACCACCACCACCGGTTTGGCGGTATCCAGCACCAGATTGAGGAAATACGCCATTTCTTCCAGAGTGTCGGTGCCGGAGGTTACCACCAGACCGTCCACATCGTCAGCGGACAAAATCTGCTCGGCACGGCGCGCCAGATTAAGCCAAACCTCCGGGGTGGCATTCTCGCTGGCAATACCGCAGAAGTCTTCGGTTTCCAGCTCGGCCAGCTCATCAATCTCGGGCACACGGTTCAGCAGGCTGTCTACACCGGCCGCACCGGCAGTATAACCCATAAAATCCACCGGAGATGCGGCAAGACCTGCAATAGTGCCGCCGCTGCCCAGCACAAAGATTTTCTTTTTGGTTTTATCGGTAATCATATTTTGCATTTGTCAATTTTCTCCCCAAATAAATTCTCATATCTTAAATGTTTTCGGCAAATCATCAATTAAGTTTCGGCCCACATCACGCACCGCGCAGATACGCAATGGCCGCCGTAGCCGCCACCGCACCGTCGGCCGCCGCCGTTACCAGCTGACGCAGAGGTTTGGTGCGGCAATCTCCGGCCACAAAGAAACCGGGCGTCTCGGTGCGGCAATCCTCACCGGCCTGCACATAACCTGCATCATCCAGCAGGACATAAGGGCGCAGGATCTCATTGGCCGGCAGCCTGCCCACCGCCAGAAAAGCACCGTCAACCGCCAGCAGCTGCTCGCCGTCCGGGGTTTGCAGACGCAGCTCTCTTACCCGTTTATCACCTACAAATTCGGCCACCTCGGCCGACATATAGCTGACGATTTTCTCCTCGGCCGCCACACGCTGCTGCAAGGCCGCCTCCGCACGGAAACTCTCCCGGCGGTGAATAAGATGCACCCGGCTGCAAATTCCGGCCAGGAAAAGTGCCTCCTCCAACGCGGTATTGCCGCCGCCGATGACCGCCACCTCTTTGCCCTTATAAAGAGCGCCGTCGCAGGTGGCACAGAAGGACACGCCACGGCCCAGGAATTTCTCCTCGCCGGGGCAATTAAGCCGACGCGGGCTGACGCCCACTGCCCAGATGAGCGTACGCGCCTGATACTCTGCGTATGCCGTGCGGACAGTCTTGATCTCAGCCTGCGGTTCAATAGCTTCGGCCGCCTCATATTTTATCTGCAAGCCAATGCTTTCCACCTGCTCCAAAAGCTGCTGGGCATATTCCGCGCCGCTGATTTTGGGCAGGGCAGGATAATTTTCCACCTCCGGGCTGACAATGATCTGCCCGCCATGCACTTCGGCCTCTAACAACAGGGTGGAAAGACCGCCGCGCAGGGTATAAAGCGCCGCCGAAAGGCCTGCCGTGCCGCCGCCGATAATAATTACATCATAGACCATACTTATGCCTCCTTGCTGATATGCACATCCAACTGAGGATAAGGAATGTTGATATTTTCCCGCTTGAAATGTTTAAGAGTTTCCTCCTGCAAGTAATAATAAACCGGCCAGTAATTTTCGGGCTGCGTCCACACTCTGAAATCCAGCTCTACCGAGGAATCCAGATGGGCTGAGACACCGACAAACGGCTGCGGCTCCGCCAGAATAAGCGGATTGGCTGCCGAAATCTGCTGCAAAACCTGCCGCGCCTTATCAATATCGTCATCGTAGCCGATGCAAACCTTCAAATCTACACGGCGCTTTTCAACGGAGGAAGCATTGGTGATAACGCTGTCCATCAGGATATTGTTGGGCACCACCACAAATTTATTATCCACCGTGTGCAGACGGCAGTTGAACAAATGAATTTCATCCACCACACCCGCACAGGAACCACATTCGATGTAATCACCCTGGTTAAACGGCTTATTAATGATGATTAAAATGCCGGCCGCCAGCTTGGCCAGGCTGCCCTGCAAAGCCAAAGCGATGGCGGCACAAGCCGCCGACAACACCGCTACCAGCGACACGATGGAAACGCCGAGAGTGGACAATACAATAAAACCCAGCATTACAAAAGCCACAACTTTTACACAGAGCCGCAGATACCGCAGTACAATATTATCCAGACGCGCCTTTACCAATGTTTTATCCACAAACATCAGCAGCAGTTTAATAAACACCAGGCCAAGAATAAACACCACCGACGCCGAGAGCACCTTATCACCCACCGCGGCCGCTTTGACAAAGAAATAATCCAAATTAACAATACCCACAATAAATCCTCCTAATAATGCCACAAGGGGCCAAATTTTATACACTGCATTCTATTTAATCAGTGGCTGCCATGCCGCAAACCGGTGCCCGGCCGCCCAAATTTGCTCATCCAGACTAACCTGCCAGCCGCCGCCGTTATCACAGGCAAAATCAAAATAATCACCGCCCGTGAAGGCAGACAGCAGTGCCATAATTGTACCGCCGTGCACCACCAAGGCCGCCGCAGTTACGCCCTGCGCCAGCAAATCCGCCGCCACAGGCTCAAAGCCGCGCACGCAACGGGCCGCAAACTGCTCACGGCTCTCTCCGCCGGGAAAGGGCAGGGTGCCGTTGCTGTCAATCCACGCCTGATAAGCCGGGTTGCCGCTTAAATCCTGATAGTTCAGGTTCTCAAACTCACCAAAATCGCACTCCCGCAAATCGTCAATTATCTGCGGCGCAAGGTGCGGATAAAGCAGGGCCGCCGTTTGCCGACAACGCAGCATGGGGCTGCAAAACACCTGCTGAACAGGGGGATAAATACCGTCAGCCAGCTTTTGCCGCAGATTCTGCCGTCCCTGCTCACACAGCGGCTCATCGGTGCGGCCAATGTAATTATGCCGCAGGTTGCCCGCCGTTTGGCCGTGGCGGATAAACACCAAATTCAGCATTTTTCACCTCTGATTTTTGCTTTATATCATTATTTTATGCGCTGGGGCAGGCCGCAAAAAATGCGCCACACGCCCTCGGCCTCTTTGGCCAGCAGGCAGCAGGTACGCCCCACCAATTCCCGGTAAGCACGGCCAAAATGCTCAACAGGCACCAAACCGGCGCCCACCTCATCGCAAATCAGCACAAAATCCGTCGGCAGACGCAGCAGCTCGGCTTGCAAGGCCTCCGCTTGCTCGTCCGTCCAGTCGGCCTCCACCACCCGCCGCAGCAAATTATGCAGACCGTACAGAGCCTGATAAGCGGACAAATCAGGCATTTTACCTGCGCTTATATCCAGCAGCTCACCGTCGGCAATTTTATCGGCAGGCAGGTTAAACTGTTGCTGCGCCCACGCCATTTTGCCCTGATGAGAGCCGCCTATAACCAAAAACATAAGTTACACCTCATTATTTTTTATATTAAATACTGCATTTTTTGCAGCACGATAATCAAAATCAACCAGCTTAATTCCAGATTCTGCAAAAACCAACCGGCCAAATCACCGTTGATACCGCCAAAATTGCGGTAAGCCGACCATCGGTAGTAGCCAAAGTTAAGCGCGGCAACGGCCAACCCCAGCAAGCCGCAGAAAATGCTCATATCAAGCAGCAGCACGGCCAGCAGCACCAGCCAAACGGACAGCGCCACCGTTACCCCACGGCGGTCGGCATTGTCGGCAAAGGTGGCCGCCAAACCGCTGCTTTTGGCACAGCGCAGGTTGGCGATACCCAGCCCTGAAAGCGTACGGCACAGCGGATACACAACTGCCGCAAAGCAGATGGCCGACAAAGTTGGTTTAATCTCCGTCCAGCAGGCAAAATAAGCCAGCAGATAACAGCCGGTGCAAATCAGCGCAAACGCCCCAATGTGCGAATCCTTCAAAATTTCCAGCCGGCGATCCTTGGTCTGCCAGGAACTGAGCGCATCGGAAACATCACAAAAACCGTCAATATGTATGCCGCCGGTAATCAAAATCGGCACCAGAGTGCAGCCGGCCGCAAACAGCACGTTATCCAGCGCAAAGGTATCAGCCAGCCAGCACCAGGCAAACAGACCGGCGCTGCACACGCAGCCAACCAGCGGGAAAAAGGCCAGCGCATAGGCCATACTTTGCTTGTTCCACTCCACCTGCGGCACAGGCAGCTTGGAATACAGCGCCAACGCCACGCACATACTCCGTAAAATGTTCATCAATCCACCAACCTCGGTTCTCCCTTGTGATACAGCGGCAAGCCGCAGACAACCTCCACCACACAATCGGCTTCGGCTGCCAAACTACGGTTTAACAGGCCCAACTGCCGCACATATTCTGTCATCTCCGGCGAATAATCCAATCCCTCGGCAAAAACATCATTGGAGACGACCACCAGATTTAAGCCCTGTTCACGCAGGTTAAGCACCCCTGCCAAAATCGCCTCAGCCGAATTTTGGGCAGCGCCCCCTGGCAGGCAAAGCTCATTACCCAGCAGCGTAGAGGCACATTCCAGCAGCGCCACACCGCCGTGGTGCTCAATCTGCACCCCTGCCAAATCCAGCGCACGCTCCACCGTGATAAAGCCTTTGTTGCGGCGCATCTCACGATGGCGGGCAATTCGGCGCTCACTTTCGGCATCGTAAGACTGCATGGTGGCGATGTAAAAGCGCTCGGCATCCAGCGACATAGCCAAGGCCTCCGCATATTCAGATTTTCCGCTGGCCGCACCGCCCAACACCAAAGCAAGCATGGCCTGCCCTCCTTTTTATGTAGATAATTTTTGATTAAAGTTTTTCTAATTAAAGCTTTTCTTCCAGCTCGGTATAGTCGGCCAGATTAGCGTCATCATAAGTACCCATCTCATCGTAAACGGCCAGGCCCATTTGCAGCACCGGAAGATAAGCAATCGCACCAGTACCCTCGCCCAGACACATATCAGCCTGCAAGGGTGCACGAAGATCCAACGCTTCCAGCACCAGTTGACCGGCAGGCTCTTTGGAGCAATGGCTGGGCAGCATATAATCACCGGCCGCCGGACAAAGCCGCTTGGCCAGCAGCGCCGCCGTCGCCGAGATAACACCGTCAATCAGCACGGGCACACGGTACAGCGCACCGCCCAGGAAAACGCCCACCAAACCGGCAATATCCAAGCCGCCGACCTTAGCCAGCACATCCAGCGGGTCATTGGGATCAGGCTTGTTCACCTCAATAGCCTTGGTGATGGCGTTGCGTTTGCGCTCCATACCGGCGCGCGTCAGACCGGAACCTTTGCCCGTCATTCTCTCCACCGGCTGATTCAGCAAAACACTCAAAACAGCGCTGGTGGTGGTGGTGTTGCCAATGCCCATCTCACCGGTGGCCAAAACATCAAAGCCCTCAGCGGCCAGTTCACCCACCATATCAATACCGACCTCAATCGCCTTTTTCACCTCGGCAGGCGTCATGGCCGGCTCATTAACCATATTTTTGGTGCCCCAAGCCACCTTGCGGTCAATCACACCGGGGTTCTGCAAATCGGCATTCACGCCAATATCTACCGGGAAAAGCTGCACACCGGCGCGCTTGCACATAATGGCCACGCTGGTGCCGCCATGAGTAAAATTGCAGGTCACGGCAGCGGTCGCCTCCTGCCCCACCTGACTGACACCCTCGGCCACCACACCGTTATCGGCGCACATTACAATCAAACCGGGCTTGTCCAGCGTAACTTTAACAGTGCCGCGCATGGCAGCAATCCGACAAACAGCCTCCTCCAACAAACCCAAACTGTAAAGCGGCTTGCCCAAACTATTCCAATGCCGGCTGGCCGCCGCATAGCTTGCCTGCGATGCCGGCTGAATTTTTTCCAGTGCTTCAAACAAATCCATTTTTCTGCACACCTCTCAAAATGTATTACTTTTAATTATAACGCTTATGCTCGCAAATTACCATAGATTTACTTAAATTTTATAGCACTTGCGGCATTTTTGGCATAAAAAGTACCGGACACAGCATTTGCCCGGCTACTTTATTTAATTATACAGACAATTTTCCTCAATGCTCTTTGCCTTGCATTATATCAAACTGCTTAATTACGGCCATAATAATTTCCTCGATTGCCTCAATCTCAGCAGGAGTTTTGTCCTGCAAAATAAGAGCGATGTTGTTGGTTTTGCCGCTGCGCATGCCATCATCCAACAGGTTGTCAATACTCACACAAAGCACCGATGAAAGACTGCACAAAACCTCCAAACTCATTGATTTGTTACCGCGCTCCAAATTGGCATAAAAAGAGGTGCTGATGTTGGCCTTTTCAGCCACCGCCTCTTGCGTCAATCCGCGAGACTTGCGATATTTTAACAAATTTTTGCCAACCAATCTGTTCAAATTTTTATCCA
This sequence comes from Bacillota bacterium, assembly GCA_017397935.1. GTDB lineage: Bacteria > Bacillota > Dehalobacteriia > UBA4068 > UBA4997 > Avidehalobacter. The sequence continues at coordinate 93,298 of JAFQHN010000016.1, forward strand.
TTACACATACCCAACTTTCCTTATTGAATATATTATATATTCTTTCAGGATGCGTAAAGAATAATCCAACAGAACATTTTTTATTCCCAGAGGGATTTAGCACAAACAAAAAAAGCCCCACCCTCAATACTGAGGGAAGAGCCTGTAAATGGGCAAAAAAAATTCTGGCGGCGTCCTACTCTCCCAGGGAAAACCCAAGTACCATCGGCGCTAAGGAGCTTAACTGCTGTGTTCGGAATGGGAACAGGTGTGACCTCCTCGCTATTGCCACCAGAAACTATTTAACTATCTAAAA
>JAFQHN010000017.1 GCA_017397935.1 Bacillota bacterium
CCCCTGCTGAAAGTGGAGGCCACCAAAAGCTATGGCGCCGATGTGGTTATCGCCGGTGATGTTTTCGACGAGGCCTGCGATAAGGCGCTGCAACTGGCTGCCGAGAAGGGCTATACCTTCATTCCGCCGTTTGATGATTATGATGTTATCTGCGGCCAGGGCACCATTGCGCTGGAAATTTTGCAGGAGCTGCCCGATGCCGATGAAATTCTGGTGCCCATTGGCGGCGGCGGTTTGGCTGCCGGTATTGCCATGACGGCCAAAGCCATCAATCCGCAAATCAAGGTTATCGGTGTTGAGCCGATTGGCGCCATGTCGATGAAGAAATCCATCGAGAACGGCCGCCCCTGCTCTCTGGAAACCGTAAAAACCTGTGCCGAGGGCGTGGCTGTGCGCCGCCCCGGTGACCTCACCTTTGCCTTCTGCTCGCAGTATCTGGATGACATCATCACCGTTACCGAGAAAGATATTATGGAGGCCTTTTTGCTGACGCTGGAAAAACACAAGCTGGTGGCCGAGGGTGCCGGTGTTATCCCGCTGGCTGCCGTTAAAAAACGCGCCGTGGCCGGCAAAAAAATTGTCTGCCCCATCTCCGGCGGCAACATTGATATGGTGACCATCTCCTCCATCATCAATCAGGGTATGATCAGCCGCGGCCGCATTATGTGCTTCTCGGTGGAGCTGCCTGATAAGCCGTGGCAGCTGGTTAAGGTGGCAAGCCTGCTGGCCAACCACAACGCCAACGTCATCGAGCTGCAACACAACCAGTTTAAGGCGCTGGACCGCTACTCCAACAAGGTTGTGCTGGAAGTCACCGTAGAAACCAACGGCCACGCTCACATCCAGGAAGTACTGGAAGCCTTGCAGGATGAAGGTTTTGCCGTAAAACGCATTTATTAAACCGCCAACATAACAAAAACGCCCGTCATTTTTACTGACGAGCGTTTTTTTTGCAATTTTTTAATTTTCGGGATACTGCCATTCTCCGGCCTCATTTTTATGCAGTACCAGCTCATAGCCGCCGTCCCCACGGTAAAAGAAAATTTCCGTATCGTCCGGCTGCAAATCCAGCACAAACTCATGCTCTATACGCAGGCTGCGGTCCGATTTGCCCAAGCCGGCATAGAAATGCAGGTAATGCGGCTTAACTCCGCCGCCCTTATCGGCAAAATCACGCACAGAAAGTACAGGATTTGGCACATTCACCTGCATGGTAAGCTGCGTGCCATCCGCCGATAACTGCCAATCAGCCAAGTGAACATCCGTCCGCGGCACCAAAACCGTGTTTAACAGATAAGCCGCACACAGCACCAGCACCACCGCCATAATCAGCAGGCATTTTTTCTTATTAACAAAACCACGCACACTATCAACCTCCCTCAATCCAAAATCTGCGGGAGTTTATTTGCCGCCCTTTTTGTCATCACGCTTAACATAGGGCTTGCGGTCATTAAATTTGCGCTCACCGAATTTTTTATCGCCGAATTTCTTATCACCGTTAAATTTACATTCGCCGTCAAACGGTTTTTTCTCAAATTTACGATCGGTATTCCGCTCAAACTTCCGCTCAGAATTGCGGTCTGAATTGCGTTCAAAAGGCTTGCGGTCACGCTCAAACGGCGCCGCTTCTTCCAATTCCTCCGGCTCCGGCTGAATAATGTCAGCCTCGGTCAAATCATCCTTGCGGATTTTACGGAAACTGCGCGACGCAAACTGCTCGGTAATCGGCATGGACGGCGGGGCAGACACTTCCTCCACCGGCTCAGCTTCTGCCACCACAGCGTTGGCCTTCGCCTCGGCCTTGGCTGCGGATTCAGCCATAGCTTCCTCACTCGGCATATACTCCGGCTGGTTGCCCTCCAGGACTTTAATGCGGAAGTTATCCAGCACCGCGTTGATAAAGGCCGGCGAATCATCCGTGCCAAATGCACGCCCTATCTCAATCGCCTCGTTGATAACAATGGCGGCAGGGGTAGAGGGCAAATATTTCAGCTCATACATAGCGGTATGCAGCACCAGCTTGTCCACCGAGAACAAACGGTCATACTGCCACCCCTTGGCAAACATCTTGATATACTGTTCCACCTCGAAACGTTTCTCCCAGGCGCCACGCGCCAATTCCTCGGCAAACGCCGCCGATGCAGCTGACAAATCCGCCTTCTTCAAGGTGCGGCCGGCCATCTGCCAATCATTTCCACCCTCCAACAACTGAAAAAGCATCTGGAAAGCTGTCTCTCGCGCTTTGTGCCTGCTCAAAATCTATTCCTCCCAATATCAACCGCAAATTGGTCAATCATTTTATAACAAAATCATATTAAACAAAATTTATTTACAGCAAAAATTATTTGCCGCTGCGCCATTCGCGCCAACGTGCCTGCACTTTATCCGGCCAGGAACCAACATCATCGCCAGAATCCATACGCCAGCCGATGAATACACCAACAGCCACACAGGCCGCCACCACCAGCGTATCACACAAGCCAAACACGGCAATAGATAAACCACAAGCCACACCGCCCAGCAAGCCAATGCTCATCGCGGGGTGTTCTGCATAAAATTCCTTACACCAATCAATGTAATTCATCGTTTATCTCCCCTTTGCCGGCTCAGGCGTTGTTACCGGCCGTAACATCAGCGATAACCACCTTAACAGCGGCTACCTTCAAGCCAACCATGCTCTCCAACTGCTGTTTAACGGCATTTTGCAGATTGGTGGAAAGCTCCTGCATATTAGCATTGGCGTTGGCGTTCACCCTCAAAATCACCTGAGTACCCTCGGGTGCATTAACCAACTTACTTTCCAGCGTAACCACATCGGTAAAATTCAACTTCTGCTGCTGGATAATGCAATCCACCGCGGCCGTACTGATCTGCGCATTACTGCCGTCATCACCCAGCTTAACCACATTGGCAGAAGACTCTTTGTGCTTGCTTCTGGCGCAAACCACGCCGAAGAAAATCAGCACCGCCAGCAATACCAGCACCGCAGCACCAATCAGCACCATCCAACGATACGCATAGGCCATGTTCAGCAAAATATCAGCATACACCAGCGTTTCTTTGATCGGCCTGAAACACAGCCAAATTCCGCAGCCGCCCAGTGCCGCCAGCAGTAGCGTGAACAAAAACAGTAAAAATTTCTCCAAAAATCTCATCACAAACCATCCTTTATTGCGGAGAATTTGTTTCTCCAACTCAGCAAAGGGCTATGGCAACAGCCGATAGCCCCTGCAAACAGGCAAACACCAATCTTTTGTTAGCAGGCAAATGCGCAGACTATTCCTCAACAGTCTCAGCCGCAGGTTTCTCTGCCGGGGTTTCCTCCACAAACTGCACGCCGGTAATATGCACATTGACCGCTGTTACATTCAGGCCGGTCATATCGCCAACTGCCTGTGCGACAGCCTGCTGAATAGCCGCTGCAACCACAGGGATCTTCTTGCCGTATTCCACCACAATGCTAATATCAATAACCACATCATTGTCGGTAATCTCAACTTTAACACCCTTGGTCATGGTTTTTTTGCCCAACATCTGAGAAAAACCGCTGACCATATTACCACTCATGCTGGCCACGCCGTCAATATCAGCCGCAGCAATACCTGCAATAGTCGCCACAACCTCGTTAGCAATCTTTACGCTGTTAGTATCTTCCTGATTCTGAACTTCAACTTCCAAAATCTGTTCATCCATGAGAAACACCTCCAATTTTTTGATACCTTTATTATAGCAGAAAGGCCGGCAGATTACAACTATGTTTTTTGCAAGGCGGCAAGTTTGTTTTGCGCGGCATAAAGGTCAATCCTTCATCACCACGATAACATTTTCATACCCAATTCCGGTATAATTATCCACCACAGAAGCAATTTTTTCAGCCTCACTGTCGCTCATATTCTCCGGGCTGATATTCAGCACCACATTCACCTTTTCCGGCTGCACAAACACCGCTGCCTCGCCGCCGTATTTGGCTACCAGAATACTCTCCAACATCAATTCCTGCTCAATGGCCTCGGCCTGCTCAATAATTTTCTGCTGGGATTGCTGACGGATTTCGGCCGAGCTTTTCTCATCATCAATCAAACCTTGCAGCATTTCCAGCTGCCGGGAACGCGCTTTCTCCCTCTCCAACCGATAATTGATAAAGAAATCGCTGTCGCTGTTGATGCTTAAATTGCCGCCGGTTTGCAAGTTCTGCCCGTCATCCTGCTGCTGTTTGCCCTGTTCAGGCGTATTATCAAGCTTGGCCGCAGTACCTTCTGCGTCGTCGCTCATTTGGTCATCCGGCTTATCAGCCTCATCATTTTTCAATATCTGCACCTCACCCTCACCGCTTACCTTCTGCACCTCATACGGCAGATTATCACTCACATACAGCACATCATCACCGACTGCCGCGCGCTCCTGCGCCTCCAACCCAACATACGCCGAAAGCAGCAGCAACATTACCGCAAAGGTCATGCTCCATTTGTTCAGCGCCAGCTTTTTTAGCCCGCTCCACCGTTTTTCCTTCTGCTCATCTTTAATTTTGGTAGTTTTGCTCATCACTTTTCCTCCTCATCACAAACATTGACATAAATGTATAATTATTCGGCAGGGCAAATCACGATTCGGTGCGCCGGCACCGCCAACAGATAGGTCAGCGCATCGAACAGGCGGCGGCGGACATCAGGGTCATCGCCGCCTTGGGCCACCACCAGCACACCCTGCACCTGCGGCATGGTCTGCTGCACCGTCACGGGGTTATCGTTACCCTCGGCCAAGACAAGAGTATCAGCCTGAGTTTCCTCGGTGGTGCGGCGGCTGCCGCCCTGTTCATCCTGCTCATCGGTACTGCGCAGCGTGGTGCTGGCATTCACGGCGTACTCCGTGCGGCCGCTTTGGGCAAAGGTCACCGATACCGTAACCTCGCCGGCACCGCGTATTTGGCTCAAAATCTGCGACAATTTGGCCTCCAACGCAGCCTCCGTTCCCTCAGCCGGCGACATTTCCACCTGCGGCGGCACTTCCTGCTGTTCTCCCCCATCAGCCCACGATGACACCGCCATCAGCAGCAAACCCAGCACCAAAACAGCCAGCAACAGCGGGATTCGCCGCCTTTCCCGGTCCGCCAGGCCCAGCTTCGCCCAAAAATCTGCCCGTGATTTCATCAAACTCATCAACCTCACCCCTGCCAATCTCCTTATCCGTCACCGTACTCCGCCACCGAAACCCTGACCTCCGCCTCCGACAAATCATAAAACGCCGCCACACTCTGCCGCACTTTGGCCGCAATTTCCGCAGCACCCCCCTGTCGCTCATCAACGCTTAACAATATGGTGACTCGTCCCCAATTATGCCCCCAATCTGCCGCCAAATCCTCTGACGCCAGCTGTATCTGCACCTCACAATCAGTCACACCGTCTTGCAGCGCCACAAATTTGCTCAACTGCCGTTCAATATCCGCAGCCAAGCTCTCAGCCGCTTCATCCGCCGCCTGCCCTGCCAGCCGCCCACCGGCCATGATAATCTCCTCGGTGTTGTCCTGCGGCGGCACAAAAATTTCGGCCGTCAACGCCAAACCCTCATCATACAGCGCCGCCACCGGCCCAAGCAGCGCCCCCAGCACCAGCAGGCCCATCACCAGCCGCGCCGTTTTCTTCATGCCACCCTGCGGCAGCAGCACCTCCAAAAACAGCGTCAGGCCACATAACACCAGCGCCTGCCGCGCCACCGCCGAAACCACATCCACCAACAGCATTTCGCACCTCCCGTCAGCGCAGCATACAGGTCAGATTGCCCATACAAATTGTTATGCAAACCAGCAAAAAAAAGAAGATGGTCGAGGCGGCCACCACACCAAAAAACAGAACCACCACCCCTGCCAAAGAGTTCAGCAGCGCCGCCAGTTCGGTATCACCCAGCGGCTCGCACACGGCACCGGCCAGCCGCAGCACCAAATACATCAGCAGTATCTTCACCGCGGGCACAATGCAGATCAGCAGCAGCACCACCAACCCCAGCACACCGACAACATTTTTCAGCAGCAGCGCCGCTGATAACACCGTATCCAGCACATCGGCCAGAGTGCGCCCCACCACCGGGATAAATATTCCGCTGGCACTTTTCACCGCTCGATACCCCAGGCCGTCCAACGCCGCACCGGACAGGCCCAGCAACCCCAAAAACGCCGTAAACACCGCCAGCATCAGGGTGAAAACGCCCATCGCCAAATCCTTGGCCAGCTTGGATAACCCATCCAGCTTTACTCCGGCTGAGATTCGGCCGCCCAGCAGCAGCGCCCCGCTGACATACAGCAGCGGCAGCACAAAAAACCGCTGCAAATGCAGAGCCACACTCACCGCAAACAGCATCGCAGGATTAAACAGAGCCACCGCCGATGCCGCCCCCATAGACACCAACAGCGTCAGCAGCACCGGCAGCAGCGCATACAAAAAGTCGCTCATCATGGTTATGGCATGGCCGGCCGTTTCTCCGCACAGCAACAGAACTTGCAGCGCCAAGCCCAAAAACGCCATATAAATCACGCTGCCGGCCAATTTGCCTACGCCGTTTTCGTTAAGCGCCCCCAAGCGAGCCACCAACGCCGCCAGCACCGCCAGCACCAGCAGCTGCCCCAAAATCCGCAGGGCCGTTTGCAGCTCTCCCAGCGCCACCGCCGCCGCCAAATCGCCCAAAACCTCAGGCCGCAAATCCAAATTGCCCTGCTTGGCCTCCTGCCACCACTCCTGCAACGGGTCAGCCGCCAGGTAACCGCCCAGATAATCGCCGACTTCCTCAATCACCTGCTCCAAATCAGCATAATCCACCGCAATTTCGCCCACATCCACCGCCCAAAGCGGCAGGGGCAGCAGCCAGCACAATATCAGCGGTAGGCACCACCGCCCAAGCATCTTTACCCACCCCATATCATCACCGCCTTTACGGCAAAATTTGCAGCACCAGCTCCAATATATTCACCACCACCGGCACCGCCAGCACCATCACCGTGATTTTCCCGGCCAGCTCCACCTTGGCGGCATAGGCGCTCTCGCCCGCATCCCGGCACAAACCGGCCGCAAACTCCGCCACATAGCTCACGGCAATAATCTTCAAAATCAGCCGCAGATAATTGCCGTTCAGCCCTGCCTCCTCGGCCAGCCGCCGAAAAACCGCCAGCACCTCGGCCAGCACCGGCAGCAGCCGCAGCATAACCAGTGCCGACACCGCCAACGCCAACAGCAGCGCAAAAACCGGCATACCGCCCTGCCGCAGCAACAGCGACACCACCAGCGCCCCCAGCACCAACCCAACAACTGCCATAAACAGCGCCATTTTTCGGTTCCCTCGATCCGTTCAATACAAATAAAATACGCTCTGCACCTCATCAAACAACGAAATCACCAGCGGCAGCACTTTCAGCAGGGCGATAACCAGCCCCGAAAGCAGCACCAGATAGCTGTACTCCTCGCGACCGGCCTGTTTTAACAGGGCATTTATCACCGTCACCGCAATCGCCAGCCCCGCCAGAAAAAATATCAACCCAACCTCCATCGACAATATGCTCGCCCCCATTAGTGCCCATAATAACAACCAAAATCACAACCATAAACACACCAGCAGCAGGCCGCTGCACCACCCCAGTGCCCCCAGCAAACGGTAAAGCCGCTCGCAGCGCGCCGCCGCCTCATCATGCAGGGACGCCAAACGCTCCTCAGTCAACGCCAACAGCCGCCGTTGATTAGCCAAACCGGATTTTCCCAACCCTGCACCCAAATCCGCCAGCACACTCACATCCGCCGCCGATAAATGCCAACCGGAGCGCTCGGTCACCAACAGCTCCTGCCAAATTTGCGGCAGAGCCGCCTGTTTCTGCCGCCCCAACTCATCGCCAAGATTAGCAAAAAAGCAACCGGCCGTCCCATCCACTCGCTCGCCCAGCAGGGAGCACAGCCGCGGCAGGGGCAGCACCCCAAAATTCATCTCCGCCGATAACAAACGCACCGCCGACAGCCAGCTTTGAAGCTCAGTTTGCCTCATTTTAAGCGCCAGCCGCACCAGCCCAAACACCCCCAGGCAGGCCACCAGCACACACAGCGCACCAAACATCACACACAGCGCGCTCATTTCAGCCGCACCCCGTCTGCATCGTAAACCACAGCAGGCAGCAGCACGCCACCCTTACGCCGCGGAAAAATCACCCTCTCAAAAAACCCCTGCCGCAGCAAATCACCCAGCCACGGCCGCCCCAGCAGCTCATCATAATCGGCGGCGTGGGCGCTGGCCAGCACCGAAACCCCGGCATTCAACGCCTCGGCCAAGGCGGCCGCATCCTCCCTGCTGCCAATCTCATCGGTCACCACCACCTGCGGCCCCATCACCCGCAGCAATATCTGCACCGCACTTGCCTTCTCGCAGCCGGAGATGACATCACAGCGGCTGCCCACATTCAACTGCGCCTGCCCGTTAAAAACCGCCGCCAGCTCCATGCGCTCATCAGCCACCCCCACATTCAGCGGCGATATTCCGGCCTCTCCGTCAGCCAGCATCCGCACCAAATCACGCAGCAAGGTGGTTTTGCCCACCCCAGGCGGCGCGGCCAGCAGCGTCCGCAGTACCCGTCCGCGGCAGATGATATACGGCAGCAGCGGTTTGGCCACCCCCGGCAGCTCACGCGCAATACGGATGTTCTGGCTGCAAATGTCACGGAAGCCGCCCAGCCGTCCGTCTGCATACCAGGCCTGCCCCACCAGCCCCACACGGTGCCCGCCGGCCAGCGTCACAAATCCCTGCCGCAGCTGCTCCTCAAACGCATAAACCGAGTTGTCCAAAAACAACATCAGCTGCTGCTCCTGCTGCTCCCGCCGCCAAATCAAATCCAGCGTCAGCTCATTATCCAACAGGCGCAGGCGCACGGGCCAACCCGTCCGCAGCCGAATTTCCTGCACCGCCGCGAGGTCTGCCGCCTGCCGCACCGCCGTCGCCAACTCCGGCAATAGCTGCCCCAACAGCCGCTGCCAACGCTCATCTTCCTCCCACATCGCCTGCACCTCCGCTTGCTGTAAGTTATTTTAAGCTTATGGTACAACCTTTTTAATAAGAACAAAGCCCGGCCGACAAATTACGCCGCCTGTTCTCAGGCACAAAAAAAGAGAGCCGCCGCAGCGACTCTCCATAATATCAAATCAGACAATGCGGTTGGTCCACTTGGTACAATCCCAGACCTCATCCACCACATCACGGTAAAATTCAGGCTCGTGGCAGATAAGCAAAATACTGCCCTTATACGCCAGCAGCGCGCGTTTCAGCTCATCCTTGGCGTCAGCATCCAGGTGATTGGTCGGCTCGTCCAGCAGCAAAATATTGCTCTCGCGGTTGATCAGCTTGCACAAACGCACCTTGGCCTGCTCACCGCCCGATAACACCCGCACCTGGCTCTCAATATGCTTGGTGGTCAGGCCGCATTTGGCCAGCGCCGCCCGCACCTCATACTGCGGCATAGCCGGAAACTCGTTCCAAATCTCATCAATGCAGGTGGTGGCATTGTTATAATCACCCTCCTGCTCAAAATAACCGATCAGCAGGTTATCACCCAACTCCGCACGGCCCGAAACCGGCGGCACCAACCCCAAAATGCTTTTCAGCAGGGTGGTTTTGCCGATACCGTTGGCACCCACCAGTGCAATTTTCTTCCCACGCTCCATCGACAAATTCAGCGGAACAGATAACGGCTCATCATACCCGATAACCAAATCGTGCGTCTCAAAAATAATCCGCCCCGGGGCCCGCCCCACCTTAAAATTAAACTCCGGCTTAGGGCGCTCGGCCGCCAGCTCGATCAGCTCCATATTATCCAGCTTCTTCTGCCGTGACATCGCCATGTTGCGGGTGGCCACCCGTGCTTTGTTCCGCGCCACAAAATCCTTCAACTCGCTGATTTCCTGCTGCTGACGCTTATAAGCCGCCTCCACCTGCGCCTTCTGCATGGCATAAACCTCTTGGAAGTGGTAATAATCGCCCACATAACGGGTCAGTTTCTTATTCTCCATGTGGTAGATGAGATTGACCACCTCATTAAGGAAAGGAATATCGTGAGAAATCAACACAAACGCATTCTCGTACTCCTGCAAATAGCGTTTAAGCCAAACAATGTGCGCCTCATCCAGATAGTTGGTCGGCTCGTCCAGCAGCAAAATATCGGGCTTTTCCAGCAGCAGCTTGGCCAGCAGAACCTTGGTACGCTGCCCACCGGAGAGGTCGGTCACATCATGCTCCATACCCAGCGACAAAAGACCCAAAGCCTGTGCCACCTCATCCACCTTGGTGTCGATCATATAAAAATCGTGCGCGTCCAGCATCTCCTGGATCTCACCCAGCTCAGCCAGCATATTTTCCATCTCGTCGGGGTCAGCCTCGCCCAGCGCCTCACAAATTTCATTCATCCGCGCTTCCAAATCAAACAGCCACGCAAAGGCCGAGCGCAGCACATCATAAATCGTCATGCCCGGTTCCAAAACGGTATGCTGGTCCAGATAACCGGCACGAACATGGCGCGCCCACTCCACCTTGCCCTCATCAGGCTGGCGTTTGCCGGTAACAATATTCATAAAGGTGGATTTACCCTCGCCGTTGGCACCCACCAAACCGATATGCTCACCTTTCAGCAGACGAAAAGAAACATCCTCGAAAATCACCCGGTCACCAAAGCCGTGAGAAAGATGCTCAACATTCAAAATGCTCATAATGCACTCCCAAAATCAAAAATATTACAAACCAAGTAAGTATAGCACATTCAGCGGCCCAAAAGCAAGACCGCAGCCGGCCCCACCCTGATTTTGCACAAAAAAAGAGCCGACACACAGGCATCGGCTCTCAATCATTTCAGTTATCAAACCAAAACTATTATTTATCGGATTATTCCTTGTCCTCGCAGCCGCAGGTGCATTCTTCCTCTTCTTCGGCTTCCAGGTCAATATATTCTGCATCGTTGGAGAACACAGCTGCATCACAAACGGGGCAAACCACTTCGATCGGCTCGTCAGCTTCCAGAATATCAGAGCTGAAGCAAACAACCTCATGGCAGTTGGGGCAGGTAACCTCAACATAGTCGTCCTCATCACATTCGCAGTCGCCTTCTTCTTCGCAATCGCAGTCGCAATCACAATCACAGCCGCAGCCACATTCATCTTCACCAAAGACTTCTTCCTCAACTTCGGCCAGGTCTTCGTCCAATTCGTCTACATAATCGTAAACTTCATCCAAATCTTCAGAAATTTCAGCCACGGCATCAGCCATATCAGCCAAAACATCCAGCATAGCGGTAATCAGTTTGCCTTCCTTGGAATCCTCGTTGATTTCCATGCCCTGAGCCAAACCCTGCAAGAAAACAACCTTCTCTTTCAATTCACACATCTGCAAAACCTCCCTTTTAATTACATTTATAGCTTAAATTAAATATGGTCTGTTTAAGCATACACATAAACATCCGCTTTATTCAATCAGTTATTCTGCCCAAAATCCCCCGAATAATTAAACACGCTCGATATATTCACCGGTAGAGGTGTTTACACGGATAACGTCACCCTCGTTAACAAAGAAAGGTACTTTGATGATAGCGCCGGTGTCGGTGGTGGCAGGCTTGGTACCGCCGGTAGCAGTATCGCCCTTGATGCCGGGTTCGGTTGCCACGATGGTCAGCTCTACCTGCGGGGGCAGGTCAACGCACAGCACAGCACCCTTATAGGACAGAACATAAACGTCCATGTTTTCCTTCAAATATTTAATCTGGTCACCAATCTGCTCAGCAGTCAGAGGCAGCTGATCATAGGTATTGTTGTCCATAAAGATATAGTCAGTACCGTCCATATACAGATACTGCATCTGCGCACGCTCCATATGAGCCTTCGGCAGCTTCTCGCCTGCGTTAAAGGTACGCTCAATGTTGCCGCCGCTGCGCAGGTTCTTCAACTTGGAACGCACAAAAGCATTACCCTTGCCGGGCTTTACGTGCTGAAAATCTACAACTACAAAAGGATCGCCATCCAATTCGATGGTCACACCGGGTCTCAGATCGTTACTGGAAATCACAAGAAATACCTCCCAAAATTCTGAAAATTATTTCAGATTATATTCAATTTATACAAACCCATTACATTTTACCACATCCGCACAGCTTAGACAAGCTTTTTTTGCAGACAAGCGCGGCAAAATACAGCATTTACAGACAAAATAAGCACAAAGGTCAGAAGCGGACTCCCGGCATTTGTGCTTAATTGTGTTACCAAAAAATTAGCGAATATCCTTGATACGAGCAGCTTTACCGGTCAGGTCGCGCAGGTAGTACAGTTTTGCTCTGCGAACACGGCCGCGACGCATAACCTGAATTTTCTCCAACTTGGGAGAATGTACCGGAAAGGTCTTTTCTACGCCAACGCCATAGCTTACACGACGAACAGTAAAGGTCTCGCGGATACCGCTGTTCTGACGCTTGATAACAATACCTTCGTACTGCTGAATTCTTTCCTTGCCGCCCTCAATAATTCTGATGAACAGACGTACGGTATCACCGGCCTTAAATTCCGGAATATCGTCACGCAGTTGCTCTTTTTCCAATGCTTCGATTACGTTCATTTTTCTTCCTCCTTAATATTGCCAAGGCATTCTTACCGGCCGACAATCGAAAACCGACCGACAGCGGACTACCTGTTTGTGCGGCCAACCCCACTTATCCGCAGGTTGGCACAATATGCTCTAATATTCTAACACAGACTTGCCGCTTATGCAAGCATTTTTACTGTATTTTTGCATATTTTCTTAATTTTATTAGTGCTTATGATGCTCATGACAGCCGCAGGTGCAGCCATCATGGTGTTCGTGCGGCTCGCCCACCTCAATCACCTGATGCTCATGGTCATGGCAGCCGCAGGTACAGCCGTCATGGTGTTGATGCGCGGGTTTCGCCACCTCCGAAAGGTCAATTTGATTTTTCAGGCTCTCGGCAAAACGGCGGAAACGCTCCTTGTCCAGCTCATCCACCATTTCTTTCAGCTCGTCGGTGTTAAAGCTGTACTTATCGCCGCAGAAACGGCACAGAACCTCGGTTTCCTCACCGGCAGCCAATTTCTCCTCATACAGCGATTTCAATTCCTTATAACCCAGGCTGATCAACGCCCCACGCAGGCGTTCCTTGCTGCAAGTGCAGCGATAACTGAGCGGAGTGCGGGTCAACTCTCTCCACGGCACACCCAGCATGATTTCGTTGCCCATTTCTTCCAGCGTAAAGCCATCAGCCACCATCTGGCTGACAGACGGCAAATTGGCCAGGTTAAATTCCAGCTGCTTGATGACCATTTCATCAGCGTGCGGCAAAACTTGCAGCAAAAAGCCGCCGGCCGCCCCCACCGTACCATCCGGCGCAATCTGCACACCCAAACCTACTGCGGATGCCGTCTGCTCCGATTCTACAAAATACTCGGCAATATCATCACCGATTTCACCGGTCACCAGCTCCACCGTACCGGAGTACGGTTCACCAAAACCCATATCCTTGATAACCGTCAGCGTACCCTTACCAATGGCAGGGCCCACTGTCAGATTCCCGTCAGCGCTGCGGGGCATCTCCACATGGGGGTTGGCCACAAAACCGCGCACCGCACCGTTGGCCTCGGCCACCACCGCCAAAGAACCCAGCGGCCCGTCACCGTTGATACGCAGGGTAACGTTATCTTTCTCATTTTTCAAATTCTGGCCGAAGAAAACACCGGCCGTCAGCAGCCGCCCCAAAGCAGCCGCACCCACGCTCCACGCATCATGGCGGCGTCGGCCTTCCTCGCAAAGCTCGGTGGTCTGCGCCAACCACAGTTTAACGCTGCCGTCCTCGCTGACACCACGCAAACAAAAATCTGCTTTGCTTTTCACCATCGTCAAATCCTCCCAATCGGCAAAAACTGCCGTTAAATGTCGTTTATCCGTAAAAAAGCCGGGGCAAACATCTGCACCCGGCCTTCCGCTTGCTTTGCTTATTCAGCCTCTGTTGCAGCCTCATCAGCAGCCTTGGCCTCAGCCTCTTCTTCGGCCTTGTCGGCAGCCTTGTTCAGCGCAGCCATCAGAGCATCAACATCCATACCGTGGGCCATGGCACCCTGCTCAATCGTCTCAAAATGAGCAGCCGCACAACCCAGGCAGCCCATGCCAAACTCAAAGAAAACCTCTACGATCTGCGGATACTTCTGCACCGCATCAATAATGCCCATATCTCTGGTTATTTTTTCCATTTTATTTATCCTCCTGTCAATATAAATCACATTATAAATCACATTGTAGAATTTGCATTTTCATCAGCTTTATGCGGCTTACCGCAATAAGCCTATTTTATATCATATCATCTTTTGGCCGCAAATGCAATGCCATTTACCGCAAATCATAGCAAAATGCTCTGTTTTAGATTTTTTACTGCTGTTTGGCCACCTTTACCACCACATTCTGCTCACCAAAATGCACTTTATACAAATCCACGGCGTCGCTGTCCACCTGCAATCCCAGGCCCCGTTGATACCGCTGGATGTCGCTGTAATAAGGCACAACCTCCAATGAGCCTGCTCTGTCTGCCGCCAGCCGCCGAATATCCGCCAAATGTGACGAATCCGGCACACGGATATAAACAATGGCCTGCGGTTTTTCGGCAGCCTGCTCTTTGCGGCGGCGGGGATAACGGGAATTTTTGTCCTCATCCTTGGGTTTGGGGGCCTCGGTGCCCTTGGGTGCTTCCAGAAAATCCATACCTTCCAGGGCAAACACCGAATCAACAATTATGGTGTAGCGTTCATCATCTTCCACCTGCAAACGGCCGTTTACCAGCACCGGAGTCCCCTCAACAATGGCGCTGCGGCTCTCGGTATAGGCCTTGGGGAAGGCCACACAGCGCACCGCCGTCGTTTTGTCCTCCAAGTTGAAAATCGCCATACTGTCGCCCTTTTTGGTCAGGCGGTTCTGGCTCTGCACCACCAAACCGGCCACCCGCAAAAAGGTTCGGTCAGATAACGCAGTAATATCAGACAGCCGGTGGTTTACAATCGGCCGCAGCTTATCGGTGTATTCATCCAACGGGTGGCCGCTTACATAAAAGCCGATGCTCTCTTTCTCCATGTGCAGCAGCTCCATCTTGTCCAGCTCGGCAATCTGCGGCAGCTCAACCTCCATCAGCTTTTTCTGCTCCACCCCAAAATCAAACAATGAGAGCTGCTCCGAGGCTTTTTCTTCGGCATAACGGCGCCCGATTTCCAATGCCTGCTCATACACCGCCAAATACTGCGAGCGCTTGCCGCCCAGACTATCCAGCGCACCGGAGCGGATCAAGCCCTCCAAAATGCGCTTATTGACGGTAATGCGGCTGCACAAATCGGTCAAAGAGGTAAATTTGCCGCCCTTGTCACGCTCGGCGATGATCTGGTCAATCACCTCGCGCCCCACGTTCTTAATCGCCGCCAAACCAAAGCGAATTTTGCCGTCCGATACCGAGAAGTTGGTATAAGACAGGTTAATGTCCGGCGGCAAAATCTCCAATCCCGTTTTGCGACATTCTTCAATGTAGGTGGTCACCTTGTCGGCATTTTCCATAAAGCTGGTCAGCATGGCCGCCATAAATTCCGGGCCATAGTGGCAGCGCAAATACGCCGTTTGATAAGATACAATACCGTACGCCGCCGAGTGACTCTTATTGAAACCGTAGCCGGAGAAGAACTCCATCAGGTCAAAAACCTCATTGGCCACCTTGTCCTCCACGCCGTTCTTGCGCGAGCCTTCCAGAAAGTCCTTGCGCTTGGCCGCCAGAACCTCGGCCTTCTTTTTACCCATCGCGCGCCGCAATTCATCGGCCTGCCCCAGCGTAAAGCCGGCCATAGTGCTGGCCACCTGCATGATCTGCTCCTGATACACCATAACGCCATAGGTTTCTTCCAGCACCGGCTTCAACATCGGGTGCGGATAAACCACCTTGGTTTCGCCGTGCTTGCGCTTAATAAAGTCGCTTACCATGCCGCCCTCCAACGGGCCGGGGCGATACAGCGCCACCATCGCAATAATGTCCTCAATTCGCTCAGGGTGCAGCGCCTTCAAATAAGAACGCATACCGTCACTTTCCAGCTGGAAAACACCGCCGGTATCGCCGTTGCACAGCATATCATAAGTTGCCTTGTCATCCAGCGGGATCTTGTCAATGTCCAAATCCTCGCCGCGGCTTTTGCGGATATTGTCCAACGCATCACCGATAACCGTCAAGGTGCGCAGGCCCAAAATATCCATTTTCAGCAGGCCCTGCTCCTCCACCTGCTCTTTCTCAAACTGGGTGGTCAAAATATTCTCGCCAATCTTAAAGCAGGGCATATAATCGGTTACCGGCGCCGGAGAAATCACCACGCCGGCCGCATGGGTGCCCGTATGCCGCGGCATACCTTCCAGCTTCATCGACATATCCATCAGCTCTTTGATGCGCTCATCCTCATCATACAGCTGCTTTAATTCCTGCGATTCTTGCAGCGCCTTGGGAATCGTCATCTTCAAATCGTTGGGGATAAGCTTGGCAATTTTGTTGACTTCCGGTATCGGCATATCCAGCGCACGGCCAACATCCCGCACCACCAGCTTGGATTTCATCGTACCAAAGGTGACGATCTGCCCCACCTTCTCGGCGCCGTATTTGTTAACCAGATAATCAATAACCTCGCCGCGGCGCACCACGCAAAAGTCAGTATCAATATCAGGCATACTCACGCGCTCAGGGTTCAAAAAGCGTTCAAAAATCAGCTTATAGCGTATCGGGTCAATGTTGGTAAGCCCCAGACAATACGCCACCAAAGAGCCGGCCGCCGAGCCTCTGCCCGGGCCTACACGGATACCGTTCTCATGGCAGAAGTTTACCAAATCCCACACCACCAGAAAGTAACCGGGGAAGCGCATATGGTTGATAATGCCCAGCTCATAATCCAGACGCTCTTTCAGCTCCGGTGTAACATCGGGGTAACGCTCGGCCAGGCCTTTCTCGCATAGATACCGCAGGTAGCTCTCCAAATCATAGCCCTCCGGCACCGTCACAATAGGCAAATCTGCCTGCGGGTGTTTGTCCAGATTGATTTGGCAGCGCTCGGCAATCTTCACGGTATTGCTCAAAGCCTCAGGCCACTCCCCAAAAAGCTGCTGCATCTCCTCAGGCGATTTCAGATAAAACTCATCATTCGGGAAGCGCATCCGCAGCGGGTCATTACGCAGACGCCCCGTTTGCACACACAGCAGCATATCATGCCACTCGGCATCGCTGCGGTCAATATAATGGCAGTCATTGGTGCAGACCAAACCGATATTCAAATCATGCGCCAATTTGATCAGCATGGGGTTGGTCAGCCGCTGCTCCTCCAAGCCGTGGTCTTGCAGCTCGATAAAATAATGGTCGCGGTCAAAAATTTCCAGATACTCGCGCGCCACATTATAAGCCGCCTCGTTATCGCCCTCCAACATCGCCTGGATAACCTCACCCGCCAAACAGGCCGAAAGACAAATCAGGCCCTCGCTGTGGGCACGCAGCACCTCACGGTCAATACGCGGCTTGTAATAAAATCCTTCCAGATAAGCGATGGCGTTCAGCTCGCACAGGTTACGGTAGCCCTGCTGGTTCTCGGCCAGCAGCACCAGGTGATAAGCACTTTTGTCCTCCTTGCCCTCCTTCAAAAACCGGGAACGCGGCGCCACATAAAACTCGCAGCCCACAATCGGCTTGATAGGCGGCAAACCCTCGGCTGCCCTCTCCTTCGATACCTTTTTGCACTCCTCGTACAGCTTCAATACACCAAACATATTGCCGTGGTCGGTCACCGCCACCGCCGGCATATTCAGCGCCGCACACTTGGCCACCATGCCCTTGATGCGCGCCGCACCGTCCAGCAGAGAATACTCACTGTGGTTATGTAAATGCACAAATTGAACCATATCATCAACCTCAATTTAAGCAATCATAAAAACAATCTACAACATTATATTATACCACATCCACCGCTTAAAAAAAAGACAGAAACTCAGCAATCACTTTTTACTTTTGTGTTGATATATGCTTATCCGCCACCCCCCTCGTCGATTTGACGGAAAGCGGCACAAAATAAGGCTCTCACCTGATAAGGATGGGAGCCTCTTGTAGCTGTATTCAATTTTCTGCCCATTCATCATATATGATATTTTGCGGCAACTCATCCGGAACATTTTCTTTCAGTATGTTTTCCATTTCAGCGGCCTGCTCATAAGACATATTGCACCATTCCCCGGTAGGCGTCATAAAAAACAGATTTCCAAAATGAACCATTTCTATGGTCTCCGAGCCTGTGCTTATGGTAATCGTCCAGCTACCTCCATTGTATTGAGCAGGATCCTCTTTTGTAGGACTCAATTCAAGGGTTGTGAAATATTCCACAAGTTTTTCATTTTTGGCACTATCCGTATAGGAGAAAGTAGTAAGCGGACCACCATTCCATGCAACTGTAATTTTCTCAATGTTATCCGGCAAGGTGATAACTACGCTCTTGCCCTTTGCGCCGCAGCCAACTAAATTAAACACGCATACCAAAGCCAAAACTACTGCTATCAACTTCTTCACACAAGCACCTCCTGCATAGTTATACATTCTTATTTATTCAGGCAAACGGTCGCATAGTGAAACTACGCAGCAAAATATGATAAAGTAAACTGAAAGATAAGCAAACATTTAGCGGCATAAGTTTTCCGGTCTTCTGCCGATTCCATTTTTTTGTTCTTCTAATTGAAGTTTCAATATGTTTGCCAAATTGGAATAATTGTATTTTGAAGAAAGCTGTATTCCATATTCCAATAATTTAATTGCGATTTCCAATGGTAATTCATCTGAATTATGAACCGCCCACCATGGAAACACCTTGCAGCAATTATCCTTTTCTGCTATCAGAAACATATAACCAATCAATTTATCATCCCGAAACACAAAGAGATATTGCGGAAGTGTTCCTGCCTGAGATTTTTCCATTTCCTTTTTCATTGTTTCTTGTTCGGTACAAAAACCGATTTGCAGCAGCTGTTCCAATACAATATCTTTCATTTCATTCGGTATGTCTCGGTAATTGCAAATATTTATCATTGACACCGCACCTCATTTGTCAAATGTGAATTTGTTGAGCAGTTGCTATATGTTAATATACATCCCTCTGTCATTTCGATAAAGGAGGTTGTTTCTTATATAAATCAGTCCAACAGGCAAAAAAGAAACTCAGCAGCTTCTGTCTTATTCTCACATATTATCGGCCCTCTCGCCGCAAATTTTCTTGCAGCAGCGTCATATAACCACGCTCGGCAAAGCTGCAATATGTATCACCGCAAACTATCAAATGGTCCACCAGCTTTACATTCACATCAGCCAAAGACCGCATACAACGCCTGGTCATCTCAAAATCCTCAACACTCACCTTAGTGCGCCCACCGGGGTGATTATGCGCCAGCACCACGTTGCGGGCCTTCTGCGTCA
Organism: Bacillota bacterium; assembly: GCA_017397935.1. Taxonomy (GTDB): domain Bacteria; phylum Bacillota; class Dehalobacteriia; order UBA4068; family UBA4997; genus Avidehalobacter. The sequence continues at coordinate 19,508 of JAFQHN010000017.1, forward strand.
ACGCCGTCCGCACCACATCCTGCACCGATATTGCCACGCTGCCAATATCACCTTCGCCCAGCCGCACACTGTTCAGCAGCTGCATACCGGCATTCAGGCAGATAAGATACACCACTTCGTTTTTCTCGCCCACAAACAGCTCGCAGACATACTCACCAAAAGCCTCCACCGAGCCAAAGATCAGCTTATCCCGGTTTTTGTCCTGCTTAAACCTGCCAAACATCTTGGGCATCACGCTCAGCATAAAGGCGGTATTCTCACCAACGCCGTTTACTTGCAGCAAATCCTCATAATCCGCCTCCAACACCCTGGAAAGCGAGCCGAAGTGTCTAATCAGATTATGCGCCAGAGCATTGGTATCACCGCGCGGCAGGCCAAAATACAGCAGCACCTCCAATACCTCATGGTCGGCCAGGCTGTCCACTCCGTATTGCAGCACCCGCTGCTTCATGCGCTGGCGGTGACCGATGTGCAAACTGCCGTCAGCCGATTTTGCTTGGGTTTTCTGCTTTGCTCCCGATTTTTCACTCGGCATTTCAATCGGCTTTTTCGTCATCATCACACCGCCCTGCTTAAAAATTTGCTGCGATTATTTCGCCAGATATTCCGCCACATAGCCGGTCACGCCGCCGGTCTGTATACGATACCAACCGTTCTCCTTGCCCAGCTTGCTCACCACATCGCCATCCTTCACCGAGGCGATGATTGCATAATCCAACCCCGGGCCGGAGCGCACATTTACCGATTTGGCCGTGATAGTTAAATTCCCGGCAGCAGTCGGCTCCGCCTTGGCAGGCACATCAGATACCTCAGGTTCAAGCGGCTCCTCCGGTACTACCTCAGGCATCACCTCAGGCACCACCACAGCCTCATCCTCATCTGTATTACCGTCCTCATCAGCAGTCGGCTCGTCTGCTTCACCGGTCATATCATCGTCCACCAAACCGCCCACCGGCTTATCCGTGGGCACATAACCGCTGTTATCTTCAATATTATCTTCGGCATTATCACCGGTATTTTCATCAGTTGTTTCGCCGTCAGTAATCTCTTTATCCTCCGGTAATTCCTGCACCGGCTCATCATCAACAGGCTCGTCCACCGGCTTTTCCGGCAAATTCACCGGCTTAAATCCGGGCTTTTTGGTCAAATCAGCATCGGGCAAATCATCCGGCTCGGCATAAAACACACGCAGCACCGCATCCTGCACCGCCGCCTCATCCAAAATCCAATAACTGCCGCCGTTGATAGTCTGCGGCGCACCCTGCAAAGTTTCCATCGCAAAGGCCGTATCCAAATCAACACCCTTATAGTTATCCACCAGCGCCGCCAGCTGCATATAACTCAAATCGGTATCCACCATATCCAGCAGCGCGGTCATCACCTGCGGCAGCTTGCTGACATCCTCCATGCTGATAATGCGATTATAAACCGCCTTCAAAAAAATCTGCTGACGCTCGGCACGGGCAATATCCCCACCCGCGTCATAGCGGTAACGCACAAAACCCAGGGCCTGCTGTGCATCCAACAGCTGATACCCCGGCTCCAAATCAATATCACCGTACCAGGTATGCGTGTGCATCTTCTTCGGCACATCAATATAAACGCCGCCCAGCAGCTCCACAATATCCTCAAAACCGCTGAAATTGGTCACCGCATAATAATCAATCGGCACACCCAGCAGGTTACTCACCGTTTCCTTGGTCAGCTCAATGCCGCCGTATGCGTAAGAATGGTTGATTTTGTCCGGATTGCGCCGCCCGGGGATCTCCACCCGGCTGTCACGCGGAATAGAAACCACATTCACGCGGTCATTCTGCAAATCCACATTAAACACCATAATGCTGTCAGCGCGGCCATTGCCTTTTTCATCAGCATCGGTGCCCACCACCAGCACATTCATGCGCTCCTCGGTGTATTCATCCTCCTGCCGGTCAGGCACCACATCATCCAGCGCCTGCTCGGCCGTAAAATACATCGCCGCCACACCAACGCCCACCAGCACCGCCAACACCAGCAAAACTTTCAGCACCAGCCCGCCGATTTTCCGCTTGGGCTGTTCTGCCTCCTGCTTCTTGCTCATAGCACCATCCTCCTCACAAAAAATACTATCACTAAATTATTATCATAACCAAATTATTTCTGCCGCTAAATTATTATTTTCACCAAATTATTATTTTTTCTGCACATTCCTGATAATTTTTTGCACATTAAAACCCATTTTAGCGTCTACATTATAGCACACTCATCCACTGTTTACAATCCATTTAGCCGCTTATCCCATACACCCGGCCACAAATAAAAGCAAGGGCAGCCATAATCAGCCACCCTTGCCCAAAACTCACTTAAATCATGCCGGCTTTAATCCCGATTGCGGCATACCAGCCAAGCCACCAGACCAATCACCGACACCAATACCACGCCGCCCACAACGAACAGCATCATCGGAAAACTGCCGCCCAGAAAACCGGTCACAAAAACACTTGTCGGCCCGTCAGCCCCGCCGATAACCCCAACGGCTGCTGCATTATTCCCCAATACACTCATCACAAATTCTCCTCAACATCAATCAACAAACATTAGATATGGTAGTTAGGAGCTTCCTTGGTAATCTGCACATCATGCGGATGGCTTTCAATCAAACCGGCCGCGGTGATCTGCACAAACTGGGCCTTAGCCTGCAAATCGGCAATGGTAGCCGCACCGCAGTAACCCATACCGGCGTGTACGCCACCCATCATCTGGAAGATGCTGTCAGCTACAATGCCCTTATAAGGTACGCGGCCCTCAATGCCCTCAGGCACCAGCTTGGCAGCACTCTCCTGGAAGTATCTGTCCTTGGAGCCCTGCTTCATAGCAGCCAGAGAACCCATGCCACGGTAAACCTTAAAGCTTCTGCCCTGATAAATCTCAACCTCGCCCGGGCTTTCCTCAGTACCGGCCAGCAAGCCGCCCAGCATTACGCAGTTAGCGCCCGCTGCCAAAGCCTTCACAATATCACCGGAGTATTTAATGCCGCCGTCACCGATAATCGGCACACCGTACTTGGCAGCAACCTCAGCAGCGTCCATAATAGCAGTGATCTGCGGAACACCAATACCGGCAACCACACGGGTGGTACAAATAGAACCGGGGCCAATGCCAACCTTAACAGCATCCACGCCCACCTTGATCAAAGCCTCGGCCGCAGCACCGGTGGCAATATTGCCGGCCACAATGTCCACATTCGGGAAGGCCTCACGGATCTTGCTTACCTGACGGATCACACCCAAGGAGTGACCGTGAGCAGTATCAATTACCAATGCGTCAACACCGGCGTCGATAAGTGCCTGTGCGCGTTCAAAAGTACCTGCACCCACGCCGATGGCAGCAGCTACACGCAGACGGCCGTTGGCATCCTTGCAGCTGTTGGGGTATTTTACCATCTTCTGAATATCCTTGATGGTAACCAGGCCCTTCAACATATAATTTTCATCAACGATCGGCAGCTTCTCAATGCGATGCTGCTTCAAAATGTTTCTGGCATCATCAATCGAGGTGCCCTCGGGCGCAGTAACCAGATTAGTGCTGGTCATAACCTCTTTGATCTGGCGGCTGGGGTCATTCTCAAAACGCAGGTCGCGGTTGGTCAGAATACCCACCAGCTTGCCCTCCACCGTAATCGGCACACCGGAGATACGGTAGCGGTTCATCAGCACCTCAGCATCAGCAATAGTATCCTCCGGGGAGAGGAATACAGGGTCAATAATAATGCCATGCTCCGAGCGTTTTACACGGTCAACCTCGGCAGCCTGGGCCTCAATAGACATATTTTTATGAATTACACCAATGCCGCCTTCACGGGCAATAGCGATGGCCATGCGATACTCGGTTACGGTATCCATGCCGGCGCTGACAATCGGGATATTCAACTGAATATTACGGGTAAAGTTCGTTTTGGTATCAACCTCATGCGGCAGAACGGAGGATTCAGCCGGAATCAGCAATACGTCATCAAATGTCAAACCTTGTTTAATAATTTTGGCAGACATCAAAAGCACCTCCTAAATTATTTGCAGACTTCGCACTATTCTTCATATTTACTCTATTTTACTCTTATTTTGTCTGCTTGTCCAGCAAATTTTAGCCATTTTCTCAGAAAATCTTATTTCTCTGCCGCCTCGCCATAACAATAAAAAACCCTGCGGCAAAACAACCGCAGAGTATATTTTTTAAGCACCCCACAAAAGGCGTTAAACCCCAATAAGGTACAAAATATCTTAAATTTCCTGCTCGCACTGATGCAGCATACGCACCAGCCGCACATTTCCCTCCCAGGCGCTGCGGGCCAGCAGAGAGTTTTGTCGGCGCAGGCGCTCATTCTCCCGCCGCAAGTTTCCCAGCTCCACCTGCTTATCCTGCTCGGCCTGCTCCAAAATTCGCATCAGCACCCGCCGTGATAACCGCATCTGCTCCAATCTCTCCTCCAAGGCCTCCACCCGCTGCTGCAAAAGCTGCTCGGCCAGAGAGCGTTTGGTTTCCCCGCCAAAACAGGGCAGCAGCGTCAATTCCTTATCATCGCCCACCCGTTGTCTTTCCGCCAAAATTTTTGCCTCCCTTTTTCGGTTTGGCTTATTATATGCAAATCACCCGTTTTTTATAGCAAAAGGCAGCGACCATGCCGCTGCCAAATTCCGCCAATATTTTTCTCATTTTACTTGTTAGTTCCCGTTCAGCAACTCATAAGGATCGGGGAGATTTTTTAACGCCCACTTGCGCCGCCGATACCAAAGCTCAGCCAGCTCAGCCCCGGTGGCAAAATGTCCGCCCAAACCGCCGGTGTGGCAATCAGAGCCGCCGCTTACCGCCAGACCATACTCTGCCGCCAGCCGCCGATAATGCTGTTCGGTCTGCCCGTCGTGGTCGGGGTGAGCACACTCCATGGCATCCACGCCCACCGCCGCCAGCAGGGGGATAATCCGGTCATCGCCCACCTGCACCGGGTGAGCCAGCACCGCCAACGCCCCGTTCTCATGCAGCAGCCGCACCGCCTCCTCCGCCGAAAGTTTCAGCCGCGGCACATAGGCAGGCCGCCCCGGAGAAAGCCACCTGGCAAAAACCTCATCATTGTCCGCCGCATAACCGGCCTCCACCAGCTTCCGCGCAATCAAGCCCCGGCCAAGAGAACCCTGCTCAGCATAATCCGCCAGCCAGTCATCGCCCAGCGGCATACCCAACTCAGCCAGCTTAGCCAGAATTTTGGCTCCGCGCTGCCGCCGATGCGCCTGCATCTCCTGCAATCTCTGCGGCAGTTCTCCGCGCAGCGGGTCCACTCCCAAACCCAGAATATGCACCTCATGCGCACGGCCGTCAATTTCCGCCTCACAGCTCAGCTCCACACCGAAAATCACGCTGATGGGCAGCTTTTTCGCCGCCTCAGCCGCCTCAGATAAGCCATCAAAGGTGTCATGGTCGGTTATCGCCAACCCGCCAAGGCCGATTTCCGCCGCCTGCCTCACCAGTTCCGTCGGTGTAAATGCTCCATCCGACGCGGTGGTGTGATTATGCAGATCATAGTGTTTAACAGGCTCTTTCATTATCAAAGCCCCCAAAATCGTTTAGCCTCTCTTGGCAAAATACTCTCTGGTCAGCTTAACCACCGTACCGGAGAGCAGGAACAGACCAATCAGGTTGGGGATCGCCATCAAACCGTTAAAGGTCTCGGCAATACTCCACAGCAGGCCCAAATCCATCGTCGCACCGGGGATGGTCACCAGCACATACAGCGCCATAAACGGCTTGATTGCCTTTTCTTTCAGCAAAAATTCCACACAGCGACTGCCATACAGACCCCAACCCAAAATGGTGGAAAAAGCAAAGCAGCACATAGCCAGCGCCATAAAAATGCTTACCCAACTGCCATAAACTTCAACAAAACCGTTCATGGTCAGCTCGGCACCGGCCGCCTGCCCATAAACCACGGGTGTGCCGCTGCACAAAATCACCAGCGCGGTCAGCGTACAAACAATGATCGTATCGGCAAAAACCTCAAAGATACCAAACAGGCCCTGCTGCACAGGAACCTTCTCATCTGCGCAGGCATGGGCAATAGAGCCGGTACCAAGGCCTGCCTCGTTGGAGAAAATACCACGGGCCACACCCTTTTGCAGACACAAAAAGCTGCTGCCCACCACGCCGCCGGTCACCGCAGCGGGATTAAATGCGCCGTAGAAAATCTGATAAAACACATTGGGGATATTCTCAAAGTTGATAATCAACACGCCCACGCTCATACCCAGATACAGCAGCACCATAAACGGCACCAGCTTCTCGGCCACCTGGCCAATACGCTTAACGCCGCCAAACAGCACCGCACCCACCAGCGCCGCAATAATCAGACCCAGCACCAGATTAACCGTGCCGGTGCTCTCAGGCGTAATTACATTATAACTCAACAGCGCCGTATCAATAGCCGAAACAATGGTGTTGGTTTGGGTGGCGTTGCCGGTACCGAAAACCGCCAGCGTGCCAAACAGGGCAAACAGCGCCGCCAGCCAATGCCAGTTTTTGCCCAGGCCGTTCTTGATGTAATACATCGGGCCGCCCACCACTTCGCCGCGAGCGTTGCGCTCACGGAAGTGCACAGCCAAGGTCACCTCAGAGAATTTGGTACACATACCCAGCAGAGCCGACATCCACATCCAGAACACCGCACCGGGGCCGCCAATGGCAATCGCACCCGCCACACCGGCAATATTACCCGTGCCCACCGTGCCGGCCAGCGCCGTACACACCGCCTGAAAAGGCGTAATGGTGCCGTCCGCCGCCTGTTCACGCCTAAAAGCCTTGCCCACCGTCTGCCGAATGGCAAACACAAACCGCCGAAACTGCACAAACCCCGTGCGGAACGAAAGCAGCAAACCCACACCGATAATGCAGGTGATCGCCGGCAAACCCCACACAAAGCCGTTTACCTTAGAGTTGATCTCCGTTATCCAATACATCATCAGATCCATAAATTCCATTGATTCCATCGATTCCATCTTACTTACCTCATTTTCCTATAATTTAAGCCGCGGTTACGACATTTTCAACCTATTATAAAGACAGCATTATAATAATACCATAAATTTTGCATATTGTAATGCCTCAACCGTAAAATCAAAGGTTTTACAGGCAAATCGCCATAAAACTCCGTAAATTTAATATAATTCACAACAAAACACATTAAAATATTCGGCATTATACATTTTTATACATAAATTATCCGGCCGCACAATGCAAAAACAGCCGCCTCTCACAGCCGTCCATATAAAAAGGTGCGGCTTTTACAGCCTCCATATAAAAAAGTGCGGCCCTTACGGCCGCACCAGTCTCTTAATCACTTCAATTTTTTTGGCTTTACCCTCAGCGGTAAATTCCAGCAAAGCGGCGTTCAGCTCCGCCTCACCCTCAGCCACACGGAAAGGTGTCGGTTTGCCGTTCAGGTAGCGTTCCACCACCGTTTCGGCCTCCACCCCCAAAATAGAATCCAGCGGCCCCGTCATCCCAACGTCGGAGATATAAGCCGTGCCCCTGGGCAGCAGCTTGGCGTCATTGGTCTGCACGTGGGTATGCGTACCCCACACCGCCGTCACCCGTCCATCCAAAAACCGCCCCAGCGCCAGCTTCTCCGATGTTGTTTCGGCGTGGAAATCCACCAGCACAATCGGCGTTTGCTGCTTGATCTCCTTCAACAGCTCCTCCACCCTGCGAAAAGGGCAATCCAGCGCCGGCATATTCATATACACCCGCCCCAGCAGGTTGATTACGGCAATTTTCACATCACCGCACTTAAAAATCCGATACGCCTCGCCGGGTGTACCCTCAGGCAGGTTGGCCGGCCGACAAATCTTCTCCTCTTTTTCCAACAGGCTAAAAATATCACGGTTGCCCCAGATATGGTTGCCCAGCGTAATCGCATCCACACCCAAATCACGGTAAAACGCAAACCCCTGGCGGCTAAGCCCCTTGCCGTTGGTGGTATTCTCGCCGTTTACCACCGTAAAATCCACATCAAATTCCCATTGAAGCTCGGGCAGGGCCTTCTCCAAGGCCTCACGGCCGCAACGCCCCACCACATCGCCCACGATAAGCGCCTTATAAGTTTTCTCCACGGCTTAAACCTCGTCATTCAGCACATCTTCTGCCACAGTCTGCGGCTGTTCAGGATTATTTTCATCATTATTATTATCCTGCAAGGCCAGCAAATATTCCTCGATACGGCCCAACAAAACCTCTCGCCCGTCCCTGTTCACCGATGAAAACGGGATGATTTCGCTCTTCTTCGCCCCCAGCGCCTTGCTGATAACCGTCAGGTGCTTGTCCCGCGCGCCTCTGCTGATTTTATCGGCCTTGGTGGCCACCAGCAGCGTCGGTACATTGGCCGCCATCAGCCAACTCCACATCTGCTTGTCCAGCTCGCTCGGCTCGTGCCGAATATCCACCAGCTGCAAAAACAGCGTCGGCCCCTTGTATCCGTGCAAAAACTGGTCGATCATAAACCGCCAGTTCTCGCGCTCCGATTTCGCCACCTTGGCAAAGCCGTAGCCCGGCAGGTCCACCAGATACCACGCATGGTCAATATCATAAAAGTTAATGGTGCGGGTTTTGCCCGGCTGGGCACTGGTGCGTGCCAGGTTGCGGCGGTTCAGCAGCGTGTTTATCAGCGAACTTTTGCCCACATTAGACCGCCCGCAAAAAGTCACCGCCGGCAGCACCGCCTCAGGATACTGCGATGGCTTAACCGCCGTCAGCAGATAATCGGCTTTTTTTATTTGCATAATTTCTTCCTCATATATTAAAAGTTATACCAGCGCCACCGCCAGCACATCCTGCAAGGTTTCGGCGCAGACAAATTTCACATTATCGCGCACCACCTGCGGAAGCTCAGGCAAATCCCGTTTATTGTCCTTGGGGATAATCACGGTTTTTACACCGGCCCTGTGCGCCGCGATGGATTTTTCCTTCAAGCCGCCAATCGGCAGCACACGCCCCGTCAGCGTGATCTCACCGGTCATGGCCACATCGTTTTTAACCGGCCGCCCGCTGAAAGCTGATGCCAGCGCAGTTGCCATGGTAATACCGGCCGAAGGCCCGTCCTTGGGTATTGCGCCCTCCGGCACGTGCAGATGAATATCCAGCTTGCTCACGTCCTCGGGCACATTGTACTCGCCGCCGATAGACCTCAGATAAGTCCAGCCGGCCTGCGCACTTTCCTTCATCACATCACCCAGCTGGCCCGTCAGCAGCAAATTGCCCTTACCCGGCAGCAGCTGCACCTCCACCGTCAGCATATCACCGCCGGCCGCCGTCCACGCCAGGCCGTTTACCACGCCCACCGCCGGTTTCTTGCCAATCACATCATAATGGAACTGCGGCTCGCCCAGCAGCTCCTTCAAATTGCGTTTGCTAACGCTCAATTTCTCCCATTCTCCGCTGACAATGCCCTTCACGGCCTTGCGGCAAATTTTGGCCAGCTGACGCTCCAAGCTGCGCACACCGGCCTCGCGGGTATAGCTGCGGATGATCTCCAACAGCACATTGTTGGTAATAGAAAGCTGCTTGGCGGTCAGTTTATGCTCTGCGCGCTGTCTGGGCAGCAGATGACGCAGGGCAATTTCCATCTTCTGGTCCTCGGTATAGCTGTCCAGCCGCACGATCTCCATTCTGTCCCACAGCGGCTCCGGAATATCGTGCTCCACATTGGCGGTGGTAATAAACATTACCTGCGATAAATCATAGGGCAATTCCAGATAATGGTCGCTGAAAGTGTTGTTCTGGGCCGGGTCCAGCACCTCCAACATGGCGCTGGCCGGGTCCCCGCGGAAATCGCTGGCCATCTTGTCAATTTCATCCAGCAAAAACAGCGGATTACTTACGCCGGCATTTTTAATATACTGCATAATGCGCCCCGGCTGAGAACCGATATAAGTGCGGCGGTGGCCCCTGATTTCTGCCTCATCATGCACGCCGCCCAAAGATACACGCACATACTCACGCCCCAGTGCCCGGGCAATCGACTTGGCCAGAGAGGTTTTACCCACACCGGGCGGCCCCACCAGACACAAAATCGGTCCCTTCAAGCTGCCGGAATGCTGCCGCACCGCCAGATATTCCAGAATACGCTCCTTCACCTTCTCCAAACCGTAATGGTCCTCATCCAAAATACGCTCGGCCTCAGCCAAATCATTGTTATCCTGCGTGTAAATGTGCCACGGAATATCCAGCACCCATTCAATATAATTTTCCACCACGCTGGCTTCGGCAGTCAGCGGCGGCATGTGCCGCAGACGCCCAAACTCTTTTTCCAGCCTCTCAATCACAAAATCCGGCAGAGCCAGCTTATCCATGCGGCTGCGGTATTCCTCAATCTGACCGCTGCGGTCCTCGTTATCCCCCAGCTCATGGTTGATAGCCCTGATTTGCTCACGCAGATAATACTCCTTCTGGTTGCGCTCAATCTGGTTATGCACACGGCTGCCGATTTTACGCTCCAATTCCAGAATTTCGGTTTCCTTGACAATAATTTCCAGCAGCAGCTCCACGCGTTTGCGCACATCAAAAGCCGCCAGCACCTTTTGCCGCTCATTAAGCTGCAAGAACAAATTGCCGGCCACCGCATCCGCCAGCTCGCCCACCTTTTCAATCGCATTGATACGGTTGGCCGCCTCTGCGGGATACTTCTTGTTCACCGCCACAAAACCGGCAAAAGCCTCCTTCAAGCGGCGCTTCAAAGCCTCATCCAGCATGGTTTCCCCGGCCGCATTTTCGTCATGCTCCCGCACCACCGCCGCAGCATAAGGCTCCAACTGCGTATAATATTCCACCTTGGCGCGTCTTAGTCCGCCCACCATCATCCGCACAGTGCCGCCGGGCAGCTTCAAAACCTGCTTTATCTCGGCCACCGTGCCCTCCTCATAAATATCCTCCGGCTGGGGGTCCTCCACCTGCACATCCTTCTGCATAGCCAAAAAAATCTCACGGCCGGTCAGCATGGCCTCGTCCAGCGCCAAAATGCTCTTCTCTCGCCCCACATCCAAATGCACCACCGTGTTGGGGAACACCAGCATACCTCTCAGCGGGATCATCGGCAGCTCCACACAACCCTCGGGAATCTCCGGGCGGGCATTTTCTTCTGCCTCGGCCAAAGCGGCCAAATCCTCGGGCAGTTCATCAATCAAATTTTCCGGCAAATCCTCCGGGAAGATCGGGAAATCATGGTTCCATCCCTTTTTATTGTTATTATCCGGCATAAAAACCTCCATTAAAATTGCTGTAAATCACGCAATAAAACCATATCATTAAAAGCCCAACGATGCAGGCTCCTGCCAATATCAGCTCATCCACAGCCGCCCAAAATTGCATACAGCTGTTCAATTTATTAGTATATCATATTCTGCCGTCAAAATAAAGCCTTATTCCGCCTGAAAATTTTACCGCAGCTTCGGCCACAAAAAAAATGACCGGTCACCAACCCCGGTCATTCTCTTATAAATTCAGTATTATATCCAATATTACGCTGTCGTCTTGCAGTTGTCGCTGTCCTCTTTGATAAGCAGCGGCGGCTGCTGGTTTTTCAGCGTGTCCAGCGTGATAACACATTTGGTCACATCCCCGCGGGAGGGCAGCTCAAACATGGTATCCATCATCATCTCCTCAAAGATAGAGCGCAGGCCTCTGGCACCGGTTTTTCTGGTCAGCGCCTCATCGGCCGCCGCCTCCAACACATCAGGATTAAAGCAAAGCTCCACGCCGTCCATCTCAAACAGCTTTTGGTATTGCTTGACCAACGCATTCTTCGGCTCGCTCATCACCTTGATCAGCGCCTCTTTATCCAGAGAAGACAGCGTTACCATTACCGGCAAACGACCCACAAACTCCGGGATCAGCCCAAATTTCAGCAGATCCTCCGGCATGGCCTTGGCCAGAATAGCGTCCTCCTCGGCACGGGTGCTGGCAATCTCGGCGCCAAAGCCCAGCGTCTTGGTGCTGGTGCGCTGCTTGATGATGTTCTCAATGCCGCAAAACGCCCCGCCGCAGATAAACAGAATATTGGTGGTGTCAATTTGCAGCAGCTCCTGGTGGGGATGCTTGCGCCCGCCCTGCGGCGGCACCGACGCCACCGTACCTTCCAGAATTTTCAGCAGGGTTTGCTGCACGCCCTCGCCGGAAACATCACGGGTAATGGAGGGGTTTTCGCTCTTGCGGGCAATTTTATCAATCTCGTCAATGTAGATAATGCCCTTCTGGGCACGCTCAATGTCATAATCTGCTGCCTGAATAAGTTTCAACAGAATATTCTCCACGTCCTCACCCACATAGCCGGCCTCCGTCAAAGAGGTTGCGTCGGCCACCGCAAACGGCACGTTCAAAATCCTGGCCAGCGTCTGCGCCAGCAGGGTTTTGCCGCTGCCGGTGGGGCCCAGCATCAAAATATTGCTCTTTTGCAGCTCCACACCCTCTGCCATATTGCCGCAGCGAATACGCTTATAGTGGTTATAAACCGAAACCGCCAGCACCTTCTTGGCTTTATCCTGGCCGATAACATAATCATCCAGCACCGCTTTGATCTCATACGGCTTGGGGATCTCACCTGTCATTTCCTCGTCGGCTTCGGCCTCGGCCCGGAAAACATCCTCCTCAATAATTTCGGCACAAAGCTCAATACACTCATTACAGATGCACACACCGGGCCCTGCAATCAGCTTGCGTACTTCGTCCTGGGTTTTGCCGCAGAAGGAACAGCGAATCTGCTCCATATCACCTGGCCTTTTGGGCATTTTTTCCACTCCTTAAAAAAGTTTCCACAGAAAATTATTGCTTAGTGTTTATCAATAACCGCGTCAATCAGGCCGTATTTCAGCGCTGCCTCGGCACTCATAAAGAAATCACGCTCGGTATCGGCACAAATCTTCTTATAAGTCTGGCCGGATCTTTCAGCCATGATGTGGTTCAATTTTTCCTTCATCTGAATAATCCGTCTGGCGTGGATCTCAATATCCGTGGCCTGGCCCTGCGTACCACCCAGCGGCTGATGAATCATAATCTCGCTGTTAGGCAGGGCATAACGCTTGCCGATAGCACCGGCCGTCAGCAAAAACGCCCCCATCGAGGCCGCCATGCCAATGCAAATGGTGCTTACATCAGGCCGGATATACTGCATGGTGTCAAAAATCGCCATGCCGGCCGTAATCGAACCGCCGGGGCTGTTGATATACAGATGAATATCCTTCTCGGCATCCTCCGATTCCAGGAACAACAACTGGGCAATCACCAGGTTAGCCACCGCATCATTGATCTCGCTGCCCAAAAAAATTACGCGGTCTTTCAGCAGCCGAGAGTAAATGTCATAAGAACGTTCTCCCCGGCTGGTCTGCTCCACCACCATCGGAATCAACATATTCATATTATTCTCCTCCGCCCAAAGTCTTAGAAATAGTATGCGTATAGACCAAAGGTTTATACGCATACCACAAAATATCCTTAAATTGTCATTAATTTCCCGTTTTTCGGGGTAAATTATTTAATTACAGTGTTGGCGTTGATCAGGTCAATGGCCTTCAACATCTTAACATTGTACTCAAAGAACTTCAACTGCTCATTAGAAGAGAAGGTGTTCTTGATCTCCTGCAAGGTCTTGCCATAGGTGTCGGCAATTTCCTGCATCTGTTTTTCCATATCAGCGTCCTCAGCCTGAATATTCTCAGCCTTAACGATGGCTTCCAGCACCAGGTCCTGCTTAACAGTCATCTCGGCGCGATCCTTCTGCTTGGCCTTCCAATCAGCACGGGTAGAGTTGGTCAGCTCGAAGAATTTCTCCAAAGTCAGTCCCTGATATTGCAGCTGGCCTTCAAAGTCACGCAGCATCTGGTCCAGCTTTTCGTCGATCATAATAGCGGGAACATCCATCTCGGCGTTGGCCACAACCTGCTCCAAAGCCTTGTTCTGGGCAACATCAACAGCCATCTGCTCGGCCTTCTCCTGCATCTCAGCCATCAGCTTCTCACGCAGCTCAGCCACGGTATCGCAGTCCTCGCGCATATCCTTTACAAAATCGTCATCAACCGGCGGCAGATCACGGCGGCGTACATCATGTACCTTAACCTTAAAAACAGCCTCTTTGCCGGCCAGCTCGGTGCTGTGATATTCCTCGGGGAAGGTAACCTTAACATCGGTTTCCTCGCCGGATTTAACGCCGATCAGCTGATCCTCAAAACCGGGGATGAAGGTGTGGGTGCCAATGCCCAGCGGATATTTCTCACCCTTGCCGCCTTCAAATGCCACACCGTCAACAAAGCCCTCAAAGTCGATTACAGCGATGTCGCCGTCCTCAACAGCGGTGCCTTCGGGCATATCCATAGTGCGGGCAATACGCTCCTGCATACGCTTGATTTCGTTGTCAATGTCCTCCTCGGTGGGAACATACAGCTCTTTTTCCACCTCGATACCCTTGTACTGGCCCAGCTTAACCTCGGGCTTAACCACAACCTTAACTTCCAGCTGAACATCTTCGCCGCGGGTCAGGTTCTTAACATCCAAACGGGGCTGGTCAACCGGGAAAATACCGGTCTGGTCGATGGCAGCACCGTACATCTCCTGCAACATATCCTCCAAAGCCTCTTGCAGCAGAGCCTCCTCGCCAACATAGTTCTCAACGATTTTAGCAGGCACTTTGCCGGAGCGGAAGCCGGGAATGTTTACTTCCTTAGAGATTTTTTTCAGGGTGATTGCAATAGCGCGGTCCAAATCAGCAGCGCTTGCAGTCATTTCCAGAGTTACTTCGTTGCCCTCGCGGGACAAAACTTTTGCATTTACGTCCATAGTTTCCAATTCTTCCTTCCTGATTTTACGGCCAACAGCCTTGCGGCCGGCCGTTTTTAAGCATTTTTATTTATTTTTGCTGTTCCATATTAAAACGCGCATAAAATACGCCAAAATATGCTAAATTTTTTATATTCCATAAGGTCAGGCGGTTTTCCTGCCAAAGTTATAATTTTTTATACAAATATTTCGGCTGTCAGGCCCAATTCCCCGGTATATCGCGCCAGCAGCGGCCGCACTTCCTCAGCCAGAAATTCTTCGGTCTGCTCCCTGGCCCGTCCGGTGTAATTCTCCGGCCACAGCAATTCGGTCAGCTTGCCCAGATCCATATTAAACGCAGGGTCGGCCGCAATCAGCTCCAACAGGTTGTTGTCGCCGCCCTCACGCTTAATGCGGTCGCCTGCCTGCATAGAATACTGACGGATCTTCTCATGCAGCTCCTGGCGGTCACCGCCGGCCTTCACCGCATCCATCAAAATATTCTCGGTGGCCATAAAGGGCAGCTCGGCCAGCAGGTGCTTCTCGATCACCCGCGGATACACCACCAAACCGGAGGCCACATTCAGATACAGCTCCAAAATCGCATCCACCGCCAAAAACGCCTCGGGCATACTCAAACGCTTGTTGGCCGAGTCATCCAGCGAGCGTTCAAACCACTGAGAAGCCGCCGTAACAGCGGGGTTCAGTGCGTCAATCATCACATATCGGGCCAGCGCTGCCATCCTCTCCGAGCGCATGGGGTTGCGCTTGTAAGCCATGGCGGATGAACCTATCTGATTTTTCTCAAAAGGCTCCTCGATCTCCTTCAAATGCTGCAACAGCCGCATATCATTAGAGAATTTGTGTGCGCTCTGAGCAATTCCGGAAAGCGTTGCCAGCACCATGGCGTCGATTTTGCGGGTATATGTCTGGCCCGAAACCGCCAGGCAGCGTTCAAAACCCATCTTCTCCGCGATTCTCAGCTCCGCCGCCTTCACCTTCTCATGGTCTCCCTCAAAGAGTTCCAAAAAGCTGGCCTGCGTGCCCGTCGTCCCCTTAGAGCCGAGCAAAGCCAGCTTGCCCAGCTTATGCTCAACCTCCTCCACATCCAGCAGCAAATCCTGCAACCAAAGTGTGGCCCGCTTGCCCACGGTGGTGGGCTGTGCCGGCTGAAAATGCGTATAACCCAGGGTGGGCAGCGCTTTATACTCCTCGGCAAAATCTGCCAGTTTGGCAATCACATTTATCAGCTTGCCGTGGATAAGCCGCAGCGCGTCCCGCATTATGATTATGTCGGTGTTATCACCCACATAACAGCTGGTCGCCCCCAGATGAATGATACCGCGGGCAGTCGGGCAGCAATCGCCGTAAGTATGCACATGGGCCATCACATCATGGCGCAGCTTCTTCTCATAGGCCGCTGCCGCCGCATA
Source organism: Bacillota bacterium (assembly GCA_017397935.1). Classification (GTDB taxonomy): domain Bacteria; phylum Bacillota; class Dehalobacteriia; order UBA4068; family UBA4997; genus Avidehalobacter. The sequence goes on from JAFQHN010000017.1 coordinate 35,758, forward strand.
ATCAATGTCCTCAATATGCTCTTTCAGCTCAGTCAGCTGCTCATCGGTAATATCCAGACCAAATTCCTGCTCTGTCTCGGCCAGGGCAATCCAAAGCCGGCGCCAGGTGCGGAATTTATTGTCCGCCGAGAACAGATGCTGCATCTCCTTGCTGGCATAACGGCTGGAAAGCGGGCTGGTATAATTATCGGTAGTCATAGCAATTCTCCTGTTAAAATTTACATTCCTCTTGCCAGATTTTCTCGATTTCCGCCAAATGTTTACGCAAGCATATACGTTTGGTTGACGATTCAGCGGTCATTTTTTTTACTATATTAAGCAATTATTAAGCAATTATTTATTCAGCAGTTCGGTCAGCTTGGCGTTGACCTTGCCGGCGTCGGCCTTGCCCTTGGTAGCCTTCATAACCTGGCCCACCAGGAAGCCTACCGCTGCCTTCTTGCCATTTTTATAATCAGCTACGGATTTGGGGTTGGCCTCGATGATACCGGCAATCAGGCTGTCCAGCTCGCCATCATCACTCATCATCTCCAAGCCGTTCTCCTTAACATAGGCCACAGGGTCAATGTCCTCGGCATAGATCTTCTCAAAAATCGCCTTGGCGGTGGTTTTGTTGATAGTGCCGGCAGCCACCAGCTTCAACAGCTCGGCCAATCTCTCAGGAGAGAAGGTCAGATCAGCCGCCTCACGCCCCTCGGCATTCATCAGGCGCATACAGTCACCCAACAGGAAGTTGGCGGCCTCTTTGGGCAGATTGCACAAAGCTACGGTCTGCTCAAAAATCCCGGCCAGATGGCGAGAACGGGTAAGCTGGGCGGCATCATAGGCCGAGAGCTTAAAATCCTCCACATAGCGGGCCTGCTTTTGGTCGGGCAGCTCCGGAATAGTGGCGGCAACACGGGCCAAATGCTCATCGCTGATGTTGATGGGCGCCAGGTCCGGCTCGGGGAAGTAGCGGTAATCGTGGGCGTTCTCCTTGGAGCGCATAGCGTAACCCACGCCCTTTTCATCATCCCAGCGGCGTGTTTCCTGCCGTACATGGCCGCCGTCCTCGATCAGCTCGATCTGGCGGAAAATTTCGGCCTCAATCGCGCGGGCAATCGCCTTAAAGGAGTTCATATTCTTGGTTTCGGTGCGGGTGCCCAGTTCCGGGTCACCGCAGCGGCGAACCGACAGATTAACGTCGGCGCGCATGGAGCCCTCCTGCATCTTGCAGTCGGACACATTAAGATACTCCATGGTGGATTTCAGTTTTTCCAGATAAGCCAGCACCTCATCGGCCGAGGACATATCCGGCTCGCTGACGATTTCCAGCAGGGGCACACCGCAGCGGTTATAGTCGATCAGCGTGCTGCCGCTTTTGGCATCGTGGCTGAGCTTGCCGGCGTCCTCCTCCATGTGGATCTGGTGAATACGCACTTTTTTGGGGCCGTTATCGCCCTCAATTTCCAGATAACCGTTGCGGCAGATGGGCAGATACAGCTGCGATGTCTGGTACGCCTTCGGCAGGTCCGGATAGAAATAATTTTTGCGGTCAAATTTACACTGCTGGGTAATGGTGCAGTTGGTGGCGATACCTGCGGCAATCGCTTTCTCCAACACCTGCTTGTTCATTACGGGCAGTACACCCGGCATACCCGAGCATACCGGGCAGACATGGGTGTTCGGCAGGCCGCCGAACTCGGTGGAGCAGTTGCAGAAAATTTTGGTGGCCGTGTTCAGCTCCACATGAACTTCCAGGCCGATAACCACCTCATAACCGGTGTTTTTATAGCCAGCCATTATTCAGCCTCCTTCTGCATTTCAATTTCCGTATTTAATTCCGTCTTTAATTCGGGGGTACGCAGGTGCCAATCTGTGTGCTGCTGATAAGCATAACCCAGATTAACCAGCGTTTCTTCGCTCATAGCTTTGCCCAGCAGCTGCATACCAATCGGCATATTCTCGCTGTCGAAGCCGCAGGGCAGGGCAATAGCCGGAATACCAATCAGATTTACCGATACGGTGTAAATATCAGAGAGATACATAGCCAGCGGGTCAGACAAGCTCTCGCCCAAACGCGGTGCGGTGGTGGGGGCCACCGGGCTGATAATCGCATCATACTTGGCAAAGGCCGCATCAAAGGCCTGACGAATCAAGGTACGCACCTTCAATGCCTTCTGATAATACGCATCATAATAGCCGGAGCTTAATGCGAAAGTACCCAGCATAATGCGGCGTTTAACCTCAAAGCCAAAGCCTTCGCTGCGGGTGGTCAAATACAAATCCTCCAAATCGGTAAAGGATTCGGGATGATAGCCGTACTTAATGCCGTCATAGCGCTGCAAATTGGAGCTGGCCTCGGCCGACGCAATAATATAGTAGGCCGGCACAGCGTATTCCATCATCGGCATCTCAAATTCTTCAATCTCGGCGCCCAGCTCGGTAAATTTCTCACACGCCGCCAGAATAGCAGCACGGATTTCGGGATTCAAACCCTCACCCAGATAGTTGGTGGGCAGGCCAATCTTCTTGCCGCGCAAATCGTCATTCAGCGCAGCGGCAAAATCAAACTGCACACCCTCGGCCGAGGTGCTGTCTTTTTCATCATAACCGGCGATAACCGAAAGCACCGCCGCACAATCCTCCACATTATGGGCAATCGGGCCAATCTGGTCAAGAGAAGAACCGTAAGCCAGCAGGCCGTAACGGGAAACCGCACCGTAAGTGGGTTTAATACCCGTAAGGCCGCAGTAAGCGCAAGGCTGGCGGATGGAACCGCCGGTATCGGAGCCGAGAGCAACAGGTGCCAAGCCTGCCGCAACAGCCGCTGCCGAACCGCCGGAGCTGCCGCCGGGAACACGGTTTTCATCCCAGGGGTTGCGGGTGATACCGGTGTAAGAGGTCTCAGTGGTGCTGCCCATGGCAAATTCATCCATATTGGCCTTGCCGAGGATCACCGCACCGGCCTCAGCCAGCTTCTCGATAACCGTGGCGTTATAGGGCGACATAAAACCCTCCAAAATGCGCGAACTGCAAGTGGTGGGCAAATTTTCGGTGGCAATATTGTCTTTAATGGCAATCGGCACACCGGCCAACAGGCCGGTCAGGCCCTCTGCCAGACGCTCGTCCACCCTGGCAGCATCCTCAACCGCTGCCGTGTTGATAGAATTATAAGCATGATACACGCCGTCATACTTGGAGATTTCCTCCAAATAAGCCGCCGTGGCCGCAGCAGCCGTGGTTTTGCCCTGGGCCAAAGCAGCTTTCAGCTCCTTCGCTGTTTGTTGCATAATCAAAATCCTCCTGCCTTTACGGCCTATTCTACGGTCTGCGGCACCTTAAAGCAGCCGTCCTCCACCGCGATGGCATTCTGCAAAATCTTATCACGGCCAAAGCTTCCGGCCGCCACATCCTCACGCAAAACATTCTCCACACCGGAAACGTGCGTAAGCGGCTGCACCGCCGAGGTATCCAGCGAGTTGAGAATGTCCATATACTGCAAAACTCTGGTCAAATCCTGCTGCATCAGCACCTTCTCATCCTCCGATAGGCGCAGCTTGCTGAGTTCGGCCACATATTCAACCATTTTAGCATCAATTTCCATAGTTTACCTCCAAGTTATCAGCCCGCAGTTCATCATATACAATATAATACCGACAAATTTACGGACTTTACCCATTATCAATCAGTTCATTGTAGCATACCGGGCCGCTGTTTTCAATACCCGGCCCTGCTTTTCCCTGCATTACCGCTTAATTACAGCGGATTTTACGCCTTTTTATGACATTACAGTACCATTACCGGCAAAGGTATGGTCAGCACCGAGAGTACAGTTGTAATAATCTGCGCCTATTTTTATGACAAAATTTACAGTACCATTACCAGCAACGGTATGGTAAGTACTGAAAGAACCGTGGTGAAAAATATGCCCTGTGATACCAGCTTGACATCGCCGCCGTATTCCACCGACATCATGGTGGCGTTGGTGGCCACCGGCATGGCCGAGAGCACCACCAAAATCTGCCCCAGCACATCGTCCGCCGGCAGCAGCGGTTTAAGCAGCACAAAAATCAGCAGCGGCAGCACCAGCAGCTTTACGCCCACAAACAGGTAAACCCGCCATTCCTCAAAAAGCTCTTTTAACGGCATGGCGGCAATAGTGCAGCCCAAAATCAGCATGGCCAGCGGCGTGGTGGCATTACCCAGCGTCAGCAGCGCAGAGTTCACCACCTGCGGCAGCGGAATATGCAAAAAGAACAGCACCAGCGCCAACACCGATGACAGCAGCGGCAGGTTCAGCAGTTTGCGCCAATCAAAGGCGGCCTGCCCGGCTCCCGCAATCATTTGCAGCCCCACCGAGAACACCAGCAGATTAAACACAATGTTGAAAATTACCGCAAAAACCAGCTTGTCTGCCCCAAAAATCGCGGTGATGACGGGGAAGCCCATAAACCCCACGTTGCCAAAGATGAGCATATATTGGTATGTCCCGCGCTGTTCGGTCGGCAGTTTCAGCAGACGCACCATAACAGCAGCCACCGCAAAATAAACCGCATACACCACCGCCGAGAACAAAAATGTGCGCCCCAGCGCGGCGTTATCCAGCGCACCCCCGTCCACCGAGAACGAGGTGATGATCTGCGCCGGCAGCGTCACATTAAGCACCACCTTGGATAATATCCCGTTGGCGTTTTCGCCCAGCAGGTGTTTGCGCTCCATCACATAACCAATAAACATCATCAACAGCAGCATCAGCATCTGCTGCAAAACCAGCATAAAATTCATTTTTTTAAGCCTCCGTCAAAATTTCCATAAAAATATGCCAAAATCACAACTAAAAGTTTATTATACACCCAGATTACGCAAAACAAAATAGCCAAATTGCAAAATAAGCCGCCGCGGCTCTTGTTTTTTGCCGCCGCATCTGTGATAATATAATTTACAGGCATTTAATAACTGCCGTATATAATCAACACGCAATATTATTTATGAATATATAAGATAGATAGATAGGTGGGTATATGAATAACAACAACTTTAATATCAGCAGAAAAACCGCCCTGACGCTGGCGGTGATAATCTTCGGTGCGGTGCTGTTAAACTGGGCATTAACTCACACCTATGCGGCCGGCAGATTTCTCTCCGGTATCGGCTCGCTGCTGACGCCGTTTCTGCTGGGCGGCGGTATTGCCTTTGTGTTCAATGTGCCCATGCGCGCCATAGAGAAGCACCTGCTGCCCAAATCCACCAAGCTGCAAAGCATACGCCGGCCGCTGGCCTGGCTGCTGACGCTGGCGCTGCTGCTGCTGGCCTGCTCGCTGGTGGTTATAGTAGTCATCCCGCAAATGATCACCACGCTGGGCACAATTTCTCAGCAGGCCATGCAGGCGGTAAAAAACGCCGGCCAATATCTGGCAACCATCCCGCCCGAGGTACTGCGGCTCTTTCCCGATTTGGAGCAGACCTTGCAGGATCTGGGCCTTAACATCAGCACCGTGTCTGATAAGGCGGCCAAAATGCTGCAAAATCTGGGCAGTCTGTTCGCCTCCGGCTTTAATATCTTAGGCAGCATCATCAGCGCCTTTACCACGCTGTTCATCGGCTTTTTCTTCTCCATTTACCTGCTTTTCGGCAAAGAAAAGCTGGCCGAGCAGGGCAAACAGGTGCTTTACACCCTGCTGCCCACCCCCAAGGCCGACAAAGCGGTGGAGGTTCTGCGCCTTACTGACCGCACCTTTGCCAATTTCATCACCGGCCAATGTTTGGAAGCCTGTATTCTCGGCCTGATGTTCTTTGTGGCCATGCTGCTGCTGCGTCTGCCGTATGCCACCCTCACCGCCGTGCTGATTGGCGTGACCTCGCTGGTGCCCATCTTCGGTGCCTTTGTCGGCTGTATCATCAGCGCCCTGTTCATCGCACTTAACAACCCCATGCAGGCCGTGATTTTTCTGGTAATGTTCCTGGTACTGCAACAGATAGAGGGCAACCTGATCTACCCCAGAGTGGTCGGCGGTTCGGTCGGTTTGCCGGCAATCTGGGTGCTGGTGGCCATCACCCTGGGCGGCAATCTGCTGGGCATACTGGGTATGCTGGTGTTCATCCCGCTTTGCTCGGTGGCTTATGCGCTGTTCAGCAGCTTTGTGCAGCAAAAGTTAAAGGCCGATAATATCCCGCCCGAAAAGTGGCAGAATTAACCCCCATATACCCCCATATAACATTAAAAAATGAGTGCGGTTATCCAAAACCGCACCCGTTTTTATTTTGCTTAATTTTACTGCTGATTTATCTGCTCTTGCAGCATACGGTCCATGTTGGCCGCCACCCGTTTAGAATCAGTAACGGCGGTCACCACATTCATCGGGCCGGTCACCACATCACCGGCAGCAAAAACCATCTCCTTGGTGGTCTGGCCCTGGTCATCCACCACCAAAAAGCCGGAAGCATCCACCTGCAAACCGGGCGTGGTATCCACCAGACGGCGGCGCGGGCCCTGGCTTACGGCAATCACCACCGAGTCAGCCTCCACCTGCTGCAAATCGCCCTGCAAGCCCACCGAATCACCCTGCATATTAAACACCACATCACGGAAGACGGGGCCTTTTTCGTTGATTTCCACCAGCTGCTTGCCAAATTCCAGCTCGGCACCGTCCAGCTGGGCGTATGTAAGCTCCCGCTTGGCGGCCGTGGCCACCAGCATATTGGAGTACAGAGTCACCTTTTTGCTGCCGCGGCGAAGTGCTGTTCTGGCCACATCCATGGCGGTATTGCCCATGCCGATGATCGCCACCTCTTCCCCCAGCTCATGCTGGCCGGGGTTGGATAAATAATCCAGACCAAAGCGCACATTTCCGCGGCTCTCACCCTTAACCCCCAGGGTGCGGGCGCGCCACACACCGCTGCCGATAAACACCGCGCGGTAATCGTCACGGAACAGGTTATCAATACTCAGCGCGTTGCCAATGGTGGTGTTCAGACGAATGGTAATGCCCATAGACTCCAACTTTTGCTTATAGCGCTTCAAAATGCTCTTGGGCAGGCGAAAATCCGGGATGCCGTACTGCATTACGCCGCCGATTTTATCCTTCGCCTCAAAAATCGTCACGCTGTAACCGCGTCTGGCCATCTCCACCGCCACCGTTATGCCCGCCGGTCCGCTGCCGATAACCGCCACCGCAATGCCGTTGGGCGGCGCCAGCTCCGGCTGCATCTTATCAAAAAAAGTATCGGAGATATAATTCTCAATGCTGCTTATCTGCACCGCCGAGCCGGTTCTGCCCAGCACACAATGCCCCTCACACTGTTTCTCATGCATACATACGATAGAGCATATCAGCGAAAGCGGATTATTGTCAAACAGCATTTCACCCGCCTCATTGGGGCGATGCTCCTTCAAAAGCCGAATCATCTGCGGAATGGGCGTATTGATGGGACATCCCTGCCGACAGGCAGGCTTGCGGCAATTCAAACAACGGTTAATCTCATCAAGCACATGGCCGGACACATCATTCCCTCCTTAAAAATCAACAATAACCTCACGGTTCCTCACACATCACCTTACGGTTAAATTATATCATCTTTACAGGGTTATTACAACCCAAACCCCCAGCTATACCTGTTTAACTTTCCGCCAAATTTCTGCCGCGCAAAAAAGCAGCAGGCTCATCCCCACGCCGGCAAAAACATCCCACACCGAATGTTGCTTCACAAACAGTGTTGATAAGCAGATAAGCAGCATCAGCACCGCCACGGCAGCTTTCAGCAGAACACGCCCCCGCAAACTGCGGCTGCGGCAGGCCACCAAAGCAATCGCCGACGATATGGAACAATGCAGCGATGGGCAGACGTTGCGCGGTGAATCCACCAGCCAGATAAACTGCATCAGCCGGGAGAAAAAGTTGTCCCTCGGCAGCATCTCCGGGCGCAGTTCCAACCCCGTCGGCAGCCATATATATGCCGCAAAGCTGATTATTGCCCCCGTAAAAACCACAAAGCACAATTCCCGGAAATCGGCCTTATCCAGCAGCAAAAAAGCCAGCAAGCTGCCCGGAAAAATCGGGAACCACAAAAAATAAAACACCGCAAACCATTCATTAAACGGTATCATATCATCCAACGGGCTGTGCAGGATAAACTGCGGCTCCTTCACCGCCAGATCCAGCCCAAAAAACAGCAGCAGATAAGCCGCCAACAGCCCCACCAGCGCATAAAACTCCGGTGTGCGGCGCAGCCAGGCCTTAAAATCTTTCAGCATAAAACTCCTTAATCAAAAACACAATGCCATCAAATTATAACATTATTATAGCAAATTCGCCCTGCTTTGTCCATATCAGCAGCCATCGGGCCGCAGGTATCAACACCGCAGAGCGAATTTTTTTGCCAAATTTAACTGTTTTATGCCCCTTCACACGGCATATTTTACTCAATGCCGGTCACGGTGTAATCCTGCGCCTCCACCGCCGCCCGCAAATCAGCATCGCTCACCTCGGCCGAGAGTTCAACCACCGCCGTGCCCTCCGCAGAACTGGCCACTGCCGATTCCACACCGGGCAGCGCCAACAGCACCTTCTGCACACGGGCCTCACAATGGCCGCACATCATACCCTCAATACGCATGGTTTTCTTCATCATCTTCACCTCCGTTTTATCAATTTCTTTATTATTATCAAATAGATTATCAAATTTATCAGCGGCTTTTTCAATCGGATACAGCTTAAATAAATTCAGCCGCAGGGCGTTGCTAACCACACAAAAACTGGATAAGCTCATCGCCGCCGCCGCAAACATCGGGTTAAGCTGCCAACCCAGCACAGGGATAAACACACCTGCCGCCAGCGGGATACCGGCCGCATTATAGGCAAACGCCCAAAACAAATTCTGCTTAACGATACGCAGCGTGGCCCTGCTAAGCCGTATAGCCGCCGCCACATCAGCCAAACTGTTCTTCATCAGCACAACCTCGGCCGCATCCACCGCCACATCGGTGCCTGCGCCAACGGCCACGCCCAAATCAGCCGCCGCCAGCGCCGGTGCATCGTTTATGCCGTCACCCACCATCAGCACCTTGCCCTGTGCTTGCAGCCGCCGCACCGCCTGCTGCTTGTCATCGGGCCGCAGTTCAGCCAACACCTCGGTCACCCCGGCATCACGGCCGATTTTCTCCGCCGTCCGCCGATTATCACCCGTCAGCATCACCACACGGCAGCCCAGGCTTTGCAGCTCGCTGATCGCGGCACGGCTGTCCTCACGCAGCACATCAGCCACCGCCATCATCCCCAGCAGACGGTTGGACACGGCAAAATACAGCGGCGTTTTACCCTCGGCCGCCCAATCTTCGGCCAGCTTCCGCCACTTCTCCTCCACCGCAGCCTCGCGCTTAATATAAGCCAGATTGCCGCCAGCCAGCCGCTTACCCTGCCAAATACCGCACAAGCCGCCGCCAGCCTCAATCTGCCAGTCGGTTATCAACTCATCTTTATACGCGATATTCTCAGCCGCCGCACGGCGCACCACCGCACCTGCCAGGGGGTGTTCGCTGTCCGCCTCCAACGCCGCCGCCAGCCGCAGCAGCTCGGCCTTATCCACACCGTCCGCCGGGCAAATATCCGTCACTTCGGGCGTGCCTTGGGTAATGGTGCCGGTCTTATCCAACGCCACGATCTGCGTTTTGCCGCACTCCTCCAAAGCTGCCGCCGTCTTAAACAAAATGCCGTGTTTGGCGCCCAAACCGCTGCCCACCATGATCGCCACCGGCGTGGCCAAACCCAACGCACACGGGCAGCTTATCACCAGCACAGATATGGCACGGGCCAGCGCAAAACCGCCGCTTGCCCCCAAACCCAGCCAAACAGCCGCCGTCACCGCCGCAATCACCAGCACCACAGGCACAAAAACCCCGGCCACCTTATCGGCCAGCTTGGCGATCGGGGCCTTGGTTGCCGCAGCGTCACTCACCATGCGGATTATCTGCGCCAGAGTGGTGTCCTCGCCCACACGGGTGGCACGGCAGGTCAGCACGCCGCTTTGGTTCAGCGTTGCCGCCGCCACATCACAACCGACAGTTTTCTCCACCGGCACACTCTCTCCCGTCAGCGCCGCCTCATTCACCGCCGCGCTGCCGCTTATCACCTCGCCGTCCACGGGGATATATTCCCCCGGCCTCACCACAAAAACATCGCCCAAGCGCACCTCGGCCACCGAAACCTGCTGTTCCGCACCGCCGCGCAGCACCACCGCCGTCTGCGGAGATAACCTCAGCAGGCTTTGCAGGGCATCGGTCGTGCGGCCTTTGGCTCTGGCCTCCAACATTTTGCCCAGGGTGATCAGCGTCAAAATCATCGCCGCCGATTCATAATACAAATCGTGCAGGCCATTCATACAGGCCAAATCATCAGCCGTCGTCATGCCGAAAAGCACATAGGTGCTGTATGCAAAAGCCGCCGCCGCCCCCATTGATACCAGCGTATCCATGTTGGGCGCGCGGTTTATCAGCCCCTTAAAGCCGGAGATAAAAAACCGCTGATTTATCACCATAATAACGCCCGTCAGCAATAACTGCACCAGGCCCTGCGCCATAGGGTTGGCGTCCAAAAACTTCGGCAGCGGCAAATCAAACAGCATCTGCCCCATCGAGAAATACAGCAGCACCGCCAAAAACGCCAAAGACCACACCAGCCGTGCCAACAGCCGCGGAGTTTCTTTGTCCTCCAAATCGCCGTTGGGTTGGGGCGCATTTTGCTGATTGCCCATCTCGGCTGCGCCGTAGCCTGCCGCCTGTACTGCCGCCACAATTTCCGCCGATGCCGCCTCTCCCTGCACCACCATGCTGTTGGTCAACAGGCTTACGCTGCAGCTTTCCACGCCGTCCAGCTTGCTGACGGCTTTTTCCACTCGACTGCTGCACGCCGCACAGCTCATGCCGGTTATCTCAAACTTACGCACCGATTTATCCTCAATATATCCTCAAAACTTCCTCTTACATTCCTATATCTACCGCATTACTGGGTTTTCTCTTAAATTCTAACCTTTTCCGCCCCAACAGTCAAGAATCAACACTGTATTTTTTTACCGGCCATCGTTTGTCAGCTTAACCAGCTCAGCATACAGACTTTTTGACTGCTTCTTATATTTCTTCGCCGGCTCCGTTTGATACGGCAGCACCACACAAACCCGGCAGCCCTGCTCCGGCCGCCCGGTCAGCTCCATACTGCCGCCGTGCAAGGCAATTATGCCCCGGCTGATGCTTACACCCAGGCCCGTGCCGTTTGGCTTGCTGGTATAAAAAGGCCGCATCAGATGTGCCTGCTGCTCGGCCGTGATACCGATGCCGTTATCCTCAATCAGTAGAGAGACCTCCTGCTTCTGCTCATCCCACGCCGTACTTATCTTAATTTCGCCGGCCAGCCGCGGCTGTTTCTGCCGCAGGGCCTCAATAGCCTCCATGCTGTTTTCCAGACAATTCAGCAGCACCTGCTTAATGCGTGTACGGTCAATATATAGCAGCGGCAGGTCCTCCGCCAAATCGGTCAGCACCTCCATCCGCTGCATACGGCAGCATGGATAAAGCAGGCGCAGCGTTTCCTCAATCACCTCGTTCAGCGAATAATCCGTCACATTTTCATCACAGCGCCCCAGCCCCATAAAGCCGTACAGCAGCTTATTCATCTCGGCAATCTGCTCGTTCATCATCCGCAGAAACCCCTGCACGCTTTCCGATTCGGGGCATTTGGTCTGCATTACCTGCACCACACCGCTGAAATTCTGCACAATATTCTTAACCTCATGCAGCACCCCACCGGATAATTTGCCCATGTGGGTAAGCTGCATATTCGCCTCGGTTTGCATTAGCTGCCTTATCTGCCAGAAGTCGCTTATCCGGGTGTCCAGCCTCTCCAACAGCAGCAGATTAACCCGGCCGCCCCGTCCGTTGTCGTCTATCGGCAGCAGGCGTATGCCCCAATGCCCCTGCCCGCAGGTCAAACGGTCGGCGGTCAGCTCGGCACTCCATGCAAAGCCGCCGGCCACCGCATTATCCAGCGCCAGAATCAGCTCGGCATCACAGGTTATGCGCCCCAGCGCCGCCGATAAATAACCGCCCACCACCTGCTGCATACTGCTGTGCAAAACCTCATCAACAACCTGCGCGGTGGCGGCCAGCACCCTGCCCCATTCATCAACCAGCAGCAGATTAACAGGAAGCTCGGGCAGCACCTTGCTCCACAATAACTGCGCCCGCACCAGCTCTCCCAGCACGCTGTCCAGCGCATCGGCAGTATATTCGGGCAGCGGCTTTTTATCCTCCCGTGCGGTGTTGATTTCAGCAGCACGCTCCTCCACGCCCTGCGGCTTGGCTGTATGCTTAAATGCTGTATGCTTAAATATCGCATCAAATTCGGCGTTTATTTGGTTATCAGGCATATTTTTAATCATAGTTCACCCCGGCAAATTCGTTTGCTGATGTTTTCCGCAAAATATCGTCCATGCCTGCGCCAAATCTGCAAAAAAATCAGGTAAATTGTGACACCTTCGCCCAACTTACCCGGTCTTTCGCTTTTTTCAGGCAACAATCAACATGGTTTGCCTTTTTTCAACACTAAATTTGATTATCAGTCCGTAATCAGCAAATCCATCGGTCGGTCAAATTCATCAGCAGGTATTTGCGGCAGCACCTGCCGTTTATATCCCACACCAATCACCGTCACATCCGCCGAAAGCTGCGGCAAAAAGCGGTCATAATACCCCTTGCCGTGCCCCAGGCGCTTATTCTCCACATCAAACGCCACCCCCGGCGCCAGCACCACACCAATTTCGGCAGGCTGCACCACCGCCGCTGTCAGCGGTTCATACACCCCCAGCCCCACCTTGAATAGCTCCGAATCCGGCCCATACTCCACCGCCTGCATTATCCCCGGCGGCAGATCATATGTCCGCGGTACGGCCAGCTTATATCCCCTGGCCCACAGCCAATCATGCACCGCAGTCAGGTCAACCTCACGCCCATAGGCCAGATAACTGAACACCGCTTTGCCCTGCTTATCTGCGGGCAGCTTGCCCAGCACTTCAATCACCCGTCGGCAGATCTCCGCACTGCCTGCGGCGGCCTCCTCTGCGGTCATCTCACGCCGCTTAGCCAGCATTTGCCGCCGAAGAGCCCGCTTTTGCTCCGTAATATTTTCCATAATATAATACCAGAATCAAATATCAACATAAAACGACATACAGTTCGTATATTAAATATAAAAATAAAGCGGCAGGTTGGCCTGTGCATTAAGTGACCAATCCGCAAACTCGCCGCGCTGATATTTACCAAGTGCCGCCGCCGCAATCATGGCCGCGTTGTCGGTGCAATACTTGGGCGATGGATAAACCACCTGCATCTCGGGCGCCAATTCCTTAACTCTCTCACGCAGCGCCTGATTAGATGCCACACCGCCAGCCAGCACGATAGTCTGCTGCCCAAACTCACAGGCCGCACGCACCGCCTTGGTGGCCAGCACCTTAATAATCGCCTCCTGCGCCGAAGCCGCCACATCCTCCATGCGGAAGTCCTCGCCCTTCATCCGCTTTTTGTTCAAGAAGTTCAGCACCGCGGATTTTAAGCCGCTGAAACTGAAATCATAGCTGTCATCCAGCCACGCACAGGGGAAATCATAAATCGGCTCGCCATCCTTGGCCGCCGCCTGAATAGCCGGACCACCGGGATAGGGCAAACCCAGCGCACGGGCAATCTTGTCAAAAGCCTCACCGGCCGCGTCATCACGGCTCTGCCCCAGCAAACGGTATCTGCCCGCCGCCTCAGCCACCGCCACGCCGCTGTGGCTGCCCGATACCACTAACGCCAGATAAGGATAAGTCAGCTGCGGATGCTCCAAAAACGGCGCACTCATGTGCCCTTCCAGGTGATGTACGCCAATCAGCGGCACCCCGGCCGAAAAAGCCAGCGCCTTGGCATAAGATACCCCCACCAGCAAAGAACCGATCAGCCCCGGCCCCTGCGTTACGGCCACCGCATCCAGATCCGCCAGCTTTACACCTGCCTCATCCAGCGCATGGCGTACTACCGGCACCACCGAGTTCAAATGCTCACGCGAGGCAATCTCCGGCACCACACCGCCGTAGAGCTGATGCACCGGTATCTGCGTGGCCACCACATTACTCAGCAATTTATAGCCGTCGGTGATAACTGCGGCCGCAGTTTCATCACAGCTGCTTTCAATCGCCAGAATTTTTACCATAATTATACCTCAAATCATATCACATATATCACATTTATATCACATCAAGGCCCGTCCGCTGATGTCACAGCTCATCAGCAGGGCGTCCTCGTGGTTGTCCTCATAATATCCGGGGCGGCAGCCGTTAACCGCAAAGCCGCACTTGGCATACACCGCCAGCGCCGCCGCGTTTCCCCGCCGCACCTCCAAATTGACCTTGGTGCAGCCCAGCAGCGCCGCCATATCCAGCAGACCGTTCATCAGCTGATACCCGATACCCTGCCCGCGTACCTCGGCCAGCACTGCCACATTGTTTATCTCCGCCTCATCCAGCACCTGCCAGAAGCCGGCATAACCCAGCAGCCTGTCGCCCTCCACCACCGCAATCACGTGTGATATTGGCCGTGCCAGCTCGGTCAGGTATGCGTCCCTGCTCCACGGCTGGGCAAAAGCCTCATTCTCAATGGCCACCAGTTGGCTGAGGTACTTGCCGGCATTGTCCAAAGATAACTCCACCAGCACGCTCATGCCTTTTCCTCCGCCTTTAATTTGGCTATGCGATTTCGCTCAGCCTCCGATAAGCGCAGGTAGAAGGCCTCCACTCTCTCCGGGGGCAGTGCCTCCTCAGTTCTTTCCTGCGCGATAAAAGCCGCCCCAAAAGCACCGAAAAGCCTTTTCTCCGGCGGGGCAATCCGACAAGCCTCACCCAATTCGGCACGCATTTGGTTTATGTAAATTTCGGCGGCGTCGCCCACAAAAATAACCTGCTTAATATCAGCGGAGGCGGCCAGAAATTCACGCAATCTCTCCGCCAAATCACTCAGCGATAACGCCATCGGCGGCCAAATCTCCGCACCGTCGGGCGCATATAAAGCCGTGTAAACCTCGTTCCGCCGTGCATCCAGCACCGGGCAGATAAAAGCACCCATCTGCCGCACCGCATAAGCCTCGGCCTCCAAGGTGCCCACCGGCAGCAGCGGCAACCCCTGCCCCTCGGCCAGTCCCTTCGCCGTAGCCAAACCGATACGCAGACCCGTAAAAGAACCGGGGCCGTTGGTAACCGCCACCAAATCCATATCCGCCAAGGTCAGCCCTGCACCGCCAAGCAGCGCTTGCAGCATGGGCAGC
Organism: Bacillota bacterium; assembly: GCA_017397935.1. Lineage (GTDB taxonomy): Bacteria > Bacillota > Dehalobacteriia > UBA4068 > UBA4997 > Avidehalobacter. The sequence continues at coordinate 51,078 of JAFQHN010000017.1, forward strand.
AGCCTCTCCGAGTGCGTCAGCCCCACATTCAGGCAGCAGGACGCAATCAGCCTGTCACCCTCAACCACCGCCAGGGATAACCCCTTACCGGCCGCGTCAACTGATAAGATTTTCGCCATAAGCCAGCGCCTCCTCCAACCATTTATGCTCACCGTGGACGGTAATTTCAATCTCACGCCACTCGGCGCCGTCATCATCCAGCCGCCGTTTGATGTCAATATCCAGCCTGTCCTCGGGCAGGTCATCCAGCATTATCTGCGGCCATTCCACCAACACCACGGCCTCGCCATCAAAATACTCGTAGATACCCCTCTCCCAGGCCTCATCAGCATCCGCCAGGCGGTATAAATCCATGTGCACAAAGGGCAGCCGTCCGCTGAAATACTGGTCGGCAATGGTAAAGGTGGGGCTGGTTACCTGCTCCTCCACCTCCAAGCCCTCGGCCATCCCCTGAGAAAACAGGGTCTTACCGGCGCCCAGTTCTCCCGTCAGCGCAATACACAGGCCGGCCGGCGCAAACTGCCCCAAAATCCGCCCAAAGCGGTGGGTTTCCTCCGGTTTATAAGTACAAAAACGCCACATAATCGTTCCTACCAATCATTAAGATTTCTGTTTCGGTCAATTTTCAGCCCAAAACCTACTCATTTTATCAGTATACTACTTTCAGCGGCTAAACCTCAACCCCTTTATCAAATTTCTTAAAAATAATCGGTATATTCACAATCCATATATTCACACACTGCACGCCGCCGCAAACGCTTCCCATAATTTCCCCGCGCCGCATAAACGCTCCGGGTGCCATTGTACGCCCACCGCAAACCGCCGCTCCGCCAGCACAATGCCCTCCACCAGTCCGTCGGGCGCCCATGCACAGGCAGCTGCCATCTCGCCCGTCTGCCTTACCCCCTGATGATGAAAGCTGTTTACCTCAGCCGTGCCGCCGTCCGCCACGCCGCAAATCTCCGCCAGCCGGCCGCTTAGCTTCACCTCATGCCAGGGCTGTTCGGCCGGTGCGCTCTGGTTGTGCAGCAATCCCTGCGGCATCTCCCGCAAATCCTGCCACAAACTGCCGCCGCTCCACACATTTATCACCTGCATACCGCGGCAAATCCCCAGCAGAGGCAGATCAGCGGCATAAGCCGCCCCCACCAGCGCCAACTCCCAGCTGTCCCGCCGATTATCCACCTCGCCCAGGCCGTAACGCGGCTGCTCGCCCCACAGCTTGGGGTGCAAATCTCCGCCCCCGCTTAAAATCAGTCCGTCCAGCCGCCCGACGACCTCCTCAACAGCCTTATCAGCCAAATCCTGCGGCGGCAGCGCCACGCCGCACATCCCCACCTTGTTCAACTGCCGCAAATAATAAGAGCGCAGGAACATCTCATCCCCACGCTCTCCGCAGCTTATCCCCACCAATCGCATCGGCCACACCTCCGCTTGATTTTATGTACGCCCATACGATTTTATCCTGTTTTTTACCTGCTATAAAATCATCGCCAACCCCTCGATCACCGTTAAATGCAAAGGGTAATAAAGATAAAAGAAATATTTTTGCCCCGCCCAGCCACGCTTCTCATGCGGTATGGCCAACAGCGGCAGCGCTAACAAGCCGGCATACTGCTTGCCGCCCATCGGAGAAGATACCGCCAGCACCAGCAGACCAACCGCAAAACCCAGCAGCGGCCGCAGCCTGCTCCTGCCATCCTCGCCGCCCCGGCTGCCAATCTCGGCCCAAAGCGGCAGCATTACCCCCGCAAAGCCGTAATCTATATGCACCTCGCCGCAAAACAGCCACACCACCGCAATCAGCGCCGCCAAAGCCACGCCATCGGCCATACTCCGCCCCTGCTTAAACCGCCGAAGCAGCAGCACCAGCACCGCCGACAACCCCAGCGTCACCAGCACATTACCGTAAACCTCGCCGCAATACAGCCAATACGCCGCCATAAAGGCCGCGCCCAGGCCCAGCAGCCGTGCCACATAAGCCGCCCCGTTGTGCGTGTAACGGCAGCCCTCCCACACCGTGTAAGAGAATATGGGAAACGCCAGCCGCCCGATTATCCGCAGCCAATCACACCCCGGCAGCAGTGCATAACCGATATGGTCTAAGGTCATCGCCACCAGGCCCAGCATTTTCAGTTGATTTTGGGTAATTGAAAACCCGTTTTGATTAAAATTTAAGCTGATTGTATTCATACCCACAGTATAGATTTTGTGCAGGCGGCTGTCAATATTCAATCCACCCTTAATCCGCCTTTAATCCGCAAATCCCGTGGGCACAATACCCATACTTATCTCCATCGCCTGGTTGATTCGGCTCATGGTCAGCTCATCCAGCACCGCCACCCGCTGCTGCAAGCGCTGCTTATCAATGGTGCGTATCTGCTCGGCCAACACCACCGAATCCCGTGCCAGACCGGACTCCTTGCGGCTCAGCTCCACATGGGTGGGCAGCTTGGCCTTGCACATCCGGGAAGTTATCGGCAGCACAATCGTCGTCGGGCTGAAATTGTTGCCCACATCATTCTGCACCACCAGCACCGGCCGCACTCCGCCCTGCTCGCTGCCCTGCACCGGGTTTAACTCCGCAAAAAATATTTCTCCGCGCCTCAGCGCCATCTTGTTGGTCATCTCGGCTCACTCCCGCTGATTTTGGCAGGCCGCCGCTGCTTTTATGTAGCCTTATGCGCCACCTGCTCTTATCAAGGATTCTGCCCCATGCCGCACCTGCTTATACCGGCCAAAATTCGCCAAATTTACCCCAACCCAACCGCCAAAAAAACAACACCCGTGGCAGATTAAATCCGCCCGGGCGCTGTCATATTTGCGTTTTTAATATTTCTCAATACTTCTTTATATACTTGCTCACCGGCTTAAAGAATTGCTGCTGCACGGCTTTCAGGTTGTCCTCGGCCTCGTCCTCATCCGCACCGGCAATACAGAAGTAAAAACGGATTTTCGGCTCAGTACCGCTGGGGCGCACCTTAATAAAGCTGCCGTCGGCAAAGGTAATGCCCAGCATATCCACCTGCGGGAAGTCCAGCGGTTTAAGCTCGCCGTCCACCAACTGCTCGCCCTTGGCATAAAACTCACGCCGTGCCACGGCCATGCCGCCCAAATCTTCGCGTCTGTCCTCCGCCAAAATCTGCAAAATCTCCTTTATCTGCTCACGCCCGTCCATGCCGGATAACGTCACCGCCACCTGCGCATCCAGATAGTAGCCGAACTTCTCATAAATCACATCCAGCACATCCGGCAGAGTCTTATCCAACAGCTCCTTGTAATACAGTGCCGCCTCGGCCACCAGCGCCGCCGCCAGCACGGCATCCTTATCCCGCGCATAGGTGCCCTTCAAATAGCCCAGGCTCTCCTCAAACCCCAGCAGAAAAGTCCCCCGGCCGCTTTCCTCCATCAGCTTGATCTGCTCGCCGATGTACTTAAAGCCAACCGGCACCTCCTTCAAATCAACCCCCAGGGAGGATACCACCTTATTGGCCAGCGCCGTGGATACCACACTCTTTACCACCATGCCGTCAATCGGCAGCGTGCCCAGCTCCTTCTCCTGCTTGATGATGTAATAAGCCAGCAGCACACCAACCTGGTTGCCCGTCAGCCGCTTAAATTTACCGTTGGCCGTACGGCAACAAACCCCCAAACGGTCGGCGTCAGGGTCGGTCGCCAGCAGCAGATCCACCTGTCCGCCGCCTTCACTCTCAATTTTCTCGGCCAGCTTTTCGGCCAGCTTCCACGCACCGTCCTCCTCCGGGTTAGGCACGGCCACCGTCGAAAATTCGCTGTCGGCCACCGCCTGTTCCTCCACCAAATGCAGGTTAACAAAGCCGTTTTCGCGCAAAATCCGTTCCACAGGCGCTTTGCCGGTACCGTGCAGCGGCGTAAATACAATGTTCAGCTTATCCCCACGCGCCGCCGACATCTGACTGTTCAGCATCTGCTCCCGCACCCGTGCCGTGTAAATATCATCCAACTCGGCGCCCAGCATTTGCAGCAAGCCTGCGCTTTTGGCCTGCTCAATCGGCATTACCGGCACCTGCCAGCAATTTCGCTCCGCCATCTTGGCCACAATGCGGTCAGCCTGTTCGGGCGGCAGCTGTCCGCCATCCTCCCAATACACCTTATAGCCGTTGTACTGCTTGGGGTTATGGCTGGCCGTGATCATAATGCCCGCAATCGCCCCCGTCTGCCGCACCGCAAAGGATAACACCGGAGTAGGCCGAAGTTCCGCACACAAATAGGCCTTAATGCCGTTGGCCGCCAGCACACCGGCCGCCTCCCGGGCAAAATCCGCCGAAAAACGCCGCGAATCATAAGAGATAGCCACGCCGCGCGCCTTGGCCGCCTCGCCGTATTCCGCCACCATATCGGCCATGCCCTGCGTCAGCCGCCGGATAAGATAAATGTTCATGCGGTTGGTGCCGATGCCCAATTCTCCGCGCATACCGCCGGTGCCAAACTCCAAATCACAGTAAAAGCGGTCGGTGATCTCAGCCTCATCCTCGGCCACCGCCAGCAGCTCAGCCCGGTCAGCCTCGCTCAGCCAATCCGCCGCCAGCCACTCCTCAAAACGCTCTTTTATCTGCTGTGTCAACATAATTCTACCACCCTTTTCATATTAAACAAAAACCTGCTTAGACAAAACTCTGCTGTTATGTTATACTGTTCATACTAATATATTAAGGTGACGGACAAACAATAACGGTTATTTTTATTAAAATTCATCCAACAGTTCCCTGCGCTTTTCATCATATTCTTCCCGGGTTATCAACTGCCGGTCATACAGAGAATTTAATTTTATCAGCTTCGCTTCAATATCTTCTCTGTCATCATGGGCTTTCGGCATATCCATACCGTATTCACCGCGTCCATCATATTCACCGTCTTTCCCGTCTTCAATGATGATTTCATGGGTCGCAATACCCTCGTCGGAAAATCCGTTTTTATAATGAGTAAAAGCTATCACTCCGGCTATCGCAGTCCATACAATACCAAACGGGCCAAATGTCGGTATCACAATAAAACAGCCTATTAACACAAACAAAATCCCGATGACAAATCCCATCTTTGATTGCGTTCTTCCGGGTTGTACTTTAATTTTCTTAGGTGCCATATCCCACTCATCATCCCTTCTCACATCACAACTTAAACTATCCTTCTGTCACTTATCATTCTAAACAAATCACGCCAAAATAGCAAGTACAGGCGGCAAAATAAACCGCAATTTTCCACCCAAATAACATAAAGGAGGCCCCGTTATGACCGCCATCTTAACCCTTGACATCGGCGGCAGCAAAACCGCAATTTCTCTCTGGCAAGCCACCTGCGCCTGCCCGCGGCTGCTGCACACCGCCGCCGTCCCCACCGATTACACCGATGCCGACGGACTTATCCCCCACCTGCGGCAATTCTGCCAAACCGTCGCCATAGATAATGACTATAAAAACGACTATAAAATCGAAGCCTGTGCGCTGGCCATAGCCGGCCCCACCAACAGAGCAGACGGCCTGCTGCGGCTGACCAATAACCCTCTGGTGCTGGATATTACGGAGCTGTACCCGATATTTCCTGCCTGCCGCTTCACCGTCCTCAATGATTTGGAGGCGCTGGCTTACGCCCTGCCGCACCTTTCGGCCTCCTCTTTGCAGCAGTTAAACCCCAATGCCGCCCCCAACCCTCACGCCGCCCAATTTACCCGGCTGGCCGCTGCGGTGGGCACAGGTTTTGGTGCGGCAGCCCTGCTTAACGGCGGCCGTGTTCTCCCCACCGAGGCCGGACATTGCCGCTTTGCCCCGGCAGACGCCGCCCAGGCCAGGCTGCTGGCCGACCTGCACCTTAACACTATTACCAATGAAACCCTTCTCTCCGGTGACGGTTTAGAGCGTATTTACACCGCACTTAATCTCCAATCCGCCCCGCTTACCGCTGCCGAAATCAATTCTCGCGCCCAACTTGGCTGCCCTGCCGCACTGGCCGCCACCGATATGTTCAGCAGCTGTCTGGGCACGGCGCTCGGCAATCTGGCCGTTACCTTTTTGGCCGGCGGCGGTATATTTCTGGCCGGCGGTGTCTGCCAAAAGCTGGGGCCGCTGTTAAACGCCGCGCTGTTAATGCAGTCCATGGTCATCCCCGGCCCGTTTGCGGCTTATCTGGCAGCGCTGCCCGTCTGGCAGATAACCGACCCCAATGCTGTTTCCCTCGGCGCAGCCGCCCTGGCCGACCGCACCCTGCTGGGATAATCACAAATCAAAAATGCTCCTCTTTGCAAAAAACCGCGGTGCCGCCGTTATCTGCAAAAAGGAGCATTTATTTTAATGCCATTTATTATAAGAATTCATCTGCCGCAGCAGGAAGAAGCACAGCAGCGAGGCCACCACGCACACCACCAGCACAGTCAGCGTGGTAAACGGGTTATCAGCCATCGGCATGGGCACATTCATACCAAAAAAACTGGTGATAAAGGTCGGCACCGCCACAATCAGCGTGATAACCGTCAGAAAATTCATCACCTTGCTCAGGTTGTTGTTGGATATCGAGGCCAGCGCATCCATCGAGTTTCGCAAAATGGTGGTGTAAATGTCGGCCATCTCCACCGCCTGCTTGTTCTCGATGATCACATCATCCAGCAAATCACGGTCCTCTTCATACATCCGTATGGTACGTGTGCGGAACAGCTTCTCCATCACCTTGTCATTAGAACGAAGAGATGTGGTAAAATATACCAAGCTCTTTTGTAAATTAAGCAGGCTGTTCAGGTCATCATTGTTCATGGCCTGGCGCAAACGGGCCTCCAAGGCCTCATAACGGCGGTTGATGTCACGCAGAGATTTCAGGTAAATATTGGTCTGCATCTGTAAAATTTGCAGAATAAGCCGTGTTTTCTTAAAAGTTGCGGCCGATTTGACACGTCCGCCGGAAAAATTACGGTACAGGTCCAGCTCATTCAAGCTGACCGTCACAATATATTCATCGTTCAACACAATGCCCAGCGGCACGGTGTCATAAAGCACGGCAGAGCCGGTAATCACCGGCACATTAACGATGATAAGGATTTGGCCGTCATCGGTTTCCACACGGGCCAGCTCCTCATCGTCCAGGGGATAACGGATAAACTCCTCGGCGATGCCGGTTTGGGCACTCACCAGGCGGATCTCCTCGGGGGTTGGGTCCACCAGATTTATCCAATCGCCCTTTTGCATAGTCCCAACCTGCTGCATCAGCGGGGTCACGGTCTCGGCTGCACCCTCCATGGGGGTGCGGTAAATTGTCAGCACAAGGTACTCCTCCTTTTGGTTGGGAGAGCCAAATGCCCAGCTAAATGCCGCTTTGAGCCCTCCCGTATTCAGTTATGTTGATAATACTTCCGGGGTCGCCCTCCACAGCATTCACCTCTTTCCGGGGGATTTAATGATTTTGTCCGGTGATGTCCGGATTTTATGCTTGACAAAACTGCTTAAATTTGTCTGCACAGTATATCATACCTCTAATTTTGCATTTTTGGTAGTCCTTTTTGTAAAAAAAACTTGCCGGAACACAGATTTTTTTGTTATTTTATGCTATACTTAAAGTGCTGATGAGGTGCTGACGGGTGTTTTTTGGCCGATTGTCAACCAAACGGTCATACTCGCGTAAACAATTAACGCCGACAAAACTTATCGTAAGCCGAAACGGGGTATTTAAGCCTAAAATTTGCGGTTTGGATAAGCTTTTGCCGTAAAATTTAGTTGCAATATGCCAGGCATAGGGATTTCACCCCCTGTTTGGCCGATAAAGCACCGAAGTTACCTTAAAAAAGGTCGGTATAAAAATCAGCATATAAAACCGAAAAAATTTGGAAAACCGAAAGGATTTTTGCCGATGAATAATTTGTTTGATATGCCCAAAACCACCGCCGTAATTTTGGCGGCCGGCAAGGGCACCAGAATGAAATCCACACTCCCCAAGGTGCTGCACAAGGCAGGCGGCCGCACTATGCTGGCCCAGGTGCTGCATCAGGTGCGGGCGGCCGGCATTGAGGACTGCTGTGTGGTGGTGGGCCACGGTGCCGAGGAGGTGCGTGCCAGCCTGCCCGCAAGCGAAAACCTGCATTTTGCCCTGCAAATGCCGCAGCTGGGTACCGGCCATTGTGCCCAGCAGGCCCTGCCCCACATCCCCAAGGACAGCGAGGCGGTGCTGTTGGTGTGCGGTGACACCCCCCTGCTGACGGCGGCAACATTATCTGCCCTGCAAGAAAAATTTATCTCCACCGGGACGGACGGCCTGATTTTGACGGCCGAGATGACCAACCCCACCGGTTACGGCCGCATTGTGCGCGGCGAGGACGGCGGTGTGTGCGGCATTGTGGAGGAAAAAGACGCCACCGCCGAACAGAAACGCATCACCGAAATCAACACGGGGGCCTACATCTTCCGCCATCAGGTGCTGGCCGATGCGCTGGGCAAGCTGGACAACAACAATGCCCAGGGCGAATATTATCTGACGGATGTTATCAAGATCATCGCGGCGGCCGGCGGGAAAATCGACACGCTGACCACCGCCGACCCCATGGAAACCACCGGTGTGAATGACCGCGCACAGCTGGCGCAGGCTGCTGCCGAGCTGTACCGCCGCAAGGCTCATGAGCTGATGGTGGCCGGTGTGACTATCATCGACCCGACCAACTGTTATATTGACCAGCAGGTAGAGGTGGGGCCGGATACCGTTATCTACCCCAACTGCCAACTGCGGGGCGAAACCAAAATCGGCAGCGGCTGTGTTATCGACAGTGACTGTATCATCACCGACAGCCAGGTGGGTGACAACTGCACCCTTATCAAGGCGGTGCTGACCGAGGCGAAAGTGGGCAGCGGCGCCAACATCGGCCCGTTTGCCTATCTGCGTCCGGGAAGCAATCTGGGCGACAAGGTTAAGGTGGGCGATTTTGCCGAGATAAAGAATGCCAACATCGGGGACGGCAGCAAGATACCGCACCTCTCTTACATTGGTGATGCGGATGTGGGCAGCGGTGTGAACATCGGCTGCGGCACCATTACCTGCAATTATGACGGCGTACATAAGTTCCGCACCGTGATTGGCGATAATGTGTTCATCGGCAGCAACACCAATTTGGTGGCACCTGTTACGGTGGGCGATGACGCTTTTGTGGGGGCAGGCAGCACCATTACCCGTGATGTGGCCGCCGGTGCGCTGGCTGTGGAAAGAAGCAGGCAGCAGCAGTTTGACGGCTGGGCAACCGAAAAAAGCCCCAAGGCGCTGGCCGCCAAAAGCAAAAAATAAGGCTGAAAATAAGCGTAGAAGTAAGTTATAGTAAAAAAGGCGGAAAATATGCAGAAAATTCTGCGGAATATAAGAGGAAAAAAGCGAATTTTGCGGAAGATATATATTACGGAAAAGTTTGTGCAAAATTTATTTTAATTTTAATTAAGATTTGGTTGTTTTATTTGAGGAGGTAATTGAAAGACATGAGTGGCTCTGCATTGAAAATCTTTACCGGCAACGCCAACCCGGAATTGGCGGCAGAAATTGTAAATTATCTGCAAATTAAGCTGGGTACTGCCAAGGTTTCTCACTTTAAGGACGGCGAGGTACGCCTGGAAATTGGGGAAAGCGTTCGCGGCAACGATGTATTTATCGTACAGCCGACCTGCACCCCGGTAAACGAGAATCTGATGGAACTGCTGATTATGGTGGACGCCATGAAGCGCGCTTCGGCAAAATCCGTAACTGCGGTCATCCCCTACTACGGCTATGCCCGCCAGGAGCGCAAACAGAAGGCCCGTGATCCGATCTCTGCCAAGCTGGTGGCCAACCTGATTGCTGCGGCCGGCGCCGACCGTGTGGTGGCTGTTGACCTGCACACCAGCGCCATCCAGGGCTTTTTCGATATTCCGGTGGACCATTTGCCGGCTGTACCGATTCTGGCTGAGTATTACAAGAAGAAAAATCTGGACAACCTGGTAGTAGCCTCCCCCGACATCGGCGGTGTGGCCCGTGCCCGTAACCTGGCCGAGCGTCTGAACTGCTCTCTGGCCATCATCGACAAGCGCCGCCCCGAGCCCAACAAGGCTGAGATCATGGGTGTTATCGGCAACGTTGAGGGCAAGAATGTAATTATGGTGGACGACATGATCGATACCGCCGGCACCATTACCCAGGGCGCAAACTTCCTGCGTGACCAGGCAGGCGCCAATGAGGTTTATGCCTGCTGCACCCATGCCATCTTCACCCCGCCGGCCATTGAGCGCATCAACGCATCCGCATTAAAGGAAGTGCTGATCACCAACACTATTCCGCTGCGCCCCGAAATCTGCGGCGAAAGCGACAAGATCCGTATCGCATCGGTGGCCCCGCTGCTGAGCGAAACCATTTTGCGTATCCACGAGAATATGTCGGTTAGCCGTTTGTTTGACTAAACACCGGCTGAAACAGGCATAATACGCATAAAAACATAAAAAACCATATCCCTATAAGGAGTTTATAAGTTAAATGACTGAACAGAATGTATATGATATTTTGCAGGAGCGCGGTTACATCGAGCAAAGCACAGATGAAGGCATCCGCGACCTGCTGGGCAAAGAGAAGGTAACCTTTTACATTGGCTTTGACCCGACTGCCGACAGCCTGCACGTTGGCCATTTTATTCAAATCATGGTTATGGCGCATATGCAGAAGGCCGGACACCGCCCCATCGCCCTGTTTGGCGGCGGCACCGGCATGATTGGTGACCCCTCGGGCCGTACCGATATGCGCAAGATGATGACCCAGCAGACGATTCTGGACAACATCGCTGCCTTCAAAAAGCAGATGAGCCGTTTTATCGACTTTGACAGCGAGGCCGAAAACTGCGCCATCATGGTAAACAACGGCGATTGGCTGCTGGATCTGAACTATGTGGAATTTATCCGCGAGGTGGGCGTACATTTCTCGGTAAACCGTATGCTGGCCGCCGAGTGCTTCAAAAACCGCATGGAGAAGGGTCTTTCCTTCTTTGAGTTTAACTATATGCTGATGCAGAGCTATGACTTTGTGAAATTGCAGCGCGATTACAACTGCCAGATGCAGATGGGCGGCAACGACCAGTGGTCCAACATCATCGGCGGTGTGGAACTGAACCGCCGCATGGACGGCAAGCAGGTTTACGGCCTGACCTTTAAGCTGCTGACCAACAGCCAGGGCAAGAAGATGGGCAAAACCGAAAGCGGCGCCCTGTGGCTGGATGCCAACAAGACTTCTCCCTACGAATTTTATCAGTATTGGCGCAACATTGATGACGCCGACGTGGAGAACTGTCTGGCCCTGCTGACCTTCCTGCCGATGGACGAGGTAAGACGCCTGGGTGCATTGAAAGATGCTGCCATCAACGAGGCCAAGGCTGCACTGGCTTATGAGGTGACCAAGCTGGTACACGGCGAGGAGGAGGCCAAAAAGGCGGAGGCTGCCAGCAAATCTCTGTTTGGCGGTGCGGCTGCCGGCGGCGACCTGCCCGGTACCGTGATCGCTGCGGCTGATTTGGAGGGCCTGGACATTTTGGGTCTGCTGAACAAGTGCGGTCTGATTAAGAGCAACGGTGAGGGCCGCAGATTGATTCAGGACGGCGGTGTGTATCTTAACGGCGAGCGCGTGGCTGACCACACCCGTGCCATTACTGCCGAGGACTTTGCGGACGGCCGTGTACTGCTGCGCAAGGGCAAAAAGGTATATCATCAGGTGACCGTTGGCGAATAAGCCGACCTTTTGGGAGGACGCAACCGAATGTTAAAAACTCCTGAACGAGATGCGACTAAAAACTTTTTAATCAAGAAGATAATTTGCGGGATATTGCTGCTGTGCCCCCTGCTGTTTTGCGGCTGCGGGCAATATGATGCCGCTGCCATGCTGCAAGGTAATCTGGATGTGATATATTTGGGTGAGTACTCGCCGGAATATTTGCAGGCGGTGGATTTGAGTGCCGACGAGGCCGAGGCTGCCTACGAGAACGGTCTGCTGACCTCGGCGAAATCCTTTGCGCACAAATATGACATCAACTGGGAGCTGTTGAGCGAAGAAACACGCGAGCGTCTGGTGGATTTGCAGCGCGAGGTTTACCGCCACAGCAAATATGAGGTTGGCGAGGCGGTGGCTGACGGCGAGGATTATCTGGTGGAGCTGACGGTGCAGCCGATTGACACCTATTCCAAATTTTTGGCGGAGGATGCCGAGGGCTTGCTGGCCGACCGCCAGCAGCGCCTGGACGCCGGCGAGCTGGACGGAATGAGCGAGCAGCAGTTGGAGGAAGATTGGGCGCAGAGCATTTTGAGCCTGATGGAGCAGCGGCTGGACGCCGTGGGCTATTTGCCGGCGGAGACGATTACGGTGCGGATCGCGCCGGATGAGGACGGCTACCTGACGATTACCGACAGCGACTTTGCCCGTATTGACGGCTTGATTATTAAATGAGCCTGTTACTTGTTAAATGAATAACCAAAACCACCCTGCCGAAGGAAATATCGGCGGGGTGGTTTTTTTGCTGGGGGTATGAGGCGTGCTATTGTCGCTTATCGCAAGCTGAGGTGACGGAAACGCAAAAGTGTACCGGATGTGCTTATCGTAAACCAGAATGGGAGCAAAGCAGACGGTATGCTATTATCGCTCATCGTACACCAAAGTGAAAGAAACGCAGGAATGTATCGGAGGTGCTTATCGTAAGCCAAAGTGGAGAAAAGCAGACGGTGCGCTATTGTCGCTTATCGTACACCAAAGTGAAAGAAACGCAGGAGTGCGCCGGATGCAAGGCATCACGAGGGAAATCGCAGGAGGCGTACTAATAGTACGCCGACAAGCCAAGCCGACAACAAGCCGCAAGATGGCGTGCTATTGGGCTTCCGCGGACACAACAGACGGTGTGCTATTGTCGTTTCTTATTAGGGTTGGCGGGGAACCAGCCTTTTTTGACTCTCTCCTCTTGTTCGAAGAGTTCTTTAATGCTCCAAAACGAGCTGAACGCGATAAGGGCGACGATGATGGCCCAGAAATCGGATTTTAGGCAGAGAGCCAGCAGCATAAAGGCTATGCCGGCGGCCAGAAACAGCGGCCAGATGCGCTTGCCGAAGTAATACTCGCCTTTGATGACGATGGGATGAAACAGGCCGATGATCAAGAAGCTGACGGCGCCGATGATGACGGCCTGCCAGTTGAGTTGTGCCAAAAATTCCATTAAACTTCCTCCTGATTATTGATGAGGCTGTTGACAAATTGACGAGCGGTGCGGCCGCTGCAACCGTTCTGCCAGAGTGCCCATTGGAGTGCCTGCTCTCTGAGTTGGGCGGGCGGCAGGGTGATACCGTCGGCGGCGGCAAGGGCGGACACGATATTCAAATATTCATCCTGGCGGGGCGTGGTAAACAGCACGGTCTGGCCGAAGCGATCGGCCAGCGAAAGTTTCTCACTCATGCTGTCGGAGGCGCGAACCTCACCGTTGTTATGCTGGACGCCGTCACGGTCCTGCCAGTTTTCAACAATCAAATGGCGGCGGTTGGAGGTGGCGTAAATCAGCACATTACCGCCGCGCGCCGTTACGCTGCCCTCTAACACGGCCTTGGTGATTTTATAGCTTTGGTCGGCCTTCTCGAAGGAGAGGTCATCAATGTAAATGATGTAATGACGCGGCTGGTCTTTTAAGAGGGCCTGCAAATGCGGGAGATCAGCGATATAATCCAGCGGCAGCTCCACCAGGCAAAGACCATCGGCGGCCAGTTCATTGGCCACGGCCTTGATGAGCGAGGATTTGCCGGTGCCGCGTGCGCCGTAAAGCAGCATATTATTGCCGCGTCCGTGCTGCACAAACAGGCGGGTGTTGTTCATAACCTCATCTTTTTGGTGCTGATAACCAATTAAATCCGTCAGGCGGATGTTATCAAAGCCAACCACCGGCTGCAAAGCACCCTGCCAGCGCCAAACCCGATGCAGAGCCAGCTGGCCGAAGCCGAAATTGCGGTGAAAATCTATCATACGGACGGCAACCTCATCAGCCGGGAGATTGCGCCAGTTCAGCAGGTTTTGCGGCAGGTCGGCGGCAGGAGCAGCGGCATCATCGGCCAGCCATGACGGGGTATTGTATGCCGCCAGCCAGCTTTGCAGAACTGCAACCTCAGCCGCGTAAGCGGCCAGCAGCGTGGGCGCAAGCGGTTTGCCCTGGGCCGCACGGCAAGCCAGAAAGTTGGCATCTTGCAGCAGCAGGCGCAGTAAATATGTACCGGCGGGGTCTGCCACCGGAGCGGAAAGGCGCAGATTTTGAGCCAGCAGGCAGCTTACCTTATCGTAATCGGCGGCGGCAAGGGCGGAAACCAGCTCATCTTGCAGCAGGCCGTGCAGAATAATCAACTTTTGTGCTTGGGACATAAACAAAACCTCCTGTTATAATTGCGATTTTTTGCCTGATGGCAGGAAAAAACGCAGTTTACAGCGAATTATTAAAAGTTACTGAATTATAACTTAAAGCAGGAAACTTTAATATGAAAATTTTTAACAATAAATATAGGGTTAATTATAACACCACGGCTTATGGGTTGGCAAGCGGCAGTGCAGATTTTTTGCCTGCCTGCGGCCATAGCGACGGGCGTTTGATGGCTTCATCATTGGAAAGGGCCAGACGGAATTTGGCACGGAACGCTCAATCGCAGGTGCCCGAAAAGCTGCCGGATGCACACCTGCCGGAGAAACCGGAGCGAGAACCCGAATACAGACCCGAACATAAACCCGAACGCAAGCCGGAACGCCAATCCGCCGCACCGAAGGCCAAACATCGCCGCACCAACAAGCGGCCGCCGGTAATTTTGGCCTGCGTGACGGGCGTGATACTATCCGCAGTGCTGCTGCTGGCATTGTCGGGGGCATACGGCGCGTATTGCTTTGCCAAGGGTCTGCCGGGGGATGCAAGCGTCCACGCCAGCACCATGATTTATTGCTGCTCGGTGCTGATGGGCTGTTTCTGGGCCAGCGCATTGGTAAAACGCCGCACGCTGAAACCGGTTATCTTCATCGGTGGTGTGCATTGGCTGCTGAGCCTTATTATCTCAGCCCAGCTGTTTGAGCTGGCTGAGTTCAAAATCTCGATGATACTGCTGAAAATTGTCATCACGGCGCTGGCGGCAGGATTGGGTTATCTGCTCTCCTTTATCCCCTATCTTATCAACAGAGCCATAAAGCGGCAGCGGCAGAAGGAGAAGGAACGGCGGGCACGGCGTCAGGCGGCGTAATCGGCCGGAAAATTTACCGCAAATATAATAAAAAAACCGTTGTCTTATGCAGGCAGCGGTTTTAATATTTTATGAGATTTTTATATGGGAATTTTATCGGCAGGCGGCCAGAATATTGCACAGCAGCCGATAAGTGCGCTCGGTGGAGGAAATGCTTAAATGCTCGGCCGGGGAATGGATGTCGTGCATCTCGGGGCCGATGGATATGCAGTCCAAGTCGGGAGCCTTGCCGCAGAACAGGCCGCACTCCAAACCGCCGTGGGTGGCGGAGATTTGCGGCGGCTGCCCGTAAAACCGGGTAAAACAGTCCACAATTTGTTCGCGGAAGGCGGAATGGCGGCGGAACTCCCACGCAGGGTAAGCCGAGCTTAATGCCACACGGCCCCCTACCCTTTTCATCAGCGAGACAAGGCGCTGACACAGCCATTCTTTTTGGCTGGCCACACTGCTGCGGACGGAGAAGCTCATTTTGACTTCGTTCTCGGCCATACGCAGCACGCCCATATTGAGCGAGGTTTGCGGCAGGCCGGGGATATCCATGCTGACAGCCTGCACGCCGTAAGGCAGGTTGAACAGCGCAAAGATTACACGGTCGGTATCGTTGGCATCGGTGGTGAGAGTGGTAAGCTCATCACCCACCGCCAGCGACAGGGTAACATCGGGATCGGAGGCGGCGTATTCACGGCGAAAGACGGTGTTGAAATGCTCCACCTGCTCGGTCAGGATGGGCAGATATGTGTCATCCACCACCAGACGGGCCACCGCCTTGGCAGCGATGGCGTTTTCTACCGTGCCGCCGGCCAGATTGAGAATACCGAAGGGCATATTTTGCTGCAAACCGTACAGCAGCCGCCCCAGCAGCACATTGGCAGAGGCGCGCTCTTTGTTGATCTCCTCTCCGGAATGACCGCCCAGGAGACCCTCTACGGTGACGGTACAGCTGCGGCCTTTCTGCACACAGCGGGCCACCGGCAGCAGACAATCAGCGTGGATGCCGCCCGCACAGCCGGCGGTGATTACCCCTTCTCTCTCGGAATCAAGGTTGATTAAACGGCGGCCCTGCAAATCGGCAAAATCCACCGCCTCGGCACCGAACATTCCCGTTTCCTCATCCACCGTCAGCAGAACTTCCAGCGCAGGGTGCGGCAGGGAATCATCCTCTAAAACTGCCAGCGCCATAGCCACCGCAATCCCGTTATCGGCGCCCAGAGTGGTGCCGGTGGCATAGAGAAAATCATCCTGCACACGGAGATCAAGGCCGTCTGTAAGAAAATCATGGGTTGACGCGGCCTCTTTGACGCAGACCATATCCAAGTGGCCCTGCAAGATAAGCACGGGTGCGGCTTCATAACCGGGGGTGGCCGGCTTGCGGATGATGACATTGTTGAGCGCATCCTGCTGATAAGAAAGCGAATGTTCACGGGCGAAATTTACGCAGAAATCGCTGATGGCCTTGGTGTTGCCCGAACCGTGGGGAATGGCGCAGATGGCCTCGAAGAAATCCCAGACACGGTGCGGCTGATAAGCGTGCATAACAGACATAACAATTCCTCTTTATCTAAAAAAACTTAACATTTAACATAAGCGCCGCGGATCCTGGCGACATAAACGGTGTGGAAGTCATTATCGGGGTACCATTTAAGCATATCCTGTGCGGCGGGCAAAAATTTATCCGCCTTCACCTCATCGGTATAGAGGGTATCTAAAATCAGCACCAGTTTGGCCTCCTCAAAGGCGGGGACGCCGTCAATCATGGTAAGGTGCATACCGACCTCGGCAATTTTGTCCTTATCCCGGCCGGAAACGCTGCCCAGCACGCCCATTTCCTGCTTATAGCCATCGAAGAAGCTGAGGGAGAAGCAGCCCTTGGCATCCATAAACTGCTTGGTATAGCGCTGCGGGCGAATGAAAACGAAGGCAACATCCTGCCCCCAGAGTACACCCAAGCCGCCCCAGCTGGCCGTCATGGTGTTGGCCTGCTGCTCATCACCGGCGGTAACCAGCATCCAATCCCGGCCGATAGCGCCAAAGGGGTTGATGGCCAGATCTGTAACTGCAATTTGCTGAAAGTTCATAAAATCTCCTCCGTATAATGCAATAATTATAGTGTATGTAAGTAAAGTGGTGATTAGTCAGCCAGCGTTAAGATAATGGGGCGTTTTTTGGTCACCACCACGGTATGCTCGCATTGGGCGGCACGGGTGCCGTGAGGGGTGTAAAGTGTCCAGCCGTCCTGCTTGTTCTGCACCACCATATTTTCCTTCTCGCTGATGAACGGCTCGATGGCGATAACCATGCCCTCCTCCAATATCCGCTTATCAGAAGGATCGTAGTAATTGTCAATCATCTCCGGGTCATCGTGAAGTGTATGGCCGACGCCGTGGCCGCAGAGGTTGCGGATAAGCTTTAAGCCGTGGCGGTGGGCGGTGTTTTCTATGGCACGGCCGATGGAATTGAGCTTTTTGCCGGCCACCGCTGCCGTGATTGCATTGGCCAGAGCCTCGTTGGAAGCTTTTATTAAACGCTGGCCCATTTTATCACCGCCGCCCACCAGAAAGGAACGGCCGTTATCACCGTAATAACCGTCCAGCATGGCAGAAACATCAATGTTCACCATATCACCCTGCTTGATGACACGGCTGCCGGGGATGCCGTGAGCGATTTCCTCATTGATACTGATGCAGGTATAGCCGGGGAAATTATACATGGCCATGGGGGCAGAGACCGCCCCGTAACGCGCCAGAATTTTACCGCCCAGCTCATCCAGTTCTTTGGTCGTCATGCCGGCGCGGGTGGCAGCCATCATCTCTTTCAGCGTGATGGCACAAATGCGGCCGATTTTTTGCAGCTTGGCCAGCTCCTCATCATTACGAACAATCATTTTAATTTATCTCCTAATATTTTATCCCAATATCTACTGTTTATTTTAAGCTGTTAACAAAGCGCTCGATACCGTTGCAGGCGGCCTCGATATTCTCCATGGAGGTGGCATAAGAGCAGCGCATGAAACCTTCTCCGCTTTGGCCGAAGCCGTAACCGGGGATACAGGCCACCTTTTGCTGCAACAACAGCTGCTCACAGAACTCATCGGAGCTAAGGCCGGTGACGGAAATTTTGGGGAAGGCGTAGAAAGCACCGCCCGGCTCACACATCGGCAGGCCGATTTCCGCAAAGCGGCGCACGATGAAACGGCGGCGGCGGTCATACTCGGCCACCATACGCTCAACCTCGGCATGGCCGTTGGTCAAACCTTCCAGCGCCACATATTGGCCGGTGGTGGAGGCGCAGGACAGCGAAAACTGGTGAATCTTATATATGCCGCGCAGAATATCGGGATGAGCGCAGACATAACCGATACGCCAACCCGTCATCGCCAGCGACTTGGAGAAGCCGGAAATCAGAATCGTCAAATCCTGCATACCGGGGGCAGCGGCGATGGATGCGTGTTTGCGGCCGTCATACAGCAGCTCGGCGTAAATTTCATCGGAAAGAGCCAGAACGCCGTGGTTCCTCAGCGGAACGGCCAGCGCATTCAACTCATCCTGCGACATAACCACGCCGGTGGGGTTGCTGGGGAAATTAAGCACCACCATTTTGGTCCTGGGGGTAATGGCGGCCTCCAACTGCTGGGGCGTCAGCTTGAAACCGGCCTCCATGGTGCAGGGCAGCGGCACAACCACACCGCCGGCCAGCTCTACACAGGGGGCATAAGAAACAAAGGCAGGCTCGGGGATAATCACCTCATCACCGGGCTCCAACAACGCACGGCAGGTGGCGTCAATGGCCTCTGACCCGCCGACGGTGACGACAATTTGATTCTCGGGGTTATATTCCACGCCGATAAGACCGGCCAGATAATCGGAAATGGCACGCCGCAGCTCGATGATACCGGGGTTGGGCGAATAGCCGGTTTTGCCCGCCAGCATACTGCGATAACCGGCCTCGCAAAAAGCCTTGGGGGTGGAGAAATCAGGCTCCCCTATACCAAGAGAGACCACGCCGGGAATGGTGGACGCCAAATCAAAGAATTTGCGGATAACCGAGGGTTGAATATCTGCAACCTGGCGTTTGAGGTATTTTTGCATATCCATATTTATACTGTCACTCCTGCTTGAAATTTGATAATATAATATTATAATCCTTTTGTCGGCATTAAACAAGACCGGTTTTTGGCGGCACGGGCGGCAGGGCATTGACTTTTGGGCGGATTTTGCATATAAACAATCTCCCTTCGTCGAAATAACGGAAGGAGGAATATGAACGGATCGCAACTGCCCGGTAAATCCATAATTGGGATAATATATTAGTTTATTTCTTTGCAACTACAATGGGTTGATAAAATCCTGTTCCTTCGGAGAACATCCATACTAATTTTGGTTCGTAATAGAGAAGGAATTATAAAGCCTGTACTTGTGCAACACCTGTAAAAAAGTAAAATATAAAATGATGTGGGCGTGTTTATGTAATGCGTAAATTGCAGAACAACCACGGACAAGCTTGGCTCATGGAGGAATGCAGAATGAAGAGGATACTGATTTCGATACTTATGACGCTCACTTTGGTGCTGTCTCTGGTTATGCCTGCCGCCGCGGTCAGCAGCGGAGAGAGCGTGGTGTATTACACCAATGACGTCCACAGCTATATTGACAATGCAGTGGGGGCTGAAAACGGAAGCCTGCTCCATGTGGCAGGACTGAAATATACGCTGGATCTTCGTTACGACTCTACTGTTCAGGCGGATGAAAAAGATGTCTGGACCGGCGCACCCACCGGGGAATACCCGGTAAAGGATGTTCAGGTATGGAGCCGTAAAACCGGAGCATACGAGCCTCCGGATCTTTCTGAAACTTACCGTCTGGCAGGATATAACTACACCCTGCGGGATCTGGGCGGCGGCTTTGCCATGCTGAATGGCGCAACCAATGTACTGGATTATGCGGCAGAAGACTATATGGTGCCGGCAAATTACATCAAGTCCTTCCCTGTCAGTGAAAAGGCCGGCCTTCCCACCTTGACCGCTGAGAACGGCTATGCAGATGTGTTTGGCAGCGGGCGCATCTCCATCCTGAATGATAAACCGCTGCACATAAACGGCGTGGAACTGAACAGCGGGGAGTATCTGAGCGAAGGCGGCCAAGTAACCGATACGGCTCCCACCAGTGGTTATGCCCACTACAAGAACGGTGTTCTGACGCTGAGCGACTATACTTGCCAGAGCGAAGGTTATCTCTACGACCGGTCTGAGGATGGGAAAGAATATTACTACGCCCTGATCTACAGCGAAGACTCTTTGCAGATCGAATTGATCGGTGACAGCGCATTGATGTCCGTGGAGAGTGCCGAACAGGATGTTTATGTTGATGGCATCGTTTCCGAAGGCAGCATTAGTGTCAGCGGTTACGGAACCCTGTTGGTTGAAGGCTTCGGCTATGGTATTCGGGCGCGAGAAGATCTTGCGATTAGGGATACTGCCCTTACAGCGAGTGCGACTGAGAATGCACTCAGGACTTACTATGGCACCATGACCATTGAAAATTCCGATTTGACGTTAACCTCCGAGGGGGATGGAATCTACGCGGGCTGCGGCCTTGCTGTTGCAGACAGTACGCTGAACATCACGGCACAGGCAGACGGTATTTACAGCTATGAGAATGAAGTGTCTTTTGACAAATCGGATGTAACGATCTCCGCAAAGCGTGCCATCAAAGCCGATGAAGGCGCGTTGGTAACGGGTGAGGGGATGTTCATTTTCGTTCCGGAGCAGGGGTTCGTAAAAGAGATCGATGCCATGTGGGACTCAGACGATGATGGCATCGAGGATACCGCCTACCGCTATCATACCATCGTGGATGCTGATGGCAAGAAAGCGGGAAATGTGAAGCTTCTGAATGAGAACGCCTCTGCCTCCCGTGCCGAGGTCATCTATGATCTGTGGATGCGTGCAGGCAAACCGGTGGTCAATTATCTGATGACCTTCACCGATGTCGCACAGGATACCCGGTATACCGAAGCGATCCGCTGGGCGGCATCCGAAGGAATTGCTGCCGGATATGGCAACAGTATCTTTGGCCCCGATGCTCCCATAACCCGCCAGCAGCTTGCAACTGTGCTGTACCGCTATGAGCAGAAGCAGGGCGGCGGTTTTAAGGGAAACTGGATGTTCCTGCTGGACTGTACTGACCGGGCAGAAATATCTGAATGGGCTTATGAGCCGATGTGCTGGATGACCATGCACGGGATTTTAAGCAAGGATGATGAAAGAGCGCTGCGGCCCCGCGAAGCAGTCTCACGCATTCAGGCCGACCAGATCCTGACAGCTTATTGTGGAAAGAAATGATTGCACTACCGAATGATATCGTTTCTTCGTGAAGTGATCGGCACGCACAGGGTGCGATTCCTAATCAATGAATAAGCCTGGGAGTAAGTCAATTAACTTACTCTCAGGCACTTTTTTCAGCAAACGTTCGCATTCTGCCTGTATCAGCTTTCCTGCCTATGCTTCCATCCCTCAAATTCGATCTTATAGGCCCGGTCACCGATGTAGACCTGCTCATCACAGATATAGGCTTTGAACGGAAGCTGCCCGAATATACAGCTGCATGAGAGCACTGCAAAGGCAGCTCAAAACTGATTCGAAAAAGGATAACCGATGTACTCCTTCGTCAAAGAGAAGAAAGAACGGGCCTGACGGAAAGCGCAGACCGTCCGGCGACAGTATGATACGCAAGCGTGACACTGACCGTCGGCCTGCGCCGTGGTGAACTCTGCGCCCCCGCGGTAGCAGGCCTTTGATGAGGAGTATGGAACGCTCCATGTACGGCTCACTCTGCACAAGGAGAAAGGTAAGACCTCACCACAGGCGACACCAAAACCTATGCGGGAACAAGAAAGATCGTCCTGCCTCCCAGCACGGCGCGACTCTTGTGGAAATGCAATAAAACGGAAAAAGCCGCTGTCACCGTCTCCGTCAAGACCTATGAAGGCGGAGCTCAAGGCATCGCAAGCTGAAAAGGAGCATCGGGAAAGAAACATCCCGATGGTCGATTTTTTCTGTCTGTGGACAAACATGAGGTCAAGGACTGCCCGAAGTCGCCGAATTGGCACCCTGTTTGGACGGTTCACGGGCAGTATTGGTAACTTCCAGAGCCATAAATACGCTTCCTTTGAGGTATCCCATAAGAAAAGCTATGCAGGAAAAAGGAAGATGAGCGGCAAGGCATTGACTTTTGGGCGGATTTTGCATATAATAAAATACGCAGCTTCGGGATGTAGCGCAGTTTGGTAGCGCATCTGGTTTGGGTGAATACGCCCAGCCGGATAAAACAACTTAATAACCGGGTGTAGCGCAGTTGGTAGCGCGCCTGCTTTGGGAGTGCTGTGGACTCCATCCACGACCAGAAAAGTGGAAGCCCGGAAAGCCTTGCAACACGGGCGTTTACGGGATTTCGCCGGGTCAGCAAACCGGGCTGAAAAGCGGCTTTGACCACAGGATTGACCACAGACAGGAAAATCTTTGATTTTCGTCTCCTGCGTGGTATAATGGCAAAAACTGAATATCCGGGTGTAGCGGAGCTGGTACCGCGCCACATTTGGGATGTGGAGATCGCACGTTCGAATCGTGTCACTCGGACCAAAAAACCTCTGAAATCGGCTGATTTCAGAGGTTTTTGCTTATTCCTTGTTTATTGCGGCGCAAGATTTGAGGGCAGTCACATGATTTCGACGTCTTATTGTAATTTTCGCCAAATTGTATTATAATTGATTAACGGTAGGCCTTTGTGCCACCAAGGCAGCCGTATGGGTACATTCCCATGCGGCTTTTTACATTATATCTTACTGAGGAGAATATAAAATGGCAGAAGCGAAGAAGTACATTTTCGAAAAGCTCACGCCTGTAACTGACAGCGATATTAGTGTCTATGAGTCAGCCATAAATTTTGTTTTTGAGAATGACGATGTTAAAAACATTGCCATTTCTGGTGCTTATGGCGCAGGAAAGAGCAGTGTGCTCGCTTCCTATAAAGCAAACCATCCCAACACAAAGTTCTTACATATTTCTTTGGCACATTTTCAAGACAATCAGAACAATGCCAATTCTGATGAACCCATTAAAGAATCCGTTCTTGAGGGCAAAATACTCAATCAGCTAATCCACCAGATACCATCGGAAAAAATTCCTCAAACCAATTTTAGGGTAAAGAAATCTACCGGGAATGGCGCTATCATTCGTTACACTATAGCAACCGCGGTTTTCTTGTTGTTTTTATTACATATTCTGTTTTTCGACAATTGGTCGCAGTTCGTTAGCACTCTTCCCAACGGAAGAATTCAGCATATTCTAAGCCTAACTACCGCCAATATAGCACTTCTTTACAGTGGCATTGGCTGTTTTGCCATAGCATGTCTTTTCTTTTTTCGAATTCTTTTGACCCAAAAGAATAAAAGCATCTTTAAGAAACTTAGTTTTCAAGGAAATGAAATCGAGATTTTCGAAGAAAGTGACGATTCCTATTTCGATAAATATCTCAATGAGGTGTTATACCTCTTTGAAAATGTCCAAGAGAATGTCGTTGTGTTTGAAGATATGGATCGTTTCGACGCAAACAGGATTTTCGAACGGCTACGTGAAATTAATACCCTCGTAAATCTCCATCGAAAGAAAGAAAATAAACCTATCCTCCGGTTCTTCTATTTGCTTCGTGATGACATTTTCATTTCTAAAGATCGCACAAAATTCTTTGACTGTATTATCCCGGTAGTGCCAGTTGTGGACAGTTCCAATTCCTACAACCAGTTTATTTCACATCTCGAAAAAAACAATCTGCTCTCAGAATTCAACGAAGGATTTTTACAGGGCATATCTTTGTATGTAGATGATATGCGGTTGCTCAAAAATATCTGTAATGAGTTCTTGGTCTACTATAACAGGTTAAATACCACTGAGCTTGATTACAACAAGATGTTTGCGTTAGTCACGTATAAAAATCTTTTCCCTCGAGATTTTAGCGATTTGCAGCTCAACAAAGGATTTGTATATGCACTTTTTGATAATAAAAGAAATTTTATTGATAATACACGTGCTGAACTAAAATCCAAGATTGAGGCAGCAAGAAAACGTATTGCAGATGCAAACACCGAACTCGCTACATCAAAAAGTGAATTAGATCTTATTTTCAAACCTAAAGGGTATTCTTACACTTCGCGATTGAGTGATTCTGACCAAGCTGATTATGACAGAAGATTACAGGCAATCAACGACAGAAAAGACGGAGCCATTCAAGCATTGGAAGGGCAAATTGCCGAATACGAAGAGGCACTACAGCAAATTGAATGTGCTTCGCTTGCTTCTGTTATAACCAGAGAAAACATTGACAAGGTTTTCAGCCTGACGGTTACCAACGAAATCGGGGCAAAAAACGATTTCAGCGAAATCAAAGGGAGCGAATATTTTGCACTCGTTAAGTACCTTATTCGAAATGGGTACATTGATGAAACCTATGCAGACTACATGACCTATTTCTACGAGAATAGTCTCTCCCGCGTTGATAAGACTTTTCTCCGTAGTATAACTGATAAAAAGGCAAAGCCCTACAATTATGAGTTGAAGTCGCCGGAAATGGTCTTTTCCCGTTTGCAACCAAATGATTTCGATCAAGAAGAGACCCAAAATTTTATGCTCTGTGATTATCTTTTGAGCAAGAAAAGCTCTTCCGAGCATTTGGCGCGTTTTGTATCACAGCTCCGCAATTCTAAGAAGTATTCTTTTATTTCTCAATATTTTAACTGTACAGCGCATATGCCACTCTTTATTCAAATTTTCAACAAGCAATGGCCCTCGCTGTTTGTTGATATGCAGGGCGAAGATGGTTTCAGCAGCGAACAGTTACGGCTTTTTTCTGTGCATACTCTGCATTTCGTAGATTCCACCACGCTTGATAAGGTCAACGAAAATGCAGCCTTTACAGAATATATTAATGAGGCTAACGACTATTTGGCCATCAAATCTCCTCATGTCAAAAAGTTGATTTCTGCATTCAAGCAACTAAATGTTTGTTTCCCGGAAATTGACTATGACTGCTCTGAAAAAAGTCTCCTACTGTCTGTATATGAAAACGATTTATATGAGCTGAATTACAGGAATATAGCCATGTTCTTAAAAAATGTGTGGCAAATCGATAGTGCTGAAGATATTATACACAAGAGTTATACCATCATCAGCAGCAACAAGAGTTCTCCTCTTTACAAGCGAATAAGCAATAACATGCCCGAGTATGTCGACATTCTTTTGCAGGAATGTAACGGAAGAATTCTTGATGATGAATGTGTTGCCGTCGCCTTGCTAAACTGTACAGACATAAGCAAATCGCAAAAAGAAGACTACATCAAATTATTGATTACTCCTTTGTATACATTATCTTCTGTAACAGATCATTCGATTTGGGCGTCGCTGCTGGGTACAAGCATCCTCATTCGTTCCGAGCAGAATGTATTGGATTACTTCTGTATCGCAGATGGATTTGATTCTGCGCTTATCAGTTTTATTAACAGTGCAAATCATCTTTTGGACTTTTCGTCTGCAGATATTTCACTCACAGAAGAACAAAGTAGCTCTTTGTTCAGCAAAACTATAGTTTGCAACGAAATCCTTGATTCTCAGTACGCCAGCATACTTAATTCTCTCCATCGTTACTATGAGACTTTTAACATTCCCAATATCCAAGAGTCTAAAACAAATATTCTTATACGCGATAGTATCATTCGTATGAACCCCGATACTCTAAAATTTATGCGCACCGAATACCCCGCTGTTACCTCCTTCTTCATTAAGAAAAATGTCGAAGAATATGAGAGTATAATGAACTCTGATTTGTTTGTTCAAGCCGAGCTTTTGGAGATACTGTCGTGGGATATATCTGATGCTATCAAACTTAAACTCTTGGAGTTTTCCGATGACGAAATCTCAATAATTGGGAAAAACTATTCAACGCAAGTTTGTGTGTATATACTTATACACAACTTGGCGCAAGAAGACATGAGCATTCTTTATAAGTCCTACAGTGATCAGCATGCCGAAATTCAGAAAATAATTCTCGAAAATGCAATAACAAATATTGAGGAAATTATTCTGGAGCCAAACGCTGTAGCTACATCGCTAAAGGAGAAAATCCTTATGGATTCTGATTTGGCTTTTGAAAAACGAGTAGGCCTTTTTGTAGCTATGCTTCCTTATTTAGGTCAAGCCGAAGCATGTAAGTATCTATCCGCGCTCAATCTTCATGAGTATGTCAGAATATTTGATTCCCACAGCAAGCCTAAGTTTGAAATGAGTCAGCAAAATAAAAACATACTTGATGCATTTAAGCAAAAAGGCTGGATATTCGAATATGTTGAAGATGAAACCCGCCCAGATTATTATAAGATTCGTAGACGGGAACCACGAAAAAATGAAAAGGAGTAAACCTCGGAGCGGCTTATCCACGGACAAGCCGCTCCGAGCCTTTTCATCTCACCAGTTTGAACGGGTTAGCTTTTTGCCACAACTCTCGTGCGAGCACCCATGTCGGTAATACTTTTTATTTGCTCTTTTTCTTAGACGTCTTCGTTTTCTTCTCTCCGTTCTTCTTACCCTTCTCCGGCTCTGGCGGCAGCACCCCCTCAGCCTTCTGCCGCTTCAGTTCGGACAGTTCGGTTTTCATCTCGATAATCAGCGCCTGGAGTTTTTCCTCGCACTCCTCGCGGGTATGGGCGTAGACATTTCGGGCATGCTTTTTGCCGTCGATCCATGTGGGCGAGTAGCGGCCCTCCCACAGGTTTGGACTCTTCTGTGTGATGCATCCGGTGCCGGGTCTGCGCTGCTTGCGCGGGACGGGCTGGAAGTCGGTCATGCCGGGTTTTTCACTCTGTTCGGACGTGGTTTTCTGTCCCAGCTCCGAGATGCTCTCAGGCGGCGCCGCCTTACCGATTCCCCGGTCGATATTGGCGGCGGCCTGCCGCTGCATATCGTCGGTGATGTGGGTGTAGATGTCCAACGTGGTCGCCGCCGACACGTGGCCCAGCATGGCGGAGAGGGTCTTGATGTCCATGCCGCCCTGGAGAGCCAGCGTTGCGAAGGTATGGCGCAAATCATGAAACCTCACATGCTTACATCCTGATAGCTCCAGGATGCGGGAGAGCTGCCGCTCCGCCACGCCGGGCGCGATGGGCATATCGTACTTCAGCGGTGACGGGAACATCCACCGGGATACCACCGTTTTCTTGTACTCCTGCAGCACTTCCAGAAGGGCAGGCGGCAGGACGATCTTACGGATGGAGGATTTTGTTTTCGGTGTGCTGAACTGTAGCTCTCCTCCCACGACATTGACCTGTTTACTCACATTCAGCACGCCGGTCTGGAAGTCCAGATCGTCCCACTGGAGCGCTATGATCTCACCCCGTCGCAGGCCGGTGGCCAGCTCCAGAAGGAAGAGTTCATAGTAACCCTCCACCTTGGCCTGGATGAGGAAGCGCTGCAGCTCGTCCCGGTCCAGCACCTGCATCTCCCGCGCCTTCTTGGGCGGCAGCTTACAGCCGATGGCCGGGTTGGTGCGGATGAGCCCGTCCAGCTTCGCCTTCTCCAGTGCCGAGCGGCAGGTGGCGTGGCACATACGCACCATCCGGTCGGAGAGCCCGTTGCCGTATTTGTCGGTATGGACTTTCCGACCGTTCTTTTTCAGCCGTCCGTAGAACTGCTGCAGGTCGTTCTGGGTCAGCTTGTTCAGTGGGATGTGCCCCAGCTCCGGGTTGATGTGCAGACGGATGCGGTCCCAGTAATTCTTCTGTGTGGAGGAGCGCACCTTGGGCTTGGCGTGATTTTCAAACCAGTACACCATCCAGTCACCGAAGCGCATATCCGGTTTGACCTTGTCCGATTTGATACCGCCCAGTTCCGCCTTGAGGGCTTCCAGCTTCTCGGCGCATTCCCGTTTCGTTTTGGCCAGGACGTTCTTGGTCTGAGGATATCCCTTGTCATCGTAGCCGATGACGTAGCGTCCCTCCCAGCGGCCATCGGCGCGCTGGCGAATCATTCCGTCGCCGTTCTTTCGTTTTCTTGCCACGGTTTCAACTCCTTTCCCAGCAGGTCTTCCATGAACCCGCCGACGATGCCGCTGGCCTGCTGGCGCATGTCCGGGGTCACGTGGGTGTAGGTGTCCAGCGTGAAGGACGCATTGGTGTGGCCCAGGATACCGGACAGGGTCTTGGCATCCACGCCGCTGGTGAGGGCGTGGGTGGCGAAGGTGTGCCGCAGATCGTGGAAGCGGATGTTCGGCAGGCCAGCTTGATTGAGCAGAACTTTCAGTCTGCGGTAGGCTGAGTCAGGGTTCATGGGCAGCTCCGGGCTGACCGGCTGCGGGAAGATCCACTGGCTCACCGCCCGCTTCTTTCTCTGCCGCAGGAGCTCCACGATACTCTGGGGCAGGATGATGGTGCGTGTGCCTTTACTGGTCTTGGTCGCGCCCAGAGCGAACACACCCAGTTCCTTGCGGTGGAGCGTGCGGCACACGTTGAGCGTGCCTTTCTTCTCGTCGAAGTCCTTCCACGCAAGACCGCAGATCTCGCCCCGCCGCAGTCCGGTCATGAGCTCGGTGTAGAAGAACTCGTACCAGACTTCGTCCTTGCGGATGAGCTCCATGAAGGTTTCCAGTTCCTGCTCGTTGAGAATCTTCTTTGGCTTGTAGTTGGGCTTGGGCGCAGTGGGTCCCTCGGTGGGATTGCGGGGAATGATGTTGGCCTGCACTGCGTCCTTCATAGCGCCGTGGAGAATGGTGTGGATGTGATTGACGGTGGCGTCGGAGAGGGCGTTGCCCTCCTCGGGATGCTCGTTGATCCGTCCGTTCTTTTTCAGGCGGTTGTACATCCGCTGGATGTCGTGACTGGTGATGAGGGAGATCTGTTTGTGTCCCAGCTCCGGTTTGATGTAGGCTTCGATGAACTGACGGTAGCTGGTCAGCGTGGTGGGGCGGACGGTGCCCTCCTTGTAGTCCTCCAGCCAAGTGTCCAGCCATTCGCCCAGGGTCATGCGGCTGTCCTCGGTCAGCTCCACGTCGCGGTAGCGCTCAATGCTCATGTGGAGCTTGTCCATCAGTTCTTTCTGCGTGTTGGCGTAGTCGTGATGGAAGATGGGGTCGCCGTTTTTCTTGTGTCCGATGACGATGCGCCCTTCCCAGCGGCCATCGTCGCGGCGGCGCACCATGCCGTCACCGGATGGTCTTCGTTTTGCCATTTGGGTCACCTCCTTGGTGTAGTTCTGTTTTGCGACTCGCTAAGTGCCTCGCTGCGCTCGGTTGCTCGCGTGCATAGCACCTGCGGGTGCTTATGGCAACACAAACAACTACCACACTTTGCGTGAAATAGCTACTGAATTTTTTGAAGGGTTTTATAGTGGAATTTCCCCGAAAAAGGTGCGAAAACGGGTCATGGAGCCGGTGTGCCGTCGGTGGAAACCCTTGCAAACACTGACTTTTTCGGAATCAGAGCGTCAAATAGGTTCCGCAAACTGCAAAAGAGCGTCACTACGACCCCGGTCACAAACCCTTGAAAATGCCCGCACTGCGGGCATTTGTGGGGTGGACCGGGCCGTTAACGGCGCCGGTCCTTTCTCCTGCTTTTCTTTCGTCGGCAGCAATTCAGCCCCAAGGTGGTCATCCCGCCCGGTGAAGTGCCCACGGCACACTACATCCTTCGGGGCAGAACACGGAGCAGTAGGTTTGAAAATCCGGCACCATATTCCGGCGCATCATTTCCTCGCACAGCAGTAGCTGACACACCATTCCTGCATAGGCACTCCGCATCTTGTCACGGTACAGACGGACGAACGCCTTTTGCTCCTCGGTCAGATCACCGTAGTGTTCATCGCAGAGGAACTTGTGGAGTTCTGCTGCATCGATGGGCTCTTCATGAGACTTGTTCCACTCGGCCTGAACATACCGCATCGTATCCTGAGTGCGCTGGACAACGGTCATAGGGTCGTGGTCGACAATGAGGTTTGCGTGAGCAATGATCATGCGCTTACTCCTTCCGTTTCGTTGATGGTGTTCTGTTTGCTGAACTGCGCCAACCGTTTCCGCAGTCGTACCTTCTCCGCTTCTTCCTCGGCGCGTGTGAGCTGCCGCTGATAGAAGATCTCCAGCGCTTCCTGAATGGGACGGATGGTGTAGCGCAGACTGCCGTTTCGGATGCGTCCGTCTTTTGTGGTAATAGTGGTGGGCTCGGTGCGGATGAGCCCTTTCTCCTCCAGACTGAGTACATACTTGCGCACCGTGTTCTCGCACATCTTCACCGCCTTGCCGATGGTGCGGTAGCTGGGGTGGCATTGGTAGGTGTCGCGGTCCTCGCACCGGAGCAGGTAGGCGTAGATCGAAATTTCTTTGGAGTCCAGATCGAGACAGAAGATCTCGTTGGGCATTTTGAAATAGCACTTGTCGGTATCACGTTTCGGCCAGCGCTGGTACTTCACTTGGC
This sequence comes from Bacillota bacterium, assembly GCA_017397935.1. Classification (GTDB taxonomy): domain Bacteria; phylum Bacillota; class Dehalobacteriia; order UBA4068; family UBA4997; genus Avidehalobacter. The sequence goes on from JAFQHN010000017.1 coordinate 81,818, forward strand.
ACCTCCTGTCTGCTGCTCCACCCACTGGCGGAACTTTTCCTTGGGTACCACGATGCGGCTGCCGACGCGGATGGACGGGAAGTCTTTTTCGTTCATGAGCTCGTAGGCGGTGGCTCGTCCAACGCCCAGCGTCTGCGCCACCAGTTTGGCGCTTAGGAACAGCGGGAGCTCGTCGTAGTTGGTGAACTTGGATTCTTTCAATGTGTGTCCTCCTTTGCTTTGATTGTGGTGGTTGATCGTGAGCCCTGGCACAGCCATAGGCACCAACTCCTTTTCGGTAGATTTTGAATTCAGAGAGTCCTTCTCTGTGGTTGATGAAATAGGCCTTCACTTATCGCGGGAAAAACGAGGTTTGCACACCCTGTTTTGAAAAATTTTCTGAGTCGTGAACGCTGATTTCACCGGGGATGATAAACTGCCCGCGTTATTTGATGCGTTATGTGGGTGTTATTTGGGGCGTTATTTGAGACCCGATTTTGGCCATTTGCGTTATTTGCTGCGTTATTTGGAGGGAGCGTCCAAAAAATTTCGCGTTATTTAGGGCGTTATTTGAATATCCGAACCAGCTTTTAACCCTCGTGTCACCGGGAGAATAC
>JAFQHN010000018.1 GCA_017397935.1 Bacillota bacterium
CAGCGCCGCCGGCTGCTGCCAGACAACGGGTGATTGCCGCAGTCAGAGTGGTCTTGCCATGGTCAACGTGACCAATGGTGCCGATGTTTACATGCGGCTTTGTGCGTTCAAATTTCTGTTTTGCCATTTTTCTTCCTCCATTAAATTTTATTAGCCTGTTACATTAAAAAACAACATCTACCTGCAAGTATTTACAGATATTTTCACCTCATATTTTAATTCAAAACGCCACGATTGTCAATCTGCGCAGGCAATTTTTCAAAAGCTTTCCTTATTATAATTTCAGGCAGCCGTTCCTTGGCATCGTAAACAATTTTTCCATGCGCCGCTGTCACATCCGCACCCATGTATACAATATTCTTACCGCCATTTTGCGCCGATTTTCTCCCCCTGTGCTATAATAAAACCATATTTTGAGAAAGAAGGTCTTACTGTTGTCATTCAAACATTTTAATTCCCCTTTCAGTATCTTCAACCCGTCCCATTACAGTTTGCCCATCAACCCCAAACGCCTCAGTTTTATTCTGGGGCCGTTACTATTTGGTGCGGCTTTACTGTTTATGCCGGCTATTTTCTCGTTCAAGGCCAAAGCAGCCCTCGGCCTGCTGTTATGGATGTGCTGCTGGTGGGTGTTTATACCGCTGCCCGTAAGCTGCACCGCTTTTTTGCCCATCATCGTCAATGCCTTTTTTGATTTGGTGCCGATGGATTCAATTACCAGTAAATTTTTCAGCGAAATCACCATTCTGCTGTTCGGCGCCGATCTTCTCTCCCTCTCCTGGGAGAAATGCGGTCTGGATAAGCGGCTGGCCATGCGGGCTCTCTGCATCATCGGCCCCAAAATTCATCAGCAGATAATAGTATGGTTCCTGCTGGCCACATTATTATCGGCAGTATTACCCAATGCAGTGGTCTGCGCCATCATGCTGCCCATCGCCATATCCATGCTGAAATTCGTTGGCGAGAAAGACATCCAGCGCAGCCGAATTGCCGCCATCATTATGGTAGCCATCACCTGGGGCAGCGGCATCGGCGGTCTGGGCACACCGCTTGGCGGCGCAATGAACCTGCTGGCGGTAGACCAGTTTGAACAGCTCAGCGGCCGTGAATATGCCTATGCCTCTTGGACGGCTCATCTGCTGCCTTTTCTTATCATGCTGGCTCTGGCCAACCTGCTGCTGCTTTTCACCATTAAACCCAGCAAAAAGGTATTGCCCGGCAGCCGTTATTTCTTCGAACAGCAATATGCCAAGCTTCCGCCCATCAGCCGTGATGAGAAAATCTCTCTGGTGTTATTTATCGTTGCCACAGTAATGGCCTTTGCCCGCCCGTTGTACTCCCAACTACTACCGGGGTTAAAGCCTGCCTATGTTTTCCTGCTGGCGGGTCTGCTGCTGACGCTTATTCCCTCCTGCAAGGAAGACCGTGCCACCCTGCTTAGCTGGGCCGAGGCCGAAAGAGGCGTAATCTGGGGTCTGCTCTTTATCTTCGCCGGCGGCGCTGCTCTCGGCAGTATCATCACCGATACCGGTGCAGCTGCGGCCATCGCCCAGATGGTAGCCAACCTGAACCTGCACGGCGGTATTCTTACCATTCTGGTCTTTACCGTATTCACCGTATCTCTGGCCGAAACCGCAAGCAACACCGCAGCAGCAGCCATCGCCCTGCCAATCGTTATCAGCGTTACTCAGGCCGCCGGGCTTGATCCCATACCTTACGTATACATCACCGCCGCGGCCTTCAACACATCATATATGCTGCCGACGTCCATCCGCGCCATCCCCATAGGCCACGGCCTTTCCCCCACGTTTTTATTCCAGCACGGCCTTAAACAAACCCTCAGCGGCATCATACTGATAACTCTGCTGGGCTGGATGTTCATCAATTTCTGGCCGTATTTCAGCTCGATATGATTATCTGCTGATTTAACAAACAAAAAAACAGGTCTGCCCCATGCTCCCGGGACAGGCCTGTTTATTTTACTTGATAATACCATAGTAATTTATACCACGTTTTTCAGCCTTATTTATCACAGCACCCGGTTTAATTTTACAAATTTGTCTTCATAATTATACAATACAAAAGCGCAGCCCCACCGACAGGAGCCGCGCCTTTTAATTTTACTCAAACTGTATCCGCTTAAATGCAGCCGCAATCACGCACACCGGCCGGCAGCGCCGCACCCACGATCTCGTTGATGTCGGCAACGCCTTCTTTCTCACACCAGGCCGCCATTTCGTCAATAATCTGCACCGGCGCCAGGGGGTTAACCATGGTAGCAGCACCCACCGCCACCGCATTGGCACCCGCCATCATAAACTGCAAAGCATCCTCGCCGCTGCTGATGCCGCCCATGCCGATAATCGGGATTTTTACGCTGTGCGCCACCTGCCAAACCATCCGCACTGCAATCGGACGGATAGCCGGGCCGGAAAGTCCGCCCATAATGTTGCCCAGCAGCGGTTTGCGGCGGTTAACATCAATCACCATCGAGAGGAAGGTGTTTACCAGCGATACCGCATCTGCACCCTCGGCCTCCACCGCCTTGGCAATCTCACCAATATCCGTCACATTGGGCGATAACTTCACCACCACCGGCAGATCAGTTACCGCGCGCACGGCTTTCATCACCGCAGCTGCCGTTTCGGGATGTGCACCGTGGGCCATACCGCCCGCCTTCACATTGGGGCAGGAGATGTTGACCTCCAAACCGGCCACACCGGGCACCGCATCAATCGCCCGCGCCAATTCGGCATAATCAGCAGGCTCGCCACCCGAGATATTCACCAGCACCGCCAAATCGTGCTGCAAGATCCACGGCAAGGGGCCTTCCAGCACCTTCTCCAAGCCGGGGTTCTGCAAGCCCACGCAGTTGATAACACCGGACGGAGTTTCGGCAATACGGGGAGTATTGTTGCCCAGACGGGGCTGCAAGGTGGTACCCTTAACCATAATGCCGCCCAGCTTGTCAATCGGGAAAATCTCATTCAGCTCCTGGCCAAAGCCGCAGGTGCCGCTGGCCGTAAACACCGGGTTTTTGGCCTTGATACCGGCAAATTCCACCGCCAAATTAGTCATTCCAGAACACCTCTTTCCCCTCAAATACCGGGCCGTCATAGCAAACCCGCTTCTTGGAAATTGTACCGTCAGCCGCCTTATGGTCAACCACGCAGCCCACGCAGATACCAAAGCCGCAGCCCATTCTCTCCTCCAAAGATACCTGACAAGGCACATCGGCAGCCGCACAAATCTGCGCCACACTACGCATCAGCGGCATCGGCCCGCAGCAGAAAACCGTTTCAAAGCCGCCCTCTTTCAGCAGCTCGGCCAAACCCTGGCTGGGATAACCCTTGGTGCCCATGCTGCCGTCATCGGTAAACACGGTTACGGGCATATTCAGCCGCACCAGCCTGTCCATGGCCAGCAGGCGGTCAGCAGTCTGCGCTCCCAGCAAAACCTCGGTATAAACACCCTGCTCCTTCAACTGCAACAGCAGCGGGTAAAGCGGTGCCACACCAATGCCACCGCCGACAACCAGTGCACGGCCCAAATCCTCCGGCACATCAAAGCCGTTGCCCAGCGGTGCCACCACCGGCAGCATATCACCCTTCTGCACCTTGGCCAGCAAAGTGGTGCCCTTGCCATGCACCTCAAACAAAATCGTAATGCTGCCCCGCTTTTGGTCAACATCATAAATGCCCATCGGCCGGCCCAAAAAAGGCTGCCCCAGCGCATTGGGCCGCACCATCACAAACTGGCCCGGCTTGGCCTTGGCTGCCACGGTGGGCGCCGCCAGCTCCATCTCATAGATACCCTCGGCTACCGCAAAAATGTCCAGCACCTCGGCCGAGATTGCTTCAATCCCTTTAATTACCAAAATCGTCACCACCAATTTCTTAATCGCATTTTCGGCCATATTTCAGCCGATTTTATCCTTATATTACATTATAACATAAGCCGCCGCCAAATAAAAGCATAAATAAAGCTGTATTTTGCCCGCCCGCCCCCAACCGGGCATAAAAAAATCTCCAAGTCGGTTAAGACTCGGAGATTTTAACTTGCAAATTATTGATTGCAATTTGTGCTTGGAAAAAGCATAAATTCAAGAACATCCCAAAAGCAGATTACTTCCACTTACGCTTTCTGGCAGCTTCGGACTTCTTCTTTCTTTTGACACTGGGCTTCTCATAGTGTTCATGCTTACGGATTTCACTCATAACGCCGGAACGCTGACAAGTACGCTTAAACCTACGCAAAGCACTGTCAAGGGATTCGTTCTTCCCAACTTTAACTTCGCTCACAAATTTCCCTCCCCTCGCAATCAACAGGCAATGCAGTTGAAGACTTGCAGGATTACATCCTCGCAATTATGTCAATATGCCAAACATGGCATATTATCATCAATACAATTACCTAATTATTATATAAAATTTTTGGCCGATAGTCAACAGTTATTTAGGAAAATTTGTGCAGACTAACATTTTTAGCAAATATCACCCAGTTTTTCGCCGCCAATCAGGTGATAATGCAGGTGGGCAACCTCCTGGCCGGAATCCGGGCCGCTGTTGGTCAGCAGACGGTACCCGCTCTCAGCAATCCCCTCCTGCTCGGCCAGCTTCTTGGCCAACAGCTGAATTTTGCCCATCAGGCAGGCGTCCTCCTCAGTCACCTCGGCCAGCGCCGCAATATGCTTTTTGGGGATAATCAAAATGTGCGTGGGCGCCTTGGGTGCAATATCGCGGAAAGCCAGTACCTCGTCATCCTCATAAACCTTGTTGCTGGGAATATCACCCACGGCAATTTTACAGAACAAACAATCGCTCATCTTCAACACTCCTTTTCCGTTTTACATTTATATTTTTACTTGGTATGTCACAGGTCATTCAGCCGGTTTCGCCATAAGTTCACCCTCGGCGGACAAATTTTCGGCCACCGCCGTCACCATTTGCCCCGCCGCACCCGTCAGCCCGTTGATAAACACCGGCAGATAATCCGCCGTGTAGCCCTGCATACCACGCAGGCCGTCCTTATCCACCTCACGCTCGGCCAGCACGGTCAGCTTTTGCCCCAGCCGCGCCTGCCGAAAAGCTGTTCTGCTCTCCACCACCGCCGCTGTGATCATCGCCGACCGCCGGTTTTTGATCGCATTGGGTACCTGCTCCGCAAAGTCAGCCGCAGGTGTGCCCGGCCGCCGTGAATACGGGAAAACATGGGCATCCGCAAAGGCCAACCGCTTGATCATCGCCAGAGAATCCGCAAAAATCTCCTCCGTCTCACCGGGGAAACCGGCGATAATATCGGTGGTAACTGCGGCATCCGGCAGCGCCGTGCGGATCTTGCCCAGCAGACCGGCGTAAAATTCCATATCATAGCTGCGGCCCATCAACGCCAAAATGCGGTCATCGGCGGCTTGCAGCGGCACATGAAAATGCGGACAGATAACCGGATTTTCCACCGCCAACGCCAGCAGCCTATCACTTACCTCATGCGGCTCCACCGAGCCCATACGCAGCCGGTCCAACCCCGGTACCTGCGCCGCCTTGCCCACCAGCCGGGCAAAAGCGTCCTGCTCGCCAAAATCTGTGCCATAAGCACCGGTATGTATGCCCGTCAGCACCACCTCGCGGTAACCGTCAGCCACCAGCGCCGCAATCTCGGCCAGCACCGCATCCTCCGGGCGGCTGCGCACCGGCCCGCGCACGTGCGGCACAATGCAATAAGAGCAATACTGATTGCAGCCGTCCTCAATCTTCACAAAGGCACGGGTGCGCTCCGTTCTGCTGTTTATGTTGCCGATTTCGCGGTAGATTTTGGCCAACTGCGCATCCTCCACCTGCACCAGCGGGGCAAAACCGCCTCTCATTTTGGCCGCCGCACCCTCCGCCGCCAGAGCAAACAGGCGGTGCTTCTCATTGGCCCCCAGCAACAGATCCACACCCTCGATCCCTGCCGCCTCGGTCGGCTTCATCTGCACATAACAGCCGGTAGCCGCCACAAAGGTGTCAGGGTTGGCCGCCACCGCGCGCCGCAGCATATTGCGGCTTTTCTTCTCGGCAATCTGTGTCACGGTGCAGGTGTTGATTATCGTAACCTCGGCCGCCTGCCCAAAAGGCACCTGCCGCCAGCCATGCTCAACAAAAACGTTGCCAATGGCCGCGCTCTCCTCCTGGTTAACCTTGCAGCCCAGCGTCATAATGGCAAACCGCTGCTCGCCCACCCTGTTTTCCATCAGCATTTCTCCTCAATATTTTACCGTACAACCTTCACCATATAAAAAACACGTTTACCGCAATTTCGGTGCTCAAACCACGCCTTAATTGTCAACCAAAGCACCATGCTCGCGTAAACCATTCAAATCTCCCCATTGATACATCACAATGGCAAGGGTGGCAATCGCGGCTGTTTCCGTCCGCAAAATGCGCCGTCCCAGCGTCACCAAATCCGCACCGGCAGCAGCCGCCATCTCAGCCTCAGCAGGCGTCAGACCACCCTCCGGCCCGATGATAACCGCCGCACATCTGGGCACATCCGCCCTGCTAAGTGCCGTTTTCAGCGCCATACCCACGCCCTCGCCGTCGGCCTCCTCCCACGGCATCAACACATGGCAATCCTCCGGCAGCGCAGACAGGGCCTGCCGCAAATTCTGCACCGGCGCAATCTCCACCAAGCGGGTGCGGCCGCATTGTTTGGCCGCCGAATCGGCAATTTTCTGCCAGCGCTCCTGTTTGGCGGCAGCTTTCCTGGCATCCAGCCGCACCACACTGCGCTCACAGGCAACGGGTATGATTTGGGAAACGCCCAGCTCAACGGCCTTTTGGATAACGATTTCCATGCGTTCTCCCTTAGCCAGACCTTGCAGCAAAATCAACTCCAACGGGGCCTCGGTATAGGCGGCCAGCTCATCATTCAGGCGCACACGCACCACATCACCCACCGTCAGCAGCTCGGCTGCAAAAACCCGGTTGGCACTTACCACAGTAATCTCATCACCCGGCACGCGCCGCAGCACCCGGCTTAAATGCCTGCTGTCACCGGCCGAGAGTTCAACTTCATCGCCCACCTCTGCCGCTTCTTCCAGAAAAAATCGCATTTTGCCGCCTCCCATATCATCAAATTATCTGCTTAATTATTTTATTTTAACATGATTTGCCCCATGTGACAAGCCATTATCTGCACCAAACCAACCTGCATACAGACGCAACAAGAGCTATCCTTGCGGATAGCTCTTGTTGCTGTGATAGTGTATAGTTGTGTGAGCTTTTCGATAATCAATATCCCCCAAAAGGGATGGCACCGAGAATGGCTAAATTCACCACTTTTTAATCTGCGCATGGTTATTATAAACCTTTTTTCCACATTTAGCAAGACTTTTTTGCGGAAAATTACAGATATTTTGACATTTTTTAATATTCAGTTAATATTTCACCGCCCCAAACCGGCAAAATACAACCTATATTATCAAAAATGTCGGCAGGAGGTCACATAATCTTCGGCCAGGTGTGAGCAAAAAGCCAAATTTACTGCTCTTTCTGCTTGGCAGATGCAGCGGAATCAGCTTTCTTTTTCTTCTGCCCTTTATAGCTTATGTGCTGAGGCGCCGGTTTGCGACTCTTATTTTCAGCTTTTTTCTGCTTGCGGGTAGGGCCGTCAGACACAGTTTTAATACGCGCTTCCGGCTCATCATGCAGCATAAACTTCCAGTTGCGGCCCACGATAAGCAGACCCTGGAATGCCAGATACAGCGAAAGGATGATAGCGGATTTCTCCCACCAGCCTTCCAGAAAATCCAGATAACCGTACAGACCGGCCAACCATGCCGAAATACCGATCACAGCGGCTATCGTACCGATGATAACACGCTTTTTGGCCACGGCTCTGGGCTTCCAATAAAGCTCACCGGTGATGATCTTCTGGTAAGTTGCCCGGATAAACAAACCCAAAACCAGCCATACGCAAATCATCAGCAGCAGCAGACAAACCTTCCACAGGCTGTGATTTTCAAAATCCTGCGCCACAAAATCAGGGTACAAGCCGGGCACCGCAAAAGTAGCCGGCACCAGCACCAGATAAGCCAGATAGGCAAATGCCGTCGGCCAATATTCTTTGTCATAGCGGAAAAGGCCTATCAAGCTTTTGACGCCGACAATAAGGCTATAAGCCAATACCGCACCTACACCAAAAATAATTGCTTCCAAAAATAACACCTCAACTAATTATAATTTTGCATAAACTTTACCTTAAAATAAGGGCAGTTTATATATATTCTTGAAGAAAGCGTTTTTTCCTCTAAATTTTTTCTACAAAAAACCCTGTTTTAGCAAATAATTTGCTTTTTTCTTATTTTTTTTCATTTTTATTCGCGGCAACCTGTGCTATAATATATATGGTAAAAAAACCGTTTACTGTAATTTATAATCAGTTTAACCGATTATTGTAAACTGATATTTAAGTTTATGACTAAAAACGCTTGGCACAGGAAAAGAGGCTTTAATATGATAAAAATTATCACCGACAGCTGTTCTGATTTATCGCCGGAGATTTTGGCCACCCACAATATTGGAGTGGTGCCGCTGCATTTGCAGGTGGATGAGCAGAATTTTACCCCCGGCATTGATATTTCCTATGAGGACGCACTCTGCAAAATTGCGGCCGCCAATGATATGCCCAAAACCTCGCAGCCTACGCCGCTGGCATACCGGCAGGCTTTTGATGACACCGATGCCGATGAAATTCTCTGCCTGACGCTGTCCTCGCAGCTTTCCGGCAGCTATAACTCGGCTAATCTGGCCGCACAGGACAGCAATAAAAATATTTTGGTGCATGATACGCTGCAAGGCTCCTTGGGGCAGGGGTTTCAGGTTCTGCTGGCAGCGCTGCTGGCCGAGAAAAACCGCACGCTGGCCGAAATCAAGCAGGCGCTGACCGAATATTACCAGAAAACTGCCATTGTGGTTATTTTGGAGAAGTATGACAACGCCATCAAGGGTGGCCGCATGAACAAATACGCCGGCAAAATCATTGAGAAGCTGAACATTCGCGGCATTATCGAGGTTATCGGCGGCAAAGTTATGGTGGTGGATAAGGCACGCGGTGCCGAAAAAACCTTCCACAAGATGATGGAGAGAATTTCCGGCAAGGCCGAGGATTTCTCCAAGGCGGTGGTGGGTATTGCCGATTTCCAAAACCCACAGCTGGCCGATAAATACCACAGCGCGGTGGATAAGCTGCTGCATCCCGCCCAAATTTACCGGGCCTCCATCAACCCCACGCTGGGTGTTTACTGCGATAAGGGCGGCATTGTCATCAGCATCAGCCCCGACCCGATTGCTTTTGCCGAGAAATAATTTAATAGAAATAATATAATTATACACAACAAAAAACCCACAGCCATAAACTGTGGGTTTAAATTTGCTTAAATTTAGTCAGCAATTATTCAGCGGTGTAAGGCAGCAGAGCTACTACACGGCTGGTTTTGATTGCCTCAGTCAGCATACGCTGATGTTTGGCGCAGTTGCCGGATACACGACGGGGCAAAATCTTGCCGCGCTCGGTGATGTAGTTGCGCAGACGGGCAGTATCCTTGTAATCGATGAACTGAGCCTTGTCAACGCAGAAACGGCAAACGCGACGACGGCTGCGACGGGTACGGTTGCCGCCGCGGAAAGGCCGACGCTCTTCTCTTGCTTTTTCTTCAGCCATTGTATTATCCTCCTTGTAGGATCAATCCGCAGGTTATGCGGTGAAAATTTCTAAATTAAAAGGGCAAATCATCGCTGGTCATCGGCATATCATCCATAGCGGAGCCGAAGCTGCCGCCAAAGGACGGAGCAGAAGCATAACCACCGCCGGCAGGCATCCCGCCACCCTCTTTGGGGGAGAGGAAACGCACCGCATCAGCGATAACCTCGGTAACATAACGGCGCTGGCCGTCATTACCATCATAAGAGCGAATCTGCAAGCGCCCGTCAACAGCCGCCAGGCGGCCCTTGGCCAGATACTGTGCGCAGTTTTCACCCTGCTTGTTCCAGACCACGATGTTGATAAAATCGGCCTCCCGATTGCCGTCCTGGTTGGCAAAGGGGCGATCAACCGCCAGAGTGAACGAGCAAACAGCCTTGCCGTTGGGGGTAAAGCGCAGCTCAGGGTCACGGGTCAATCTACCGATCAATACAATACGGTTCAACATAACTCAAAATCACCTCTTATTCAGGCAAACGAGTAACGATGTAGCGCATTACGCTGTCAGCAATACGGAAATTGCGTTCCAGCTCCTGCGGCAGCTCAGGCTGGGCCTTGAAGGTTACCAATACATAGTAGCCTTCGCGAAGCTTCTCGATCTCGTAAGCAAGCTTTCTCTTGCCCCAGATATCGGTCTTTACAACTTCGCCGCCATTTGCCTGAATCAGTGCGTTGAATTTCTCTACTGCTGCGGTGTATGCCTCCTCGGTCATATCAGGACGCAGGATGTACAGAGCTTCATAATCGCGCATATTCGGCACCTCCCTTCGGACTTCTGGCCACCGTCATCGAAAAATATTAAAAAATATCGCAACGGCAGCAGGGAATAATTTACAAAAATTTTGCAGGCATATAAAGCCAGCCTTAACATTATAGCAGAGAATTTCCACAAAAACAAGCCTAAATTCAGCTTTTTTGCAAAAACTCTCTGATATTTTTTAATAATATTTAATTATTTACGGGACATACGCTGCCGCAGCGCCTCGCCCAGCATAATGCCGCAGCTTACGCTGACATTGAACGAGTTGATTTGCCCCTGCATCGGTATCTTCACGAAGAAATCACAGCGGTCGGCCACCAGCGGCGGCAAGCCCTTGCCCTCGTTGCCCATCACAATGGCCAGCGGCACAGTAAGATCTGCCTGCCACAGAGTTTCGGCCTTCTCCATACGGGTGCCGCAAACCCAAACGCCCTTGCGCTTCAAATCCTCCAAGGTGTTGGCGATGCTGGAAACGCGCGCCACCGGTACATATTCCGCCGCACCGGCCGCCACCTGCACCACCGTTTCGTTGACGGGGGCCGCACCGTGTTTGGCAATAATCACGCCATGCGCACCGATACCCTCCACCGTGCGCAGAATAGCGCCCACATTGTGCGGGTCCTCGACACCGGCCAGCACCACCAGCAGCGGCACCTCGCCTTTGGCCTCAGCCGCCGCCAGAATATCGTCCACCTCGGCGTAATCAAAGGGGGCCGTCAGCGCCACCACCCCACGGTGATTAGGATATTCAGCATCCAGGCTGACACGCTCCACCTGCAAGAAGGGCACACCGGCCTCGCGGCACAAATCCCTCACCTGCCGCAGAAAGCCGGCCTCCTGACCGGCCGCCGCCAACACCTTGTTAATGGTCCGGCCGGAACGCAGCGCCTCGATAACCGGGTTTTTGCCGCAAATAACACCGTCTCTGGGCTTATCAAATTTCGGCTTATCATAAGCTTTTTCCGCCCGATTGCCCCGTCTGGGGTTATCGCCCTTACCGCTCTCACCGCCCTTGCCGCCGCGGTGCTTGTCATAAGCCTTATCTGTCGCTTTTTTCATCGTCTTTTCCTTATTATAATATAAATTTTAACTACAAATTTCAGCGCGTCAACACATTTTGGCATTTGCCGCAGCACATATCGCCCTCAAAGCAGATGCCCATGCTGTCACAGGTTGCCCCCGCTTTGGCAAAAAGCAGCGGAGCAACTTTGCGTACCTCGGCCAGCATAGCATTGGCCAGCGCACGAATCTCCCATTGGGCACGGGTACAGCAGCGCAGCTCAAAAAAGTGCCACAGACTGCGCACATTCATCGTCACCACCAGGCTGGTGGACGCCGCATTGGGCAGCACAAAACGCGCATCCTCTGCCGGCACACCGGCCGCCAGCAATTTCTCATAAACCGCCTGCATATCAGCCATGGCTTGGTCAAACTCGGCAGAAAGCTCCGGTTTAGCGGCAATTTTGGGCGGTGTCACATAATCAAACTGTTTTTCCTTCACATATCTCTGCGATTTCTGCGAGAAGGAAACGCCGATGCGGTGCCGCACCAGCTGATGCGAGCAGGCACGGCTGATGCCGTCGATGGCGAAGGTAAAGCTGACGTGCTCCATCGGGCTTTCATGCCCCAGGGACACCAGCTTGCGCACAAAGCTCTCCACCTTATCAGGCGTAAAATTTTCCAGCAGCTCATCGGCACTTTTGTCGGAATAACAAAGCCGCGCCGCCGCCGCCACCAAGCGCTCCGGCTCAGGGGTATGTTCCAGCAGAATAACTTTAAGCATTTTTATCCTCCTCCTGCTGCCACAGCACCTCAAAACAGCGGCTCAGGCGGTCATCCGCACCAACCAGGTACCAATAACCCACCAACGCCTCCAAGCCTGTTGCCGCGCGGTATTCGGCCACCGTTGCGCCCTTGGGGATGTGCTGGCCCTTGGCGTTGCGCCCGCGGTGATACACGGCCAGCTCGAACTCGGTCAGCTCCGGCTCCAACTGATGTATCAACCGGGCCTGTGCCGCCGCCCTAACCAAACCGATGGCCTGTTTGTGCAGATCATCCACCTTGCGCACGCCGGCCGCCAGCAGATGATTGCGCACCACCAGCTCATAAAAACCGTCACCGATGTAGGCCAGCGTCAGGCCGGAAAGCTGCTCCGGCTGTTTGATTGCTGCTTTCTCCACAAATTTTTCTGTAATGCTCCCACAAAGTTCAGTAATATTTTCCGTCAAATTTTCCGTCATCAAAACCTCAAAACCAACCTTAAAAATTTATAATTCAGCCGATTATTCTCCGATTATTTTAGTCAATCAGCTTCCAATGCACCGAATCAGCGCCGTCTTCCAGCACCACGCCGATTTTTTTCAGCTCATCACGGATATAGTCGGCAGTTGCCCATTCCTTTTTGCTGCGGGCCTGCTGGCGGATGGCAATAATCAGCTCCATCAGCTTGGGGGTCAGCTCATCGGTGCCCTCCTTGGCCTTGGTGCGGATGCAGGCAATAACCTCATCAATGGCCTCAATGGCCTCAACCGCCGCCTGAACCGCCGCAATTTCCGCCTCTCGGGCATGGCTGTTCAGCGCCTTGGTGTAATCGAAAACGGCTGCGATAGCCAACGCGGTGTTAAAATCGTCATTCATCGCCGCGGCAAAAGCGTTACGCAGGGTTTCGGTGGCCGCTGCAAGCGCCGCAGTAGCCTCGGCATTATGTCCGCCGCCGGCCGCCTCTGCCTCTTTCAGCACGGCATAAGCGTTGCGGATGCGGGCCAGACTCTTGGCCGCCACCCGCAGCTTCTCGTCATCAAAATCAATGGGGCTGCGGTAATGGGTGTTCAGCAGGAAGAAACGCACCACATCGCCGGGGAAGTTTTCCAGAATATCACGCAGCAGGAAGAAGTTACCCACCGATTTGCTCATCTTCTCATCGTTTACGGTGATAAAACCGTTGTGCAGCCAATACCGCACAAAGCAGCAGCCGCTGGCTGCCTCAGACTGGGCAATCTCGTTCTCATGGTGAGGGAAAATCAAATCCGCACCGCCGCCGTGGATGTCAAAACCGTCACCCAGATATTTGCGGCTCATGGCCGAACATTCAATGTGCCAGCCGGGGCGTCCCTGTCCCCACGGGCTGTACCACGCAGGCTCGCCGGGCTTGGCAGCCTTCCACACCGCAAAATCCATCGGGTTGCGCTTTTGGTCGCCGATCTGCACACGGGCACCGGCCAGCATATCCTCCAAATCACGGCCGGAGAGCTTGCCGTACTCGTCAAACTTCTCCACCGCAAAGTAAACATCACCGTTTACCTCATAAGCCACGCCGTTATCAATCAGCTGCTGTACCAGCTCGATAATCTCGGCCATGTGTTCGGTCACACGGGGGTGAACATCGGCTTTCAGCACATTCAGCTGCTGCACATCCTCAAAATAGGCCGCAATATATTTATCGGCCACCGCAGCGGCAGAGATACCTTCCTCCTGTCCGCGGCGGATGATCTTATCATCAACATCGGTAAAATTCTGCACATAGGTCACATCATAACCTGCGTACTTAAAATAACGGCGGATAGCGTCAAAAACCACAATCGGGCGTGCGTTGCCCAGGTGAATGTAATTATAAACCGTGGGGCCGCAGGCATAAATGCCCACTTTGCCGGCATCCCTCGGCACAAACTCCACCTTGCGGCCTTCCATTGTGTTGTAAACCTGAATCGTCATCGGTTTCTCTCCTCATCATTTCAAATTTTTAGCTAATCTTACTTGATTTTATCCTTGATTTTATCTTAACAAACCGCAGGTTATCAGTGAAAACCCTGCGAATAAAAATCCATCATATTATTTTACCATAAAGGCGACCGTTTGCCAACAACTTAATCAAAAAATCTGCGCCCCGGCCATCACATCAATAGATTACAGCCACGGGCGCAGATTATATTTAATTACAGCCAGTTTGCGGGCAGTTTGGCCACAATATCCTGCTTGGCCACCCGCCGCCATTCAAAATCCGCCGCCAGCTCAGCCGCCGTTATCGGCACGGGCTCTGTCAGCAGGCCGGCCCACCAGGCCAGCAGACCGACAACCTCCGCCGCCGTATGCCGTGACGAGATCTCACCCAGATCCAGCGCCTTATCCCGCTTGGCCAGCCGCTTACCGTCCTCTGCCAGCAGCAGCGGCACATGGCAGTATTGCGGGGGATCGCCACCCAGCAGCCGGTGCAGCCAGATTTGCTGCGGTGTGGATGTCAGCAGGTCCTTGCCGCGCACCACACGGTTTACCCCCATGGCCATGTCATCCACCACCACCGCCAGCTGATAAGCAAACACCCCGTCAGACCGCCGCAGAATAAAATCACCGCAGTCGGCCGCCAAATTCTGGGCAAAATATCCCAAATTGCAGTCCGTCAGGCTTATCACCTCATCCGGCGTTTGGATACGCCAGGCAGGTTTGCGCCCCTCAGCGGCCA
The DNA here is from genome assembly GCA_017397935.1 of Bacillota bacterium. GTDB lineage: Bacteria > Bacillota > Dehalobacteriia > UBA4068 > UBA4997 > Avidehalobacter. Next base: position 14,955 of record JAFQHN010000018.1, read on the forward strand.
GCCCGGCCTGCTCCTCGGCCGAGAGCTTGCGGCAGCGCCCGTCATACACCACAGCGCCGTCCTCCCGGTGGGGTGCGTTGGCCGCCATACGCTCAGCCCGACTGCAAAAACAGGGATAAACCAAACCCTGCGCCGCCAGCTTATCAAAAGCCTGCTGATAATACTCCGTGCGCCTGCTCTGCATATAATCGCCGTTAAGCAAGCCACCCTCGTCCCAATCCAGCCCCAGCCAGCGCATATCCGCCAACACCTGCGCCGCCTTCTCGGCTGAACAGCGGGTAGTGTCCAAATCCTCGATACGCAGTACCAGTCTGCCGCCGACACTCCGCACATCCAGCCACGCCAGCAGCGCCGCAAAAGCATTCCCCAGATGCATACGACCGCTGGGGGTGGGGGCAAACCGCCCGCATATCATTTGGTTATCCATGCGCTCACCCGCCTTACAAATCAATTTTCGGCTGTTATTCCGCCGTTGTGATAGTCACGGTTTTGGTGGCGTTATCCCAGCCCACCTTGCAGCCCAGCGCCTCGGAAACAGCTCTCAGCGGCAGCAGAGTACGTCCGTTCAGCGCCTGCGCCGGCACATCCAACCGCTTGGTGGCATCATTTACCTGCATTTTATCCGAGCCTAATGTCAGCCGCACCAAGACATCCGCCTTCTCGGCTGTAATTTTACCGGCCTTATAATCCACAGTTGCCCCCAGCGCCTCAAAAATCGTGCGCATAGGCAGCATTACACGGCCGCTTTGCACAAAAGGCTGCTGGTCAAATTGCAGCTGCTCATCATCCACCCAAACCGTTACCGCACCGGGCACGGCAGGCGTCAACGGCTTATTTACCGGCTTTTCCGGCTGTACTACCGTATTATCATCGGCATTATCATCGGCATAAAAATCCGCAATCACCCGCTGCAAGGCAAGGCTGCTCTCAATCATGCCGAAGCGGAAGTGAATTGCCCCGTCAACCTCATCGGCAGCGGCACAGGCTGCCAACTGCCGCTTTATCTCCTGCCCGTCAAACCACGGACTGTCTGCCGCCTTGGCCTCCACGGTTTTGTAATCTGCCAAGCCGATATACAGCTTGACATCGGTACCCTCTACCACACCGCACCACCAATCAAGCAGGGCGGTAAAATCAGCAGTCTTATGGCCGGCCTCCCAGTAAATCTGCGGCGCAATATAATCCAGCCAGCCTTCCTCCACCCAATGCCTGGTGTCAGCATACATATTAAAATAAGAAGAATATGTGCTGGTGGTGTCGCTGCCTTCGGGGTGCAGGGTCTTGCTGGCCCAAATGCCCGCCGGGCTGATGCCGAAGTCCAACTCAGGGGCATAATTTTCGATCAGCCGGTGCAGCTTCTCTACCAGCCGGTTTACATTATCACGCCGCCAATCGGCAATATTCGCAAAACCGTCGCCGTATTTGGCAAAGCTTTCGGCATCGTCAAAATCAACGCCGGGGTAAAAATAATCGTCCAGATGTATGCCGTCAACCTGGTAGTTATCAATCAGCTCGGCCACGCCGTCCGTCACCAGATTGCGCACCTCAGGGAGAGCCGGGTCAAAATAATAATTGTTTTTGTAATTTACCACCCACTCCGGGTGCTGTTTGGCCGGGGAATCTTCCGCCAGTTTATCCCACTCGGCAGCGGATTTGGTGATACGGTAAGGGTTGATCCAGGCGTGCAGCTCCATGCCCCTTTTATGCGCACCTTCCACCCAATAATCCAGCGGGTCAAAGCCATCCTCAGGCGGCGTACCCTGCTGCCCCGTCAGATAAATACTCCACGGGTAATAATCTGACCCATACAAAGCATCCGCACAGGGGCGAACCTGAAAAAACACGGCATTAAAGCCCAGCTCCGCCGCCTTATCCAAAATCTCATCCGCCTGCCGCTGCAATTCATCCTTATCCATGGTCGGCCCGTCCGGGTAATCCAGATTCAGCACCGATGACACCCAAACGCCGCGCATTTCCTCATCAGCAGGGGCAGCACTCACCGTTTTCTTCACATCAGCCGCCGCCAGCAAATCCGCATTACTCCACGGCAGCAGGGGCAGCGCCAGATACACCAGCACCGGGCACAGCAGCACCAGCAAAAACAAATTCCGCCAAAACTTCATTTTCATCCTCCTCATCTTACAGCCATCACAAATCAACCGTCACACTTATCAGCACGGGCAAAGCCGATATATGGTTAATTATAACACAACTGCCCAGCTACTTCCATAGGCGGCAACATTATACTCGGCACAATTACCGTATTTTTGGCTTTAATTTTTGCCGTAAGCGTAAATTTTTGGCAAAATACCGCAGCAATCGGCTAATCAGCGCAAAATTTGCTTGTTTTATCTTGCCAATTCCTTTATAATGAACATAATATGGTTGTCTGTGCGCAGCCCAAGTTTAACAGGCACTTCGGCATAGTTTACGGCCGTCCTGCCGAGAGGAGATTTAATATGGAACAACAAATGGAAAAACGCTACGGCCTGCCCACCGCGATATGCATGGTGGTCGGTATCGTTATCGGCTCGGGCATCTTCTTTAAGACCGAGGCCGTGTTGCAGGTGACGGGCGGCAATGCGCTGACGGGTGTACTCTCGCTGCTGATCATGGGTATCATCATGTTCTTCTGCGCTTACGCTTTCAGCGTACTGGCCCAAAAGTACAACAAGGTAAACGGTCTGGTGGACTATGCCGAGGCTACTTGCGGCCCCAAATACGCGTATTATCTGGGCTGGTACATGACGATGATTTACACCCCGGCCATTACCTCGGTGCTGTGCTGGGTATCAGCCATGTATTTTATGGCCCTGTTCGGTTTCGGCTCCACCAGCGGCGAGACTATGGTGCTGGCCGGCTTCTTCTTGATCGGTGATGCGCTGTTAAACGCCGTAGCCCCCAGGATTGCCGGCAAATTGCAGGTATCTACCACCGTCATCAAGATGATTCCTCTGGTGCTGATGGCCGTTATCGGTATTGGCGCAGGCATGGCCAGCGGCCAGTTGGCGCACAACTTCCAGTTGGCTTCGATATCTGATGTTTCAACCATCGGCGGCCTGACTGCCTCGGTGGTATCTTTGGCCTTTGCGTTTGAGGGCTGGATTCTGGCCACCTCTATCAACGCTGAATTAAAGGACGCCAAGAAGAACCTGCCCCGTGCGCTGATTATCGGTGCCGTCATCATCGTAGCCGTATATGTGTTCTATTATCTGGGCATCTGCGGAGCCATCAGCGTGGAGGAACTGATGCAGTCCGGCTCTACGCAGGCCTTCAAAAACATCTTCGGTGATTTCTTCGGCACTCTGCTTTCGGTATTCATCGTAATCTCCTGTCTGGGCACGGTAAACGGCCTGATGATGGCCAACGCCCGCAGTATGTACTCCATCGCCATGCGCGGCAACGGCCCCAAGCCGGCCCTGTTTGCCCGTGTGGATGAAACCACCAATATGCCCATCAACTCCACCTTCTTCGGTGCGTTTCTGGTGATGATTTGGCTGCTGTACTTCTTCGGCGCCAATTTAAGCTCCGGCTGGTTCGGCCTGTTCAACTTCGATTCCAGCGAGCTGGTAATCGTGGCGCTGTATGCCATGTATATTCCCATCTTCCTGAAAATGTATCAGGATAAAGAGTTAAGCGGCTTTAAGCGCACCATGGTGCCCACGCTGGCCATTTTCAGCTGTCTGTTCCTGGTTGGCTGTGCTGTTTACTCGCACGGCATCGTTAAATATCAGGCAGCGGCCGCCAACGGCGAATTTGCCTTCCCCGTGCTGTTCTTCTGCATTGTGACGGCGGTGGTGCTGTTCATCGGCAAGCTCTGCTACAACTCCAAATAAGCAGTCTGCAATCAACTAAATATCAATGCGAAACCCGGCCTGGATTTCTCCAAACCGGGTTTTGTTTATGTTTTTTTATTCTTAATGGCCTTCTTGGCCTTCTCATGCAGGTCATGCAGCACAGCCAGCGTCTTTTGGTCATCAGGGAACAGCTTCTTCAACAGGGCAATCGCAATCGCCAGAGTAACCAGCTTCTCCGGCGAAAATGGCACCCACAAAAATGCAACATAAGCGCCGGCCACCGCCGTCATCCAGCCGATGCCAAGGTAAGTCCCCACAGCCAGCAGAATATATGACCACCCGTTTGTAATCAACCACGCCAAGGCAATACAAAACAACAGCTTGGGGTTGGTAACAAATTGCAGAAATTTCCTTATTTTCTCTTTCATAGGCTTGTCTCATTCCCTCATAAGCAGTTATCATAAGTTTACCGCCGGCTTTAATTATTGTCAACGGCAAATAAATACCGCACACCGTACAAAACAACGGTATGCGGCATTTTAATTTTGGCAGTTTGGATAACAACCTCTCCCGGAGATATAATTATTTGTCGGAATCCTTCCATGCAGACAACGCCATCATCGCTTCACCAACACGCAAAACCTTGGCCAAATCCCGGCGCTGTTCCTCCTCAATTTTCATCTTGGCATTGTAATCATCATCAGCAATAGCCTTAATGCCCTGCTCGGTTGACCACTTGCAATAAATCCAAATCTCAGGGCGCACAAACCGAACCTGTTTACCCTTGTGCTCGGCAAGCACATCTTTTAACTCCCTCTTATATGCAGCCTTGTAATCTTCCAATGTCACCAGTTTCATAATATTACTCCTTTTTATACTTAATTAAGTTTAATCTAATCTGTCTCTTAATATATTATTGTATCACAGAATTGACTAAATTTCACTATAAAAAACTTATTTTTCAGCACATAAATATAATCTGCCGTTCATCTCTAATATACAACGCCGCATATAACAAAAAAACTGCCGTCACCCAAACAAGTGACGGCAGTTTTGTTTACACGCTTAACCAGATTTTAGTTAAGCTTATTATGGTGGAGGTGGCGGGATTCGAACCCGCGTCCGAAAGAGAACCCATCACACTTTCTACGAGCGTATTCTGTCGTTTGAATCTTGCGGGCAGCCGCACGGCAGACAAAGCAGCGGCACCGCCAGCCTTAAAAGTTTCCTCTCACTCCGTAAGGCGGCAGAGCGAAAGTAGCTTGCATGGTTTGACCTCATTGCCACAGCCGGCAAGCTGGGCCGTGGGCGAGGGTAGCATTAAGCTGCTACAGCGTAAGAAGTTTTGCCATTTAAGAAATGACGATTGCCATGGTTTTACGGGCTGATGACATCCCCGGCTCGCTTATATGACCAATCCTTCCCCCGTCGAATCCAAAAAACACCCCCATATCAATGATAAATACAGTTACAGTATGCCAAAACTTGCACTTAATATTCGCGGCTGCGCTCCTTCATGGCGCGCTCAATCTGGCGTTTGGAATCTCGCTCGGCCATGGAATCACGCTTGTCGTACATCTTTTTGCCGCGGGCCAGAGCCAGCTCCACCTTGACCAGCGCGGCCGAGAAATACAGCCGTACCGGCACCAGCGTCAGGCCCTTCTCCCGCACGGCGGCGTGCAGGCGGGCAATTTCACCCTTATGAAGCAGTAGGCGGCGAGGCCGCTTTTCATCATGGTTATTGATGTTGCCAAATTCATAGTGGCTGATGTGCAGATTATACAGCCAAACCTGGCCGTTTTCGATGCGGGCAAAAGCGTCCACCAGACTGGCCTTGCCGGCCCTCAGCGACTTTACCTCGGTGCCGAAAAGCTCAATTCCGGCCTCGTATTTCTCCAAAAAGAGGTACTCATGGCGCGCTTTGCGGTTTTCGATAATCGTTTTTCCGGCCATTTCGGCTCCCTCCTTTGATAACGCTTTAATCGCGGCTGGCCGCCGGTATCCGGTCGGCAGGTGCGGGCACAAAATCTATGCGTCTCTCCAACAAATCAACCCGTGCCACCTGAATCCACAGCACATCACCCAGCGTAAAGCAATGAGCCTTACCCTGCATCAGCATCGTTTCAGCAATATAATTATACTCGTCCGGCGGCAAATCGTCAACACCCACACGGCCCTCAATTCCGTTTTCCAGCGCCACAAAAACACCGCCGGCCGTCATTCCTGCCACTTTTCCGGCAAAAATCTCACCCAAATGCTCCTGCATATACAGACAGCACTTCATCTTCACCGCCTCGCGCTCAATTTCCTCAGCCAGCCGTTCCCTCACCGAGGACTGCTGCGCCGCTGCCGCCATGTAGGCCGACATTTTGCGCACCTTCAAGCTGTCATCGGGCTGCGCCAAATCGTGCTTGATAGCACGGTGCACCGCCAAATCAGCATAACGGCGGATGGGTGAGGTAAAATGGCAATAATACTTGGCCGCCAGACCAAAATGGCCGCTGCAATCAGGAGAATACTCCGCATGCGACATACTGCGCAGGGCCATAAGCTGCATAAACTCATCCTCCGGCCGCCCTGCCGCCTGTTTCAGCAGATTCTGCACTTCCCTGGGGCTGACATTACCTTCGGCATCGCCCAGCTCATTATAGCCAAAAGCCAGCAGCGCCGCATTCAGATTAAACAGCTTCTCCTCCTTCGGCCCCTCATGCACACGGTAGACAAAAGGTATCTGCTTGCGGCGGAAGTGCTCGGCCACCGTTTCATTGGCGGCCAGCATGGCCTGCTCGATCATCTTCTCGGCCAAACGGGAATGACGCTTTACCACCTCGGCCACCCGCCCGTTTTCGGCCATCTTCACCTTAACCTCGGGGAAGTCAAAGTTCAGCGCACCGCGGCGTGTCCGCATCTTCTCCAAAATACGCTGCAAGGCAGCCAGCGGTTTCAGCAGCGGCAGCATATCACGGTTTTCGGCCGTCAGCTTGCGGTCATGGTCCAGCAAAATGGCATTCACAGTATCATAATCCAACCGCTTGGCCACATTGATAACCGCAGGGTAAATGTCATAATCAACCAGCCTGCCGCGCGGCGTAAATTCCATATCACAGGCCAAAGTCAGGCGGTCAACACCGGCATTCAGGCTGCATATCCCGTTGGAAAGCTCCTTGGGCAGCATAGGCAGCACTCTGTCCGGCAAATAAACCGAGGTCGCACGGGCAAAGGCCTCCTGCTCCATCTCGCTGCCCATCTGCACATAATGCGCCACATCGGCAATATGCACACTCAAAAAGTAATTGCCGCTCTCCAACCGTGTACAAAAAACCGCATCGTCAAAATCACGGCTGTCCACACCGTCAATCGTCACCAACGGCAGGCTGCGGCAATCACGGCGGCCAAAAAGCTCCTCCTCGCTCACCGTTTGGGGCGCAGCCTTGGCCTCATCCAGCACCGCTTGGGGAAATTCCCCGGGAGCCCCCAGCTGCCACATCACCATCTGCATATCCGCGCCGTCCTGCGCCTGCAAATCCACCTCATCCACATGATGCAGCACCTGCAAAATCGTGCCCTCCATGCGGGTTTCCTTGTCGATTTTGCGGCCGCGCTTCCGGTACTCCTCAATATCGGTGAACAGGCGCACCAGCACGTGGTCATACTGTCGGGCGTCACCCACATTACGCTCAGCGATGAAAATATCCGGCCATTCGGCGTTGCGGGTGCGCACAAAACCAAAGCCCTTGCGGCTGGTCATAAAATAACCCTCCAACAACAGGCCGGGGTTGCGCCCATCCTTGGCAGCAGGATAAGCGCGGCGGCCCTGCGCGCCTTCATTATGCCGCCTGCCGTGCCGTTCATTATAGCTTTCGGTATGATTTCTTTTATGCTTGCCGTGCGCCTTGGGTTTGTGGCCGTGCTTCTTATCAGCCTGGCCTGTCTTGCCCTGCTGCTCTCGCTTAAAGAGCCCCTCCGGCTTGGTTTTGGGTGCCTGTGAGCGTTTTTTCCTCGTCATAAATGGTTTTATATCCTCTATATTATATATTATTCGTCTTAATTATATATTATTCGTCTTACTCATCGTCATCTTCGCCAAACTGCTTAATACCCTGCGGCGTCAGCACATAAGTCTTGGTTTTCTGCAAGGCCTCGGCAATCAGCTCATCAATGGCCAAATTCTGCTCCATCTCCACCGCCTCGGACAATCTGGGTTTGATTTTGGGATGGGCCGGCAAAAATACCGTACAGCAATCCTCATACGGGCGGATAGAAATATCAAAGGTGCCGATATGCTGGGCACGCTCCACAATTTCCTCCTTATCAAAACCGATAAGCGGACGCAGCACCGGCATATTGGTTACATTATTAATGGTATACATACTCTCCAAGGTCTGGCTGGCCACCTGCCCCACGCTCTCGCCGGTATAAATAGCCATGGCAGCGTTTTTGCGGGCAATCTGCTCGGCCAGGCGGAACATAAAGCGGCGCATAATGGTAATACCGTAATCCTCGGGGCAGTTGGCGTGGATGGCTTTCTGGATCTCGGTAAAATGCACACAATGCACCTTGATGGGTTTGTTGTGCCATGCCGCCAGCACCTGCGCCAAATCCAGCACCTTCTCCTTGGCACGCTCGCTGGTAAAGGGGAAGCTCTCAAAATGCACCGCCTCCACATTCACGCCGCGCTTCATCGCCATCCAGGTGGCCACGGGGCTGTCGATACCGCCGGATAACATAACCACCGCACGGCCGCCGGTACCCACCGGCATACCCTTGGCGCCCGTGTAGCTGCCGCAGTACACATAAGCGGCCTCATCACGCACCTCCACATTGATGATGTGCTGGGGCTTCTTCATCCTGGCGGTGTACTTGTCCGCAGTCTGGGCAAAGATATAACCGCCCACCGCCTTGCTTATCTCCGGCGAAGCCATCGGAAAACGCTTGTCGGAACGGCGGCTCTCCACCTTAAACTCACCGCCGTTGGGCAGGCTCTCCTGCAACACCTGCAAGGCCGCCCGCTGAATAGCCGGCAGATTTTTCTCCACCGCCAGCACCGGGCACAGGGCATAAATGCCGAAAACCTTTTGCAGGCGGCTTACCACCTCGGGCATATCATCCAGCACCGGCACCGTAATGCGCCCCAGGCTGGTTGAAACCTTACGCTCGGGCAAATCGGCAATCGCACGCTCAATATTCTTCACCAGCCGGTTGATGAACTGATTTTTGTTCTTGCCCTTCAAGCCCAGCTCACCGTATTTAATCATCAACAGCTGTTTGATTTCTCTGCCATTGTTCTCATTATTTGTAATCTCATTTACTGCCATCGGTAAAACCTCTCTCCCCAATTCCCAAATAAATCCTTTTATCGCTTATTAACGCTTGTTACCGTTTAGAAGGAGCCAAAATCAGCCGCAGATCCTCCACCTGCCGGCAGACAATTTTCGCCGCGCGGTCAGCCTCCTCCACCGTGTTCAGGCACGAGAAGCTGAAACGGATAGCACCCTCAATACGGCGGCGGTCATAACCCATAGCCGTCAGGACATGGCTCAATTTATCCTTGCGGGCCGCGCAGGCCGAACCGCTGCTGACCATCAAGCCCTCCTCCTCCAACATATGCAGCAAAACCTCGCTCTTAATGCCGTCAAAGCTGATGTTCAGCACATTGGGCAGCGCACCCTCAGGTGTGTTCATTTGCCACCCAGGCAGCTTGGATAAGCCGTTAAGCAGGCGCTCTTTTACCTCGGCCACCTGCTCCACACGCTCTTGCAGGTTATCATAAGCCAGCTTGGCCGCCAAACCCAGCGCGCAGATTCCCGGCATATTCTCGGTGCCGCTGCGTCTGGCCGCCTCCTGCCCGCCGCCGGTCATCTGCGGCACAAACCGCACTCCGTCCCGCACATACAAAAACCCGGTGCCCTTGGGTGCGTGCAGCTTATGCCCGCTGACGGATAACATATCCACGCCCCACTCCCTGGGGTTTATCACCATTTTGCCAAAAGCCTGCACCGCGTCCACGTGCAGCAGCGCCTCACTCTGTGCCTTTTTCAGCTCGTTGGCCAGCTCGGCAATCGGCTGCACCGCACCAACCTCATTGTTCACCAGCATCACGCTTACCAAAACGGTGTCGGGGCGCAGCCTGGCCGCCAAATCCTCGGGCCGCACCTGACAGTTTTCGTCCACCGGCAGCAAATCAATCTCAAAGCCCTCATCACTCAGGGCCTCCGCCGTCCGCAGCACCGCAGGATGTTCCACCGCCGATACAATAATATGCCTGCCGCGGCGTTTAGCAGCCGCAGCCACCCCACGGATAGCCAGATTGTTGGCCTCTGTTCCGCCCGAAGTAAAAATAATCTCTCTGGGCAGCACATTCAGCGCCTTGGCAATACGGGTACGCGCCTGCGCCAACAGCTTTTCGGCCGCCAGTCCCCGGCCATACAACGCCGAAGGGTTGCCATAATCCTCGCACATCACACGGTAAGCCAAATCCGCCACCTGCGGCAGCACCTTAGTGGTGGCCGAGTTATCAAAGTAAATTTCCTGCTTGTTCTGCATATCGCCTTCGCCCTCTTAAATTATATTTTTGTATAAAAACTTTACATAAAACTTTACATAAAACCTTCCATATAAACAGTAAAACAGCTTGCCCGCCGGTAATTCGGCAGACGGCAAGCTGCAAATTTGCTTATTTTACGGCCGCAGATAAAACAAAGCCACGCACCCCGGCCCCAAATGCACGCCCACCGTGGGGCCCACCGGGCACAAAATCACCTCGCCCAGCTGCATTTCCTGCTGCAGCTCGGCCAGCAGCTTCTCGGCGCTGTCCTTCTGCAAAATATAGCTGACAAACAGCGTGGTATTGCGGAAGTCGGTGCCATCCTCCTGCACGCGGTTCTTTATCCACGCCAGACCTTTGCCCATACCGCGCACTTTTTGCGCCACTTCCAGAGAACCGTCGGCGCACACATTGATGATCGGCTTAATATTCAGCGCCTTGGCCAATGTGGCCGCCGTGCCGCTTATTCTGCCGCCCTTGGCCAGATACTCCAAATTATTGATCGCCCCGTACCCGCGAGAACGCTCGATCAACCCCGGCAGGGCCTGCTGCAATTCCTCAAAAGTTGCGCCATCAGCCACCATACGGGCCGCTGCCAGCACAATGGCACCCTGGCCCAGCGTCGCACTCTTGGAATCAAACAGCGCCACCTTATCCTTGGGGTAATCCTCCAACAGCACCTTCACGCTGGCATAACAGCCGGAAAGCGCCGACGCAATTGTAATCACAACCACCTGATTACCGGCAGCCAGCTCCTCATCCACCGCCATTTGATAAAGCCCCAACGAGGGATAAGAAGTGGTGGGGAATTCACCGCTGCTTACCAGGCGGTCATAAAAATCCTCGGTAGTAATAGTCTCCTGGTCGGCAAAGGTGTCGGCACCAAAGGTAATGTTCATCGGCAGCTGCCGCACTCCGTATCTGGCCGCCAACTCCGCCGGCAAATCACAAGCCGTATCAGTAATAATCTTAATCATTAGGTTCTCCCACTCTTCGTTAACTATACATCAAATATATATCAACCAAACAAACCAATTTTTTATCCATTTTTAATTTCTGTTCAATCTTTATTTAATTTCTATTTAATCTCAGCCGCCATCTCGGCACTGCGCGCTGCACAGGCCGCCGCTGCTGCCGTTACCGTCTGCGGCAATTCATCGGCAAACACGGCCAAAGCTGCCGCCGTGGTTCCGCCCTTGGATGTCACCTGAACACGCAGTTCGGCAGGGGGTTCGGTGCGCGCTTCCAGCATTTTGCCGCTGCCAATGGCTGTCTGCCTGGCCAGGGCCGCCGCAGTTTCTGCCGATAAGCCAAGCTGCTCGCCCGCCGCCGCCAAAAGCTCGGTAAAATAATAAAAATATGCAGGCCCGCTGCCGGAAACCGCCGTCAACGCATGAATATCCTTCTCCTCTATCCACAGCGTCTGCCCCACCGCCGCAAAAACCTGCTCGGCCAGCGTTTTATGCTCGTCCGCAGCCAGCTTACCGGCCATCAAACCGGTAATGGCCGCCAGCACCGCCGCCGATGTATTGGGCATAGCCCGCACCACCGGCACATCGGGCAAGCGCTCCTCATAAAAGGCCAACGGAATACCCGCCGCAATCGTCAGCACAGTTTGTCCGGCGTGCAGCATCGGCTGCAAATCAGCCAGCAGCTCACTCATCGACTGCGGTTTTACCGCCAACAGCAGCACATCTGCCACTGCCACCGCCGCCTGCATATCCGCATAGCTTTCCGCCGCCAGCTCCGCCGCCAAATCGGCCGCTTTTGCCGCATCAATATCATAAAACCCCAGCAACAGCGGTGATTTCTTGGCGGTCAGCCCCCGGCCGATCGCCGCAGCCATGTTGCCGCTGCCAAAAAACACCAGTCGTTTCAGGTTACGCTCTGTCTGCTCCATTTTCCACGCCTCCGTTTTCATCCGCATACACTTATCACAAATCAGCCATATTACTGGCTTACCGTATTAAATGCAAAGCCGCCGTGCTGCACCGCAATTTCGCCGCTGATGTCGGTTCCGTGGGGCAGCATTTCGGCAGGCTGCCCGTCCAGCGTGATAACCAGCTTCTTAACCTGCTCCACACCGGCCAGGGTGGCCATCAGACTGTCCAAAAACATACTCTCCTGCGCCGTACCGCCCATTTGCAGCAAGGCCTGGTTAAAGTCCAGCGTCAATTTGCCGTCAGCAAAGCTTACCGCCTGCAATTTCACACCATCGGCCACCGCCGGGTACACGCCGCTGTTTGGGGGCGCATCCCCTGCCCAGGCCTGCATCAGCGCCTGCAAATATTTCTCAGTATCGGCGTATTTGGCCTCATTAACCGGCAGCGTCAGCGGCACCAAATACATCGCCTGCACATCCGCAAAATACACCACCGAACCGTCCTCTCCGCCGCCAAAATCATTCAGCACCGCCGCATAATAAGGCTCCTCAGAGAGCGGCTGTTCATTATAATACATCATCAAACCGGCCGTGGTATCGTCCTGGTCCAGCAGCTCATCGTTAACGGTTGCCGCAAAGGCCGCCAAATTAACATCATCGGCCGTCAGCGCCGCATCACCCGTCAGGTTGATATGCACCAGGCCGTCGGCAAAATACAGCTCCTTCATCTTAACACCGGCGGGCAGCACGCCCTGGCAAAAACTGTCAGGCGGGCCGGCCAGCAGCTTTTCCAGCGCGATCCAAATGGTATCACGGCTGGAATTGATACCGTAAACCAACGGCACCAGCGCCTCGCTGTCCATCGCCTGATAATAAACCTTCACCGAGCTTTCCGGCTGTTTGGATAACAGGTCCGGGCTAAGCTCCGACCTTCCCTCGGTATTCTCCACGGGTTTTTCACCGCAGCCGGCCAGCATAAGCAGCAGCAGGCAAAGCAGAGCCGCCAATAGTTTGCCCAAATTTCGGCTCTTTGTCATAAAAACTCCTCCAAAACTCCTCATTGGAACTCCTAATTGGAATCCTCGGCAGCAGGCATTGGCCCTCTGCCATCAAAATCAGCCGTTATATCACGGCCAATCATAATATCTTAACAGACTTTTTTTAATTAAATATCAACTGCATTGTCATCATCATTATCACACTGTAATATTATACCATAATTTGCCTGTCTGCGCAAGATGTGCGCCGCAGGGCCGTTTGCGAGCATTTTCGCCCATTTTCTCCCCTGATATTACTTTTTCAGCTCATCCAGCGTCAGGCTGAAAGACGGCACAAAGTTGGCAAAGAAGTATTCCACCTCCGGGCGCTCGCGATAAGGCCGCAGTTTTTCCTCCGTCGCCGCAAAAGCCACCTGAAACTCCCTGTTGCCGCAGTTCAACTCCTCGGCGCACTTCAAGTACGCGCAAATTTTGTCGGCAATATGCACCAGCTCCTCCTCGGCGGATTTCTCCGGCAGCAGCACCTGCTTAAAATCCCCCTGCAATTCGGGCGGCAGCTTGGCGGTCAATTCCTCCACCGCCTCGGCCTCCAAAGCATGAAACACCCTCTCGATCTCGCCGTTGGCATATTTCACCGGCGTCGGCAAATCACCCGTCACCGTTTCGCTCACATCATGGTACAACGCCAGCACCGCCACACGGTTTTCGTCCAGCGCACCGCCGTACAGCCTGTTCTTAATCACCGCCAGCGCGTGTGCCACCACGGCCACCTGCCAGCTATGCTCCTGCGTGTTCTCCTCATAAGTGTTCCGCATCAAGCCCCACCGTTTGATCAACCGCAACCTGCTTATATATGCAAAAAAATGAAACATTTTGTACCCTCCATACTATGGCAATTCGCCCCACAAATATAATATAAACTCGGCACCTCAATCCGCCCAAACTCCCGACGAATTTTATACTCCCCACTATGGCAATTCGCTCCTCATTTCGGTTTACGATAAGTCACCCAGTCCTCTTGCCGCCAATGATATTACCGTTCCTACCCACTCCGGCAAGCCATTCTGCCGCTATTATAGCAAATTTTTATTGTATTGGCAAACCCAATCCGCTATAATATAGCAGAGCAATCATCACAAAAACAGAAAGTGAAACTGATTATATGAATACAATGAAAAAAAACAAGAGAATTGCCACCCCCAGCGTTACCCGTGGTCTGATGCGTGATTTTGATGTGTCCGCCAAGAAAAGTCTGGGGCAAAATTTCATCATTGAACCGAAAATTATCGAGCGTATTGCCGCCGAGGCCGAATGTACCAAACAGGATTTGGTGCTGGAAATCGGCCCGGGCCTTGGCAGCCTTACCCAGGCGCTGGCCGAAAACGCCGGTCAGGTGGTGGCCGTGGAGATTGACAAAACCCTGTTGCAGCCGCTGGCCCAAAGCTTCGCGGACTATGACAATATTGACATCATCAACGCCGACGCCCTGCAAACCGATTTGGCCGAGCTGCTCGCCCCCTATCTCAACAAACCCGGCTACAACCCCGGCTTTATGGCCGTGGCCAACCTGCCATATTACATCACCACGCCGCTTATCATGCGCTTTTTAGAGAGCAATACCCCGTGGCGGCGGCTGGTTTTTATGGTGCAGAAGGAAATGGCCGCCCGTATGCAGGCCGCACCCGGCACCAAGGATTACGGTGCGCTTTCGCTGGCGGTGCAATACCGCGCACAGGCCAAAATCGCCTTTACGGTGCCGGCCGCCGTTTTTCTGCCCCGCCCCAAGGTTGATTCCGCCGTTATCGTGCTGGAACGCCTGACCGAACCGCCCGTTGCCGTGCAGGATGAGGCGCTGCTGTTTGCCGTTATCCGTGCCGGCTTCAATCAACGCCGCAAAACCATCAACAATGCTTTAAGCCATGTTTTGCAGCTGGATAAGCCTCTGGTGGCCGCCGCTCTTGCCGCCGCCGGTGTAGACGGTGCCCGCCGTGCCGAAACGCTGACCATCACCGAATTTGCCGCATTAAGCGACGCCATCTCCGAGCTGAAACCCCAGCATATCAATACCGATATTTAATTGGAATATAATTAAAAGGCCCAAATTATGTTATATGATATTCTTTTACCGGCGCTTATCGGTGCGGCTGTTATGGCCGTGCTGCTGGCCGCCGCCTACCTGCTGATGCGCCAACCACAGCAGCCCAATCCACCCGATACCCCTGCCCCCACGCCGCCGCCGGATAACAACGCTGAGGTCGCCGCCCGTCTGGCCCGTTTGGAAGCTCAGCTTTCTGCCGGCCAACAGGCAGGGCAGCAGGCCGCATATAATCAAACCCTGCTGTTAAACCGCCAGCTCTCCTCATTGGAGGATAATGTCAACCAATTACAGCGGCTGTTCCGTAATGTCAAGCTGCGCGGCAGCTGGGGAGAAGTTCAACTGGCCGCTGTTTTAAGCGAATTTCTCTCCCCCACTCAGTATGAGGCCAATGTCGCCATCGACCCGGAGGCCGCCGAGCGTGTGGAGTTTGCCGTAAAGCTGCCCCTGCCGGACAACACCTTTATGTGGCTGCCGATAGACGCCAAATGCCCCATTGAGGATTTTGAGCGCCTGCAAGCCGCCGCTGAACAAAATGATCGCGACGCCGCCGATAAGGCCGAGAAAGCCCTGTCCCGCCGTCTGCTGGCCGAGGCCGCCGATATTGCCGCCAAATACATCCGCCCGCCGTACAGCACCGATTTCGCCCTGCTTTTCCTGCCGATAGAGTCGATTTACCAGTGGCTGCTCACCCAGACGGATTTAATGCAGACTCTGCAAACCCGTCACCGCGTCATCCCCTGCGGGCCGTCCACCGTCAGCGCAGTGCTTAATCTGGTGCAGCTTTCGCACCAAACGCTTTCATTAAGCCAAAGCGAGGGCGAAGTCTGGCAGTATCTGGCCGGTGTCAAGCAGGAGCTGGCCAATTTTGAGGATGCACTGACCAAAACCCAGAAAAAAGCCGCCGAGCTGACCGCCCATCTGGAAACTCTCTCCCGCCGCCTGCGCGTTTTGCAGCGCCGCCTTAATCAGCTGGAAAATCCCGGCGAGACCAACCAAAACTAATCCCAAAATTCCCTTGACTAAACCGCCTGTTGGGGGTAATATATTAGGTAATATTAGTAAAAATGGGATATAATGTGAACTGTGCAGGTTGGCAACGATGAATTACCAAAGAGGCTCCCAATAGCACAAAAACCGCTGATAACAGCAGCGGCCGCACCGCCAACCACCCAAAAAATTACTTTATGCGCTTGCCGGACAGTTTCACGGACAGTTTTTTTAACCGCGATTAAGCGTGAAGCCCCGGCCCAAAACAAGGAGGTTAAAAACCTATGGCAGACAAAAAAACTTGGCCCAAAATGCAGGAGATGAAAGACAACGGCGAGAAAATCGCAATGATTACCGCCTATGATTATTCCAGCGCGGGCATGGCAGAAAAAGCCGGTATCGACATCATTCTGGTGGGCGATTCCCTTGGCAACGTGGTACAGGGCGGTGATAACACCCTGCCTGTAACCGTTGATGAGATGATTTACCACGCCAAAGCCGTAAAACGCGGCGCACCCAACACCTGTATCATCGTGGATATGCCCTTCGGCTCTTACGAGATTTCCATTGAAGAAGGCGTGCGCAACGCAGTACGCATCATCAAGGAAACCGGCTGCGACGGCGTAAAGCTGGAAGGCGGCATTGAACGCGCCGAGCTGATTCGGGCCATCACCAACGCATCCGTGCCCGTAATGGCTCACATCGGCATGACCCCCCAGAAGATTGCCCAGATGGGCGGCTTCAAGGTACAGGGCAAGAGCATCGAGGATGCCCAGAAGCTGATTGACGCCGCCAAGGCTCTGGAAGCTGCCGGTGCCGTTCAGGTGCTGATGGAGTGCGTTCCCACTCCTCTGGCCACCAAAATCACCGAATCTCTTGAAGTTCCCACCATCGGTATCGGCGCCGGCAACGGCACCACCGGTCAGGTTCTGGTTTGGTATGATATGGCCGGTATGTATGACAAATTCTGCCCCAAATTCGTTAAAAAGTACGCCGAGGCCGGCAAAATCATCACCGACGCCATGGCTGAATATGTTGCCGAGGTTAAGGGCGGTCAGTTCCCCGATGAGGCACACTCCTTTGCGCTGAAAAACGCCGATGAGATTCTGCCCCGTCTGTATTAAAATCATTAAAATTTAATTTAACCGACCAAAAGCGGTGTGCCCCCACGGGTATGCCGCTTTTACTTATTTTTTTATATTTCGGCCGTCTTTCTTCCCTTTTCTTCCTTATATTATCTTAGCCAAAATCTTTCGCTGTTTATATTGACAAATCGCCTTTTTTCAACTAACATTGATCATAGAAAAGTGTCGATGATTTACAGGCTGCTGCCCAAATCGGCGGTGCAGTCTGTTTTGGTGTTCACATTTCTTTCTTATTTTTAACACCGATTTTAATACTGAGAGGAGTCCTCCCCAATGCAACTGATGGAAGAAAAAATTATCGCCGAAGGACAAGTTCTGCCCGGAGGTATCCTCAAAGTGGGCAGCTTCCTTAACCAGATGATTGATACCGCCTTCTTAAAGGAGATGAGCGAAGAAATCGCCCGTCTTTATGCCGATTGCGGCGTCAGCAAGATCCTTACCATCGAGTCCTCCGGTATCTCCATCGCCACGGCGGTGGGTATGCAAATGGGCGTGCCGGTGGTTTTTGCCAAAAAGCACAAAACCAGCAACGTGGACGGCGCGGTTTATTCCACCTCTGTTCACTCCTTCACCCACAACACCGATTACACCGTGGTGGTCAGCAGCGATTACCTGCTGGCCGGGGATAATGTGCTGCTGGTGGATGATTTTCTGGCCAACGGCAAAGCGCTGCTCGGTCTGATTGATTTGGCAGAGCAGGCCGGCGCTTCGGTTTCCGGTGCGGCAGTTGCCATCGAGAAAGGCTTCCAGGGCGGCGGCGATAAGCTGCGGGCCCAGGGTGTGCGTGTCGAATCGCTGGCCATTATTGACAGCATGACCGATACCGATGTCACCTTCCGTCCTTAATTTTTGCTGAAAAAGTTGTTGTAATATATCACCAAAACACAAACAAAAAAAAGGAGACAAAAAAATGAAAAAGCTGTTTTCCCTTGCTCTGGTTCTGTTGATGAGCCTGGGCCTGTTCGCTGCCTGCGGCGGCGACGACACCCCCGCCAACAATGACGTTGACACCAAAGAGGCCGTAAAAGTCGGCTTCATCTTCCTGCACGATGAAAACTCCACCTATGACCTCAACTTTATGAACGGCGTTACCGAAGCCGCTGCTAATTTGGGTCTGGCCGAGGATCAGATCATTATGCGCACCAACATCCCCGAAGGTCAGGAATGTTATGATGCAGCCGCTGATTTGGCTGACGCCGGCTGCGACATCATCTTTGCCGACAGCTTCGGCCATGAGGACTATATGATCCAGGCTGCCAAAGAGTTCCCCAATGTTCAGTTCTGCCATGCCACCGGCACCAAGGCACACACCGAAGGTCTGGATAACTTCCATAACGCCTTCGCTTCCATCTATGAGGGCCGTTATCTGGCCGGCGTTGCTGCCGGCATGAAGCTGAATGAGATGATCGCTGCCGGTGAGTTCACCGCCGAAGAAGCCAAAATGGGCTATGTAGGCGCTTTCACCTATGCCGAGGTAATCTCCGGCTACACCTCCTTCTATCTGGGCGCCAAGAGCGTTTGCCCCACCGTTACCATGGATGTAACCTTCACCGGCTCCTGGTATGATGAAACCGCCGAGAAGGAAGGCGCCAACAAGCTGATTGAAAACGGCTGCAAGCTTATCAGCCAGCACGCCGACTCCATGGGTGCTCCCACTGCCTGCGAGACCAAGGGTGTTCCCAATGTTTCTTACAACGGCTCCACCATTGGTGCCTGCCCCAACACCTTCATCGTTTCCTCCCGCATCAACTGGGCTCCTTATTATGAGTACATTATTAACTGCGTAGAAAACGGCGAAGCTATTGCCACCGACTGGACCGGCACCATCGCCACCAACTCCGTGGTACTCACCGACATCAACGAAACCGTTGCTGCTGCCGGTACTGCCGATAAGCTGGCTGAGGTTAAGACCGGTTTGCTGGACGGCACCGTTCATGTATTCGACGCTGCTTCCTTCACCGTTGACGGCGCTGCTCTTACCGGTTACATGGCCGATGTTGACACCGACGCTGCTTACACTCCCGATACCGAGGTTATCGCAGACGGCTACTTCCATGAGTCCGAGTTCCGTTCCGCACCTTACTTCGATTTGCAGATCGACGGCATCAACCTGCTGGACACCCGTTTCTAATCAACAACAAACTTTACCCGGGCGGTTGTTTTACGGCCTCCCGGGTACTGCTGCAAAGGGCAGCGCCGTGTCATTCGCCGCGCTGCCTTTTGCAATAGTTTCAGCTTTTTACCCAACTCCATCCCACAATCAGAGGAGTGATTTTCTTGAATAACAAAACCGCCGCAGTCCAAATGCGCAATATCACCAAAACCTTTGGCTCCGTGGTGGCCAATGACAAGGTAAATCTGGATATTTACAAGGGCGAGGTATTGGCTCTGCTGGGCGAAAACGGCAGCGGCAAAACCACCATGATGAATATGCTCTCGGGCATTTACTTCCCCGATGAGGGTGAAATTTTCATCAACGGCCAACCCACCGTCATCAGCTCCCCCAAAGACGCCTTCGACCACGGCATCGGTATGATTCATCAGCACTTTAAGCTGGTGGATGTACTGACCGCGGCCGAAAATATCGTGCTGGGCCTTAAAGAAGAAGGCCGCCTGAATATCGAGGCCGTGGCCGCCAAGGTCAAAAAAATCTGCGATGCCTATGGCTTTGAGGTTGACCCTTACCAGAAGATTTACAATATGTCTGTTTCGCAAAAGCAGACGGTAGAAATCGTCAAGGTGCTGTACCGCGGCGCCGACATTTTGATTCTGGACGAGCCGACCGCTGTTCTTACCCCGCAAGAGACCGACAAGCTGTTTGCCGTACTGCGTAATATGCGTAACGACGGCAAGGCCGTGGTCATCATCACCCATAAGCTGCACGAGGTTGAAGACATCTCCGACCGTGTGGTTATTCTTAATCACGGCAAATTTGTGGGCGATTTGATAACCGCCCAGACATCCGCCCAGGAAATGACCAATATGATGGTGGGCCGTGCGGTAGAGCTTAACATCAACCGGCCGGAGCCTGTTGACCCCCGTCCCCGTGTGGAGGTGCAGGGGCTGACTGTCCGCAGTTCTGACGGCATTTTGAAGCTGGACGATGTGACTTTTACGGCCAACAGCGGTGAGATTTTGGGTATCGCCGGTATCTCCGGCTGCGGCCAAAAAGAGCTGTTGGAGGCTATTGCCGGCTTGCAGCGCACCGAGTCCGGCACCATTCGTTATATCCGAGATGACGGTACCGCCGAAAATCTGGTGGGCAAGGACCCGCTGGAAATCGCCTCAATGGGCGTTGCACTCTCCTTTGTGCCCGAGGACAGACTGGGCATGGGTCTAGTCGGCAACATGGATTTGACCGATAACATGATGCTGCGCTCCTTCCGAGAAGGCCCCTCCTTCCTCATCAACCGCAAAAAACCGCGCCTGCTGGCCGAGAAGGTGGTAAAGGATTTGGAGGTAAACACCCCCGGCGTTTCCACCCCCATCCGTCGGCTCTCCGGCGGTAATGTGCAGAAAGTCCTGCTGGGCCGCGAGATTGCTTCCTCCCCCACCGTACTGCTGACGGCTTACGCAGTGCGCGGTTTAGACATCAACTCATCCTACACCATTTATGATTTGCTGACCCGGCAAAAGCAGGCCGGTGTGGCCGTAATTTATGTGGGCGAGGATTTGGATGTGCTGCTGGAACTCTGTGACCGCATCCTGGTGCTGTGCGGCGGCAAGGTAAGCGGTCTGGTGGACGGCAAAACAGCCGAGAAGCACCAAATCGGCATGATGATGACCAAGCTGGGAGGTGAAGCCGCCAATGAGTAATAATTGTCAACCAAACGGCCACACTCGCGTAAACAATCAGCCACTATTTCACATCACCAAACGCAAGGCGCTCCCCTGGTATTACACCTGGGGCATCCGCGGGGCAGCCATTGTGGCGGCGCTGCTTACCTGTGCGGCCGTCACATCACTCCTCACCGGAGAAAACCCGCTGGAAGTGTTCCAAACCATTGGCTACGGGGCCTTCGGCACCACCCGCAAGACTTGGATCCTGCTGCAAAACTTAGCCATCCTGCTGTGTATCTCGCTGGCTGTTACCCCTGCCTTCAAAATGCGCTTCTGGAATATCGGCGCCGAGGGTCAGGTGCTTATCGGCGGCCTGGCCACCGCTGCCTGTATGATTTTGCTGGGTGATAAGGTGCCCAACGCCGTTCTCATCGCCACCATGGTGATAAGCAGTATTGCCGCCGGTGCGGTCTGGGGCGGTATTCCGGCTTTCTTCAAGGCCAAATGGAACACCAATGAAACGCTGTTTACCCTGATGATGAACTATGTGGCCACGCAGCTGGTCGCCTTCTTCGTTATCGTCTGGGAGGTTCCCAAAGGCGCCGGCAAAATCGGTATCATCAATCAGGATACCATGGCCGGCTGGCTGCCGCAAATCGGGGATTACAAATATCTGCTGAACATTTTGATTGTGGCTATGCTGACGGTGGCCATGTATGTGTACCTCAATTATACCAAGCACGGCTATGAGATCACCGTGGTGGGCGAGAGCGAACGCACTGCCCGTTATGTCGGCATCAAGGTGGACAAGGTCATCATCCGCACCATGCTGCTTTCCGGCGCTGTCTGCGGTATTGCCGGCCTGCTGCTGGTGGGCGGCACCGACCACACAATTACCACCACCATCGCCGGCGGCCGCGGTTTTACGGCGGTTATGGTGTCCTGGCTGGCGCAGTTTAACCCCATTGTTATGGTGCTTACCAGCTTTTTGCTGGTCTTTCTGGATAGGGGCGCCGGTGAGATTTCCACCGTATTCGCCCTCAACCACTCCTTCGGTGATATTTTGACGGGTATCATCCTGTTCTTCATCATCGGCAGCGAGTTTTTCGTTAACTATCAGCTGAACTTCCGCAAAAACACCGGCAAGGAGGGCAAAGCAAATGTTTGATTTAGTATCCTTTATCCCCCGTGCGGTGGCGCAGAGTATTCCTCTGCTTTACGGCGCAACCGGTGAGATTTTGACGGAGAAATCCGGCAACCTGAACTTAGGTATCCCCGGCATTATGTATGTGGGCGGCATTTGCGGCGTTATCGGTGCGTTTCTGCATGAGCAAGCCGTGCCTGCCGATGAAATGACCGCACTCTCGGCCATTGGCATCCCCATGCTGGCCTCGCTTATCGGCTCTCTGCTGATGGGCCTGCTGTATTGCTTCCTCACCGTAACCCTCCGTGCCAACCAGAATGTTACCGGCTTGGCGATAACGACTTTCGGCGTAGGCTTCGGCAATTTCTTCGGCGGCTCGCTGATCAAACTGACCGACAGCGATGTTCCCTCGATTGCCCTTTCGGCCACCAGCAATTATTTTCGGCAGGCGCTACCCTTTGCCGATGGCTTGGGCTGGTTCGGCCGGATTTTCCTCTCTTACGGTTTTCTGGCCTATCTGGCCATCATCATCGCGCTGGCCTCGGCTTATGTGCTGAAACATACGCGCGTGGGCCTGCATCTGCGTGCCGTGGGCGAGAATCCTGCCACCGCCGACGCTGCCGGTATCAATATTGCCAAGTACAAATATATGGCAACCTGTCTGGGCAGTATGATTGCCGGTTTGGGCGGCCTGTATTATGTAATGGATTACGCCTGCGGTGTGTGGTCTAACGATGCTTTTGGTGACCGCGGCTGGCTGGCGATTGCGCTGGTTATCTTCACCATCTGGAAGCCCAACATGGCCATTCCGGCCTCCATTTTGTTCGGCGGCCTGTATATCCTGTACCTGTACCTGCCCACCGGCATGAATCTCTCCATCAAAGAGCTTTATAAGATGCTGCCTTACATCGTTACCATCATTGTGCTGGTCATCACCAGTATGCGTAACAAGCGGGAAAATCAGCCGCCGGAGAGTCTGGGTCTGCCCTACTTCCGGGAAGAACGCTGATCATGCGTATCCAAAACAACAAAAAATCCGAGACTCCCCATACGGAGTTTCGGATTTCCTTTTTTGGTTATAATATTTATTTAAGCAATACGGCCGCCAGAAACTCGCCCAGCAGAATACCGGCCAGGCACAGTGCCAGGCTGAACACCGCATAAACGAACCCCAGCACCATGTGATGCGTCTGGCCGAGATTAACCACCTCTAACGAGAGCGCCGAGAGGGTGGAAAAACCGCCGCAAAAGCCGGTACGCAGCAGCAGACTTAATCCCATGGCCGAGCCGGCTTTAAGCTCTAACCAGGCGGTAAGGAAGCCCATTATTACCGCCGCCGCCACATTTATCACAAAAGTCATCACCGGAAAGAGGCCGTAAACCGGCAGCAGCCCCAAAAGATACCGCAGCATGGAGCCGCAGGCGCCGCCCAACCCCACCAGCAAACATTCCTTCATTTCTTAATCCCCTTATGCCAAAAAAATCAACAATATTCGTTAATTATAGCACAATTTTTCACATTTGCAACAGCATTTTGCACCCGCCCCCCAATATATCCCAACCGGCCGCCAAATCCCTGCCGTACTGCGGTTTTGGCAGCCAATATCCGCCATAAAATTGCTGCAAAAAGGCCCGAAAAGCTTGCGTTTTGGCCATATTTACGATATAATAAATTGAATAGGCATTTGGCGAAAGTCCCGGCGCAATTTGCCTCTCATCAACCGTATTTTGCGGCTTGTTTAATGGGCTGTATTCATTTGCAGCCACCACTCATATATATCTCTACATTTGCACAGTTTTTTTTACTAAGGAGGTCAAAAAACGTGAGCAAAACCTCTGATAACAACAACCAAACCGGTAATCTGTTTGATTTTGCCGCACAGCCTGCCGAGGCGGAAACTGCCGCCAAAAATTTTGCGGACGATATGTTAACCACCACCCCCGCCGAAACCGAGGGCGATGAAATTCAGGTGGCTGATACCCAGCCCGATGCCGAAAATTACGATGCCGACCAAATCCAGATTTTGGAGGGCTTGGAGGGTGTGCGCCGCCGCCCCGGTATGTATATCGGCTCTACCAGCAGCAAAGGCCTACACCATCTGGTGTATGAGATCGTCGATAACAGTATTGACGAAACTCTGGCCGGCTTCTGCGATACCATTACCGTACAGATCCACCCCGATAACACCGTAACCATCATCGATAACGGCCGTGGTATTCCCGTGGATATTCACCCCAAAACCGGCAAACCCGCAGTTGAGGCCACATTGACCATGCTGCACGCCGGCGGCAAGTTTGGTGCGGGCGGTTACAAGGTATCCGGCGGTCTGCACGGCGTTGGTCTTTCCGTTGTAAATGCGCTTTCTGAGTGGTTGAAGGTGGAGATTCGCCGCGGCGGCAACATTTACACCCAAAGCTATGCCCGCGGCAAAGTAACCACCGAGCTGGAAATCATCGGCCAGACCGATACCACCGGTACTGCCGTTACCTTTAAGCCGGACGGCCAGATTTTTGAGACGCTGGAATTCAGCACCGAGGTGCTGGCCAACCGCCTTAGAGAGCTTTCCTTCCTTAACAGCAACGTGACGATTATTCTGGAAGATGAGCGTGAGGGCGGTCAGCGCTCGGTTTGGCACCATGAAGGCGGTATTGCCGACTTTGTGGCTTATCTGAACAAAACCAAAGAGGCCATTCATCCTGTGCTGTACTTTCAGGGTGAACAGGAGCAGGTACAGGTGGAGATTGCCCTGCAATACAACGACGGCTACTCCGAAAACATCGCCTCTTATACCAACAACATCCGCACCGTTGAAGGCGGCACGCATGAGATGGGCTTTAAGACCGCACTCACCCGTGTTGTCAACGATTATGCCAAGAAATTCAACTTCCTGAAAGATAAGGATGCCAAGCTCTCCGGCGAGGACGTGCGCGAAGGTTTGGCCGCCGTTATCAGCGTAAAAGTGCGCGAGCCGCAGTTTGAGGGCCAGACCAAAACCAAGCTGGGCAACAGCGAGGTCAAAGGTATTACTGACCGTATCCTGTCCGATGCCCTCTCCACTTATCTGGAAGAAAACCCTGCCAAAGCCAAGCTGATTATCGACAAAACAGTACGCGCTGCCCGTGCCCGTGAGGCCGCCCGCAAAGCCAGAGAGCTGACCCGCAAGCAGAATGTGCTGGAAAAAACTTCTCTGCCCGGCAAGCTGGCTGACTGTTCGGTGAAGGACCCTGCCTTCTCCGAGCTGTTCCTGGTCGAGGGTGACTCCGCAGGCGGCTCTGCCAAGCAAGGCCGCGACAGACGCACTCAGGCTGTGCTCCCTCTGCGCGGTAAAATTTTGAACGTGGAGAAGGCTCGTCTGGACCGCATCCTCAGCAGCGAGGAAATTAAAAATATGATTACCGCTATGGGCACCGGCATCAGCAGTGATTTTGACATCACCAAGGCCCGTTACCATAAAGTTATCATCATGACCGATGCTGATGTCGACGGCGCTCACATTATGACGCTGCTGCTGACCTTCTTCTTCCGTTATATGCCCCAGCTTATCGAGCAGGGATATGTTTATGTGGCCCAGCCGCCGCTGTTCGGCGTAAAATCCAAGCGCAGCAAGGAGCACGTTTACATCTATGACGAAACGCTGCTGGAAAAATTCTTTGCCGATAAAAAGCGCGAGAACTACTCCATCCAGCGCTACAAAGGTCTTGGCGAGATGAACGAGGACGAGCTTTGGGAGACCACCATGAACCCCGAAAACCGCACTCTCATCCAGGTAACCATTGAGGACGCCATCTACGCCGATGAAACATTCTCGATGCTGATGGGTGACCAGGTTGGCCCCCGCCGGGAATTTATCGAGAGCAACGCCCAGTATGTTGACGATTTGGACATTTAAGCAAGGAGGAGCAAGCAAACCATGAGTGAGATTTACAACGAAGGTAACATCAAACGCAGCGAAATCAGCAAAGAAATGCGCTCCGCCTATCTGCGTTACTCGATGAGTGTTATTGTGGGCCGCGCGCTCCCCGATGTGCGTGACGGCTTGAAGCCGGTACACCGCCGCATCCTTTACGGTATGTATGAGATGGGCGTAACCCCCGACAAACCTTATAAAAAATCCGCGCGCTCCGTCGGTGATATTATGGGTAAATATCACCCCCACGGTGACAGCGCCATTTATGACTCCTTAGTCCGTCTGGCGCAGGATTTCTCCATGCGCTACCCGATGATCGACGGCCATGGCAACTTTGGCTCCATCGACGGCGACAGCGCGGCCGCCATGCGTTACACCGAGGCACGCCTGCAAAAGTTTGCCCTGGAAATGATGCGTGACATCGACAAGGAAACCGTTGATTTTGTACCCAACTATGACGGCGAGGAAACCGAGCCTTCCGTTTTGCCGGCGGTGGTGCCCAATCTGCTGCTTAACGGCTCGTCCGGTATTGCGGTTGGTATGGCCACCAATATTCCGCCCCACAATCTTACCGAGGTTGTTGACGGCATTAACGCCATGATCGACAACCCCGAAATTGAGATTGATGAGCTGATGCATTACATCAAAGGGCCGGATTTCCCCACCCACGGCTTGATTTTGGGCATGGACGGCATTAAGGATGCTTACCGCACCGGCCGCGGCGCCATTAAGATGCGTGCCAAAACCCATATCGAGGTAACCACCCGCGGCAAGCAGCGCATTGTTATCACCGAGCTGCCTTATCAGGTAAACAAGGCCCGTTTGATTGATAAAATCGCCCAGTTGGCCCGCGAGAAGCAAATTGAAGGCATTACCGAACTGCGTGATGAGAGTAACCGTGACGGCATTCGTGTGGTTATCGAGCTGAAAGCCGATGCGATTGCCCAAGTGGTGCTTAACCGCCTGTATAAGCACACCCAGATGCAGGACACCTTTGGTGCAATTATGATTGCGCTGGTGGACGGTGTGCCCAAGCTGCTGAATTTGAAGGAAATTCTGCAATGTTACATCAACCACCAGAAGGAGGTTGTTACCCGCCGCAGCCGCTATGAGCTGGCCAAGGCGCAGGAGCGTGCTCATATTCTGGAAGGCTTGAAGATTGCCATTGACTTTATTGATGAGGTTGTGGCCACCATCCGCAACGCCGCCAACCCCGAAGAAGCCCGCACCCGCCTGATGGAGCGCTTTGGTCTTTCCTTTAAGCAGGCCAGCGCTATTCTGGAAATGCGTCTGCGCGCGTTGACCGGTTTGGAGCATAACAAAATTGATGCCGAGTATGCCGAGCTTATCAAAACCATCGCCTATTTGGAGCAGGTTTTGGCCAGCGAGCGTATGGTATTGGGCATTATCAAAGAACAGCTGATCACGCTGAAAAATAAATTCGGCGATGAACGCCGCACCACCATTGTGGGCGATGACGGCGAGATGAATGACGAGGATTTGATTGCCCAGGAAGATATGGTTATCACCATTTCTCACGCCGGCTACATCAAACGCCTTAACCTTAACACTTACCGTCAGCAGCGCCGTGGCGGCCGGGGCGTAACCGGCATGACCACCCGTGATGAGGATTTTGTGGAGCAGATGTTTATTGCCTCCACCCACGATTATCTGCTGATTTTCACCGACCGTGGCCGCTGCTTCCGCTTAAAGGTACATGAGATTCCCGAGGTAAGCCGTACTGCCCGCGGTTCGGCGCTGGTTAATCTGCTGGCGCTGGATGCCAACGAAAAACTGCGTACCGTTATCCCCATCAAGAGCTTTGAGCAGGGCGGTTATCTGGTGATGGCCACCCGTGCCGGTATCGTGAAGAAAACCGCGCTGGACCAGTATAACAGCCGCAACAACGGCATTATCGCTCTCACCATGGACGATGACGACGATTTGATTGCTGTTATGCTCACCGACGGCAACTCCGATTTGATGCTCTCCACCGCGCAAGGTCTGGTTATCCGTTTCAGCGAGACTGATGTACGCCCGATGGGCCGTGTGGCCCGCGGCCTTAAAGGTATCTCCTTAAATGACGGTGACCAGCTGGTAGCCATGACCCGTGCCGAGGAGCAAAGCTTCCTGCTGGTGGTATCGGAGAAAGGCTTTGGCAAGCGCACTCAGCTTTCCACCGAGAATTACCGCCGCATTACCCGTGGCGGCAAGGGCGTGCATACCCTGCGCTGCAACGATAAAACCGGCCCGTTGGTGGCAGCCATGAATGTAAAAGAGGGCGATGAGCTGATGCTGATTACCAAGAACGGTATTATCATCCGCATCAACAGCAGCGATGTCTCGGAGCAGGGCCGTATGACACAGGGCGTAACCCTCATCAACCTGGAAGATAACGACCGCGTAATGGATGTGGCCCGTGTGATGATTAAGGATGAGGAGCAGGGCCCGGGCAGCAAAAAAACCAAAAACCCAACCAAGGTTGCCGATGACGAAATACCTGCCAAATTGCAGTTTGCCCCGCAGGCTGACGCCACGGCCGATGAGGAAGCCCGTCAAATCTCCATGCTGTTAGAGCGTGCCGAGACTGACGCCAAAGACCGTGAATAACCGACTGATCGTAACCCCAAATAACAAAAGCAGGCATAACCCCCAAAGTTATGCCTGCTTTTTTGTTTTTACCCTTTTTTTATACCCCACGGATAACTCCGCAGGCAATTTTCTGCCCGGCGTTGCCGGCCGGCTGTGTGGTAAAATCATCAATCCCCCGGTGAATGATAACCGTGCGGCCAATCACCTCCTCCGGGTCAAACCTCTCGGTCTGCACCAGCATAAACGCCCGCCCCTGATACGCAAACAACGGCGGCAAATCTCCGGCATGGTATGGGTGCGGCGCCCCGCTTGGGTTAAAATGCGAGCCGCTGTCGGCAAAATCCCGTCCGGTGCAGGCTCCGCCCTCATGGATATGCAGGGCAAAAACTCCGCTGCCGTCATAGTCCGATGGCAAGCCGCAAACCGCAATCTCCACCAATGTGCCGCGGTTTAACTGATCATCCTGCACCACGGCCTGCGGATTGCTTTGGTACAGTTTCAGCGTGCCGCAAATCTGCGGATAATCCACGCCGCCTGTAATTTGGGCCGCTGCCACCAAGCGGCCGGTTGGAATAAACATAGCATCACCTCGGTAAATTATATGCAGCGGCAACAAAGAATTGCCGGGTATTGCAAAATTTCCGCAAAAATAGTAAAATAAACATACTGATTTACGGCATATTTCAAGATTAACGATTTACGGAGGACATAAGATGATTGCAGTTTTGGCCGCGATGACAGAAGAAATGGCGCCTCTCCGCGGCGCTTTGCAGGTGGAGGAAGTTTACCGCAACAAGGTGGTGCGCATCCAGCAAACCGTGGGGGATAACCCCATGCTGTTGGTGCAGACGGGCATCGGCAAGGCCAACGCTGCGGCCGCTGCCGCCATTGTTATCGCCCGCTTTGCGCCTGAGGCGCTGGTCAGCATTGGCTCGGCCGGCGGTTTTGCGCCCCATGTGCGCGTGGGTGATATTGTGGTGGGGACAGAGGTTCTTTACAGCGACGCCGATGCCACCTGTTTTGGCTACCGGCTGGGCCAGGTAC
Source organism: Bacillota bacterium (assembly GCA_017397935.1). Classification (GTDB taxonomy): domain Bacteria; phylum Bacillota; class Dehalobacteriia; order UBA4068; family UBA4997; genus Avidehalobacter. Next base: position 44,874 of record JAFQHN010000018.1, read on the forward strand.
CGCAAATGCCCGCCGTCTACCCTGCTGATGAAGCTTTGCTGGCCAAGGCACAACAGTTAACGGCCGCCGAGGAATTTGCCGGCCATGTTCGCTTCGGCCGGATGCTGACCTCCGATTCCTTTATGAGCGACCCTGTGCGCGTAGCCGGCCTGGCGGCACAGTTCCCGCAGGCTTTTGCTTCGGATATGGAGGGCGCGGCGATTGCCCAGGCGGCTTATCAATGCGGTGTACCCTTCCTCAACCTGCGCTCCATCTCGGATATTGCCGGTGATGATGCGGCCAAAAGCTTCGATGACAACATTGACCTGGCAGCAGAACGCGCGGCCCACTTCTTTGTGCGGCTGGCGGCGGCCATTTAAGCAGGGGTTGACACTTTTACCTGCGGATAGTATAATAAATTAACTTTACAAAACTTAATACCGTCTTCGGGGCAGGGTGAAAATCCCGACCGGTGGTACAGCCCACGAGCCGCAAGGCATGACACGGTGCAATTCCGTGGCCGACAGTACAGTCTGGATGAGAGAAGATGTTATTGCAGATGGCAGGTTACCTGCCACCGCTTATTTGTGTTTGTTGCAGCTCCCAGACGGTTCTTCCGCCTGCGGAGCTGTTTTTTTGATATATGAGGTTATTTTTATGAGCAATTTTATGTGCAATATAATGCGTGATGAAGATTATATGCGCCTGGCGCTGAAAGAAGCCGCCAAAGGTGCCGGCCATGTCTCGCCCAACCCGATGGTGGGTGCGGTTATTGTCAAGGGCGGTCAGATTATCGGCAAGGGTTATCATCAACGCTGCGGTGAGGCGCACGCCGAGGTTAACGCGCTGAAAAACTGCACCGCCAGCCCCAACGGCGCCACCGCTTATGTTACGCTGGAACCCTGCTGTCACTTCGGCAAGCAGCCGCCCTGTACGCAGGCCCTGCTAAACGCCGGTATCGCCAGGGTGGTGGTGGGATGCCTTGACCCCAACCCCCTCGTTGCCGGGCAGGGCAGCCAAATCCTCCGCTCACACGGCGTTGAAGTTATTGAGGGCGTGTTGGAGGCGGAATGTAAGGCGCTGAACAGGGTTTTCTTCCATTATATCACGCACCGGCGGCCGTATGTTACGCTGAAATACGCCATGACTTTGGACGGCAAAATCGCCGCCTACACGGGGGAGTCCAAATGGATTACCGGGGAAGCGGCACGCGCACAGGTACAGCAGCTGCGCGCCCAAAACAAGGCCATTATGGTGGGGGTGGGTACGGTGCTGGCCGATGACCCTGCGCTGACCTGCCGCCTGCCCAACCTGCCCACACCGCTTCGGGTGATTTGCGACACCGGCCTTCGCACGCCGCTTAACGCACAGGTGGTGCAAACCGCCGCCCAAGTGCCCACGCTCATCGCCACCTGCTGTGCTGATGAGCAGAAACAGGCGCCGTACCTGGCCGCAGGCTGCCGCATAATGCAGCTGCCAGCGGACGCTGACGGCCACCCCGATTTACCGCTGCTGCTGCAAAATCTGGCGGCGGAGGGCATTGATTCTCTGCTGTTGGAGGGGGGCGCAGAACTGGCCTGGTCGATGTTAAACGCAGGTTTGGTGCAGCGAGTACAGGCTTATATTGCGCCGCTGCTGCTGGCCGGCCGCACCGCCAAAGGGCCGCTGGGGGGCATCGGTTTTGCCAACCCCAACGCAGGAATACACCTGCTAAACCCCACAATTCGCCAAATCGGGGAGGACTTTTTAATCGAAGCTGATGTTGAGGAGGTGCTGCCATGTTCACCGGCATAATTGAGGAGATTGGCACTCTAAAAAGTGTCCACCGAGGCGCCAAATCCGCCGCCCTCATCATCAACGCGCAGGTGATAACCGACGGTTTGCGGTTGGGTGACAGCGTGGCCGTAAACGGCGTCTGCCTGACGGTGACCGAGCTTTTACCCCACGCCTTCGCCGCCGATGTGATGCCCGAAACCCTATCCCGCACAGGGTTGGGCAAGCTTGCGGCCGGCAGCCGTGTCAATTTGGAGCGTGCCGTGGCCGTGGGTGGCCGTTTGGGTGGCCATATCGTATCCGGCCACATTGACGGCACCGGGCAAATCACGCAGATCCGCCGTGACGACAACGCCGTTTGGTATCACATCGCCGCCGCTGAGAATTTGCTGCGCTATGTGGTGGAGAAAGGCTCCATCGCCATCGACGGCATCAGCCTGACCGTGGCGCAGGTGCAGCCGCAGGGCTTTGCCGTTTCCGTCATCCCCCACACCGCCGCCAACACCACGCTGACTGACCGCAAGGTGGGCGACACCGTGAATTTGGAGGCCGACATCGTGGGCAAATATATCGAGAAGCTGTTGCAGCCGACACAGACCGGCACCAACCGCAGCGGCGGCATCACCCTTGATTTTTTAAGCAGGCACGGCTTTTAATATTAGACTTTGATAATGTATAGAAAAAGAAACAAGAGGTTGCAATATGACAAATAATTTTAACTATAACACCGTGGACGAGGCGCTGACCGCCCTCCGCAGCGGCGAGTTGATTCTGGTGACAGATGACCCCGACCGTGAGAACGAGGGCGACCTGATATGCTCCGCCGCCGCTGCCACCACCGAGAATTTGAATTTTATGGCGGTGCAGGGGCGCGGCCTGATTTGTATGCCCATGTCGGCGGCGCTGGCGGCCAGGTTGCAGCTGCCGCAAATGGTGCACCACAACACCGATAACCACGAAACCGCCTTCACCGTTTCCATTGACCATGTGGAGACTACCACCGGTATTTCCGCCGTGGAGCGAGGCCTGACCGCCCGCAAATGTGTGGACCCTACCAGCCGTCCGGAGGATTTTCGGCGGCCGGGCCATATGTTTCCGCTGGTGGCACGCCCCGGCGGTGTGTTGGAGCGTGCCGGACATACCGAGGCAACCGTTGATTTGATGCGTCTGGCCGGTTTGGCGGAGTGCGGCCTCTGCTGCGAGGTGATGAGCGACGACGGCACCATGATGCAGACGAGCGAGCTTATCCAAATGAGCCAAAAATACGGCCTCAAATTTATCACCATCAAGGACCTGCAAAATTACCGCAAGCGGCACGAACAGCTGGTAAACTGCGTGGCCAAGGCCCAGATGCCCACCAAGTACGGCGATTTTGTGGCCTACGGCTATATAAACCGCCTGAACGGCGAGCACCACATCGCACTGGTCAAAGGCGAAATCGGCGACGGCCAAAACCTGCTCTGCCGCGTACACTCCGAGTGCATGACCGGCGACACCTTCGGCTCTCTGCGCTGCGATTGCGGGCAGCAGTTTGCGTCCGCCATGCGCCAAATCGAGCAGGAAGGCCGCGGCGTGCTGCTGTATATGCGGCAGGAGGGGCGCGGGATCGGCCTCATCAACAAGCTTAAAGCCTATGAGCTGCAAGAGCAGGGGCTGGATACGCTGGAAGCCAACCTGGCGCTGGGGTTTGCCGCCGACCAACGGGAATATTACATCGGCGCCCAGATTTTGCGTGATTTGGGAGCCAAAACGCTGCGGCTGCTCACCAACAACCCCGATAAGCTTTACCAGCTGAGCGATTTTGGCATGGAGATCATCGAGCGCGTGCCGATACAGATGACCGCCAACGACCACGACCTCTGTTATCTGCGCACCAAGCAGCATAAGATGGGGCACCTGCTGGATTATTAAAGATACATATATTACACATAAAAATACAACCAAAGGAGATATTACCATGAAAACTTACTCTGCCAAAGTGGTGGCCGAACAACCGATGAAGGTGGGCATTGTGGCCGCCCGTTTCAACGAATTTATCACCTCCAAGCTGCTGGGCGGCGCGGTAGACGGCCTGGTTCGCCACAATGTCAGCGAGGATAACATTGAGGTTGCCTGGGTTCCCGGCGCGTTTGAAATCCCACTGATCGCTGCCAAAATGGCCAAATCCGGCAAATATGATGCAATCATCTGCGTGGGTGCGGTCATCCGCGGCACCACCAGCCATTATGATTACGTTTGCAGCGAGGTTTCCAAGGGTATCGCCGCCGTTTCGCTGGGTGCTGAGATCCCCGTGATGTTCGGCGTGCTGACCTGTGATACCATCGAGCAGGCCATTGAACGCGCAGGCACCAAGGCCGGCAACAAGGGCTATGACTGCGCTCTGGGTGCGGTAGAGATGGTAAACCTGCTGCGTGATATTGAGGCGTAATATCGGAGAATACGATGAATTTACTCTTTGACTATGACGGAACCCTGCACGATTGTCTGCATATTTATGCACCGGCGCTGCGTCATGCCTGTGCGGTGTTGACGGCCGAAGGCTGGCTGCCGCCGCTAAACTCCACCGATGAGGAAATCGGCAGTTGGCTGGGTTTGCCCTCGCAGGAGATGTGGGATAATTTTGCCCCCAACCTGCCGCAAGAGCAGAAAATGCGGGCCAGCGCTCTCGTTGGCGATTATATGCGGCAGGAAATTGCGGCCGGCCGTGCACGCCTGTACCCCCAGGCCCGCCAGGTTTTGCAGCAGCTAAAAGCGGCAGGGCACACGCTGCTCTTCCTCAGCAACTGCAAGAGCGCCTATTTGCAGGCACATCGGCAGGCCTTTAAGCTGGATAATTACTTTGCCGGCCTGTACTGTGCCGAGGATTGCGGCTGGCTGCCCAAGGAGCAGGTTTTTCCGCAAATTCAGGCGGCCCACCCCGGCGATTTTGTGATGATTGGCGACCGGCGGCACGATATGGCGGTGGCGGTGGCGCATAATCTGCCGGCCATTGGCTGCGCTTACGGCTACGGCACAGCAGATGAGCTGCAAAACACACCCTACATCGCCCACGATGTGCAGGAAATTCCGGCGTTGGTGGCCAAAATTGCCGCCCAAAAATAAATTTCAGCATAACAACAACATCTCATAAAAGTCTGCCCCCAACGGGGGTAACACCAATATGAAAAAAGACATCCACAACACAAGGAAGGTTTGTAGATGTCTTTTTTGCTTTTTTAATACTTTGTCCTGCGCCATCGGGCAGCAAATATAGGCAGACTGCGGCCAAAAACAGCGTCTTCTGCACTTAACATTAAGCGTTATTTTGCTTCGCTTGCATTCCACCTGCCGACAAGAGCGGCAAGCTCCATCCGACTGTGCACTCCCATCTTGGGATAAATCCTCTTTGTGTGATCTTTGACAGTATGCTCTGAGATAACTAATATCTTTGCTATGTCCCTATTGCTGTAACCGCTGCAAATCAGCTCGGCCACCTCGCGTTCCTTTTTGGTAAGCAGCATAAGAGGGTCGTCCATTAGCTTCGGTGCAGCCACAGTCTGTTCCGCAGACAATTCCGTTTCAGGCACAGCCGTATTCTCCCGGGCAGCAACAATAGCACTGTCGGCAATTCTGCGGCGCAGGGTAAAAAGAAAGAACGGCTCGATTTGTGTATAGATGAATACAAGAACCGCCATGACCACCGCATAAACAAGATACAGCATCGAAGGTGCGGCACGGAATACCTCAACCATACCGCCATGCACCAAAACCGCAGCAAGCGCCAAACCGATAATGACAGGTGATATGTACCTGGACGGATAAGACTTCATCATCACCGCACCGTAAAGCGGCAGCATCTGACACGAAACCAAACTGATGCCGATAAGTGCACAGGCCGCATAAGAAACAGCAGGGACATAAGTAGAAGCATACATCAGCAGAAAACCGATACCGCCCAACCCCACCAGCACAGGAATCACGCGGAACGGATGAAAATTCGCCTTCCGGTAAAGCAAATACAGCCCCAGGCTGGCCATAGCATCAATCAAATAAGTAATAAATATACCGTGCCGCACCTCGCCAAAAATTGCAGGGCCGGAAACTCCCATCAGCGCCGCAACAAACACCAGAACACCGGTTCCAAACAGCAGCCGTTTGGGAGCGGTCAAGCCGTCGCTCTTTTTCACATAGCGTGGCTGCACCTCACGTCCCACCGGCATACGAAGGAAGAATATCAGCAGCATAGCAAGCGCGGCCACCATGATAAAACGGAAGGTCGGGAAGGTAATGGGTAAAAACTCGTTCTGCAATACGGCCATCATCAAATACGCAACTGCGTATGCTGCCGTCAGGTGTTTAATGATGCTTCGTTCGGAAAGATAGTTAACAATAACAAAGGTCTCAAACCCAATCATCAAGCAGCAGCAGAAAATCTGCACATAAATAAGCAGACGCAGGGCATCATCCGATAATGGCAGAAACAGCCCCACCGCCGTGGCCAGAGCAACACCCGTGGCAATTCTCTGCGCCCACACCACCGCAAACGGCAAGAAAATCATCCAAAGAATAGACAGCACATAGCAAACCGCAATCAGAGAAGTGGCATTGTCCATGTCGATAGGCAGCGGCGTTTTGCCGTCAATAGTCAGGGACGGCCCCACAAAATAGATAAATCCCATCTGCCAAAAAGCAAACATGGCAAAGCAAATCAGCATCCATAGCGGCTGGTCAATTCTCTTTTTTTGATTTTCAGCAATAATCGGGTGTTCCATAATCATGCCTTTCTTTTTACAAAATTTCGGTCTGATAATGCCATACCACTCACATTCTCAGCAAAAATACCCGTTTTTTGGGGTGTATACCCCAAAATCCCACCAACGTGGGATATGAAAATGGCAAAAAATACTGTAAAATGATACTATAAAATGATAATAACACAGACATAAACCGAATTTTATTATACTGATAATAATGACATTATATCACAAATGTCAAATTATTCAAAAAAATTTATTCAAAAAAACATATAAACTTATCTAAAACAATAACTTAAAGGAGGTAAATTGTTATGGCATTTTGTATGAATTGTGGTAATCAACTCCCCGACGGCAGCCGCTTCTGCGGCAACTGTGGCGCACAGCAGGGCACACCTGCCGCTGCTATGGTACAGCAGGCCGGTCAGTCCGTTCCTGCTTCCAATCAGATGCAGAAGGACGGTATCGTTTTCACCCGCGCCGATGTCATTGATTATGAGATTTTCGGTGATGATATGCAGTTGGTGGAGATCGAACTGGACCCCGGCGAGAGCGTACTGGCCGAGGCAGGTGCTATGAACTATATGGATGCCCGCATCAAAATGGAGACGATTTTCGGTGACGGCAGCGGTGCCGATGCCAACAAGGGTTTGGGCGGCAAGCTGCTCTCCGCAGGCAAGCGCGCGCTGACCGGCGAGGGCCTGTTTATGACCGTTTTCCAGAACACCGACCCTGTGAGCAAAGTCAAGGTGGCCTTTGCCTCCCCTTATCCCGGTAAAATTATCCCCGTGGATCTCGACTCCTTCAACCGGACGATGATTTGCCAAAAGTCTGCCTTCCTCTGCGCAGCCAAAGGCGTGAATGTAGGCGTCCATTTCCAGAAGAAGCTGGGCGCAGGATTGTTTGGCGGCGAGGGCTTTATTATGCAGCGTCTCACCGGCGATGGCATTGTGTTCCTGAACGCCGGCGGCACCATCATCAAAAAGACGCTGCAAGCAGGTGAAATGCTGAAAATCGACACCGGCTGCCTGGTGGCCATGAGTGAAACCGTAGATTACGATGTAGCCTTCCAGAGCGACATCAAGAGCGGTTTCCTGGGCGGCGAAGGTTTGTTCCTGGCCACCTTAACCGGCCCCGGTGAGGTCTGGCTACAATCCCTGCCTTTCAGCCGTATGGCTGATGAGATCATTAAAGCCAGCCGCAGCAACAACAAAGAAGAAAATAAGGGCATCAACAATCCGCTGAACGAAGTGACCGGCAGCCTGAACAATGCATTGGGCGGACTCTTCAAGTTCTAAATCTGCCAGGCTGCAATAACTGTAAATACCAGGAAACGAAAGGAGAAAACGACTATGAAAAAACGCACTTTTTCTTTCCTTTTGGCGCTTGTGATGTGCCTGTCCCTCCTGCCTATGACAGCGCTGGCGGCACTCCCCGACAAGATAGACGCACCCCAAAATCCAAAAGCGGCGCTGGATGACAATGTGCCAGGGGCATTTATCGATTACACTGACGAAATCATCATTTCTTTTGGCCTTACCGATGCACACAGAGCGCTGCTGGCAGGTGATGCGGCGGCTATGATTTTGCAGGTAGACTGGTCGATCAATTCCGAAACTGACTGGAAGTGTTCCGGACAGGACACTTGGATCGATTCCCTCAGACCGGAGTATGGAAAAGATGCCGTGACGCTAACCAATGGAGATATCGTTGATCAGATCGCCATACTGCGCTCTAATTACAATATGCCCGCAGATAATGGATACGCTCATATTTGCCATGGTATTGACGACAGCGGAAATGGATGGCTTGACTTAGAGAACAACACCCTCTATTTCAAACTCCGTTTTGTAATGCGTGACTACGATGATAACAAGGTCTATTCCGATTGGACGGATGTATTCACCATCGGCAAGGAAGTGGACAAGGAAGAGTTTGAAGCATCCGAATGGGCGCAGGAAGAACTTGCGAGGGCAGACGAGTTTGGTCTGATCCCCGACTGCCTTGACGGTGCAGACCTGACCGCCGACATTACAAGAGCCGAGTTTGCCGCTGTTGCGGTAAAAGTTTATGAGGCTCTGTCCGGCACTGCGGCGATCCCCATCGTCAATAACCCGTTCACCGATACGGGCGATGTGGAGGTGCTGAAAGCCTACAACATCGGCGCAGTAAACGGCACAAGCGCAACCACCTATGAGCCCAATGCGCTTTTGAACAGAGAACAGGCGGCAACGATGCTGACACGGGTATTCAAGAAGGTCACCATGGCAGGCTGGACGCTTGCCACAGACAGCCAATTCACCCTGCCTTATACCAAGCCTGCCGCCTTTGCCGATGACAAGGACATCTCCGACTGGGCAAAGGACAGCGTGTACTTTATGTCGGCCAACGGTATCGTGGGCGGTGTGGGCAACGGCAAATTTGCCCCAAAGAATATAACCACCGAGGAACAGGCAACCGGTTATGCCAACGCCACCCGTGAACAGGCGCTTCTTATCGCCGTCCGTATGGTCGAGAACCTCGGCAAGTAAACAGAGACACAATAAGGCGGTCGGTATTTCCGCCGGCCGCCCATATTTAACACATAACGGATATTCTATACAATAAAATATTCTATATAATAAAAAGGAGGTTTACATGATGAAGAAGCTTCTTGCGCTTTTACTAGCGCTGGTAATGACATTCTCTCTTGCTGCTTGCGGTGGCGATGACAGCAAATCCCCTGACAACAGCGGGCAGCAGCAGAGTGAAATTTCCAACACAGAGACAGACGATACAGTTGATCTGAGCGGCTTCCTGGCCACCAAAACAGGTAAATTCTACAATCAGTTTGCTGATGGCAGGATGTATATGGAGTATGAAACAGAAATAGATGGCCAGAAGATGACCGTAATATCCGCAACCGACGGTAACAAGACTTATTCCGAGAGCAAGCTTGACGGCGTCAGCATGGGTGTCAGCATCATCGACGGCGAGGATATGTATACCATTGACCACGCCGGCAAAATGGTTATCAAAATGTCGCTCGGCACAACCACGCAGACCATCGCCGGTGCAGTACTGGATGAAGCTGATGTGGATATGGGCGACTACAAAACCGGCACCCGTGAGATTGCCGGCCAAACTTATGATACCGAAGAATGGATCATTGAAGGGGCAGCTTCCATTATGTGCTTCGATGGCGATGAGCTTGCCTATATAATCGGCGCTTTTGAGGGCGAAGAAATAATTATGAAAATCATCAAGGCATCCGATAGCGTGGACGCAGGTCTGTTTGAAATTCCTGCCGATTATGCGGTAATGGAAATGTAGCAAGCCGCCTTGTGGGCACATAGCCGCCTTCCTCGCCTGATTACAACAAAACTACTATTACACATATATCACCTCACCGGGCAGCTTCTGCTGTCCGGTTTTTTGTTGCAAAGCCGGAATATTTAAGCATCAAATACCGCACAAAAAACAGGACGACTGTATGGTAACACAGCCGCCCCGCAACAAAACAACATTAACTTTTATGATGCTCCCAATTATGTATCTGATAAAGCACCTGATATCCGCACCGTTTCTTTAAGGCCAAACCGGAAACGGCACATAATTGGCCAGCACGGCATTAACCGCCGCCCGCTCGTCGTCCGACAAGCTGAAACTCTGCTGTGAACCGTTGAAAGTACCGCAATCCGCATGATAATTCAGCTTCTCGCCGTCCACCAGCAAAACGCAATCGTGCAGGCAATCGGTGTTCTCCTCCAACCACACGGCGTCAGCCAGCGCAGCCTCAATCACCGCCGCATCCTCAGCAGACATCGGCATAAAATCCTCGCCACCAAACTGCTTTATGCGCACAGCCGCCTCATCACCACCGCAGGCAGCCAGCGCAGGCAGCAAAATCAGCAGGCACAGGCTAAAAATCCTCCTCATGGTCACACCCCGTTTATACATTTTTTATGCAAAATTTATCGGGGTTTTTATTCGGCCCAGCTCGGTTTAAAAGAGCCCTTAACCTGGCCGCAAGTCAGCGCCAACAGCGCCATGCGCACAAACAAACCGTTGCCGGCCTGGCGGAAATATGCCGCGCCCGGGTAATCGTCCACACCCAGTGCGATCTCGTTTACACGCGGCAGGGCGTGCATGATGATCGCACCCGGCTTAAAGTGCTGCACGGTTTCCTCGGTCATCAAATACATATCCTTAACCGCCTCGTACTCGGCCAGGTCATAAAAACGCTCCTTCTGTACGCGGGTCATGTAGATAATGTCGGCATCGGCCACCGCCTCATCAATACCGTGGCGGAACTCAACCTCAATGCCGTTTTCCTGCATTTTATGCACAATTTCCTCAGGCATACGCAGCTGGTCAGGGCTGGCCAAAATCAGCTTGCACTTGTAATACTTCAAAAATTCCACCAGAGAATGAACGGTGCGGCCATACTTCAAGTCGCCGATCATCGCCACCGTCAGACCCTCAGGGTTGCCTTTCTCCTTCACGATGGTATACATATCCAGCAGCGCCTGGCTGGGATGCTGACCAAAACCGTCACCGGCATTGACCACCGGGCAATCGGCGGCAGCAGCGGCAATCTGGGCATCACCCGTGCGGGGGCTGCGGATAACGATAACATCCGCATAATTATTCACCATTTTAATGGTATCATGCACCGTTTCACCCTTGGATGTTGAGCTGATCTGGTTATCGGGCGATTCCGCCAGAGTGATAACACGGCCGCCCAAACGATGCATGGCTGTTTCAAACGAGAGTCTGGTGCGGGTAGAGGGCTCAAAGAACAGCGCAGCCATCACCTTGCCGTCCATATCCCACAAACGCTTGCCCTCGGCCAGCGCTTTCTCATAAAAAGCAGCAACTCCCAGCACCGCCTCCAATTCCTCCTTAGAGAACTGGGGCGCACCCAAAATATCCTTGCCCACAAATGATTTCAGCATGGTTTCGTCAGGAAAAGCAAAATCAGTCAACATTACAAAAGCCTCCTCCAAAATTCAGCAAATCAACTTACACCAATCTATCTCCAAAATTTTTTCAGCAATTATTCCTCGGGCAGCTCAGGCAGCTCGGCCATCACAGCGGCACAACGCGGGCACAGACCGTTCTCGTCGGTTTCTTCGCTGTAAATCCAGCAGCGAACACACTTGTGGCCCTTGGCAGCCTCAACAGCCACCTTAATGCCGTCAGCAGCCTCGCCTTCCACCACCGCACACTGGGATACGATGAACAGGCCGGCCAACTCAGCCTCAGCAGCCTTCAACAGCGCATAATCCTCGCCCTCGGCGGTAATAACCACACCGGCGTCCAGAGAATGACCGATCTGCTTGGCCTTGCGAGCCAGCTCCAACTGACCGGCCACAGCTTCCTTGTAAGCCGCCAGCTTCTGCCATTTCTCGTCCAGAGCCTCATCAACCCAATCAGCATTTACCTCCGGCATCGAGAGCAGCTGAACGCTGACCGGAGCCTCGGCAGTTTTGGGCATATAACGGTAAATTTCCTCCGATGTAAAGGCCAGAATCGGGGTGATCAGACGCAGCATAGCGTCCAGAATATGATACATCACTGTCTGTACCGAGCGGCGGGCAGCAGCGTCCGGCAGCTCAGAATACAGGGTGTCCTTGGTAATATCCAGATACAGGTTGCTCATCTCCACCACGCAGAAGTGATGAATGGCATGGTAAACAGAATGGAACTCATAGGCATCATAAGCCGCACGCACACGCTTGATCAGCATTTGCAGGCGGTGCAGCATCCAGCGGTCAACCTCACGCAGCTCAGCATAAGGCAGCAAATCAGCCTCCAAATCAAAACCGTTCAGGTTAGAAAGCAGGAAACGCGCGGTGTTGCGGATTTTGCGGTAAGTTTCGCTCACCTGCTTCAAAATGCCGTTGCTGATAGCCAAGTCGGAGCGATAATCGGCAGAGCTTACCCACAGACGCAGCACATCGGCGCCCATTTTGTTGATGATCTCCAACGGGTCAACCACGTTGCCCAGAGATTTACTCATCTTGCGGCCCTTTTCATCCACCAGGAAGCCGTGCGTCAATACGGCCTTGTACGGTGCTTTGCCGCGGCAGGCCACCGCAATATTCAGCGAGGAGTTAAACCAGCCACGGTGCTGGTCAGAGCCTTCCAGGTACAAATCAACAGGCCAGCCCAGCTCATCACGCTTATCGGCCACGGCCAGATGGCTGCTGCCGCTGTCAAACCAAACGTCCATAATGTCGGTTTCCTTGCGGAACTCATGGCAGCCACATTCACAGGTCAGGCCCTCGGGGATCAGCTCGGCAGCGTCCCTGGCAAACCAGATGTTGGAGCCATGCTCGGCAAACAACTGCTGGATGTGCGCAATCGTTTCATCATTAACAATTTCCTTGCCGCATTCCTTGCAGTAGAAAATCGGGATCGGTACACCCCAGGTACGCTGACGGGAGATGCACCAGTCGCTGCGGTCTTTCACCATATTATAGATGCGGTCATGGCCCCAGGCCGGGATCCACTGCACATTGTCAATTTCCTGCAAGGCCTGCTCACGGAAGCCGTCAATCGAGCAGAACCACTGTTCGGTGGCGCGGAAGATAATGGGGTTTTTGCAGCGCCAACAATGCGGATAAGCGTGGGTGATCCACTGTAATTTCAGCAGCGCACCGCACTCGTCCAAATCCTTAACCACCTGCTTGCCGCCCTCATTGATATGCAGGCCCTGATATTTGCCGGCCTCGGCGGTAAAGTGGCCGGTGTTGTCCACGGGAGAGAGAATTTCCAGACCGTAGCGCTGGCCAACCTCAAAGTCATCAACACCGTGACCCGGTGCAGTATGAACACAACCGCAGCCGGCATCCAAAGTTACATGGTCGCCCAAAATAATCTTAGATACCCGGTCGATCAGCGGATGGCGGCACTCAATGCCCTCCAACTCGCTGCCCTTATATTCAGCCAGAATTTCCACACTCTCGGCCCCGATTTCCTTGGCTACGCCGTCCAGCAGCTCCTTGGCCATAACCAGCTTGGCACCGTCCACCAGCGCCACCACATAAGTATAATCTGCGTGGATACAGATGGCCACGTTGGCAGGAATAGTCCACGGGGTGGTTGTCCAAATCACAAAAGAAACATCATCGGCCAACACACCCTTGCCGTCCTGCACCGCAAATTTCACATAGATAGCAGGGCTTTTTACATCGGCGTATTCAACCTCGGCCTCGGCCAGGGCGGTTTCGCAATCGGCACACCAATAAACAGGCTTCTTGCCCTTATAGATGTAGCCCTTCTTCACCATCTCGCCAAAAGCACCGATCTGGGTAGCCTCAAACTCTTTTTGCAGGGTAATGTAAGGATGCTCCCAATCACCGCGCACACCCAGGCGCTTGAACTGCTCCCGCTGAATATCCACAAAGGAGAGGGCAAATTCCTCACACTTCTCACGGAAGGCAGCCTTGTCCTCGCTGTGGTGGTTGATACCCAGCTCTTTAATGGCACGCTGCTCAATCGGCAGGCCGTGGGTATCCCAACCGGGCACATAGGGCGAATCAAAGCCGCTCATGCTCTTATATTTAACAATAATATCTTTCAGCACCTTGTTCAGCACATGGCCGGTGTGGATGTTACCGTTGGCGTAGGGCGGGCCGTCGTGCAGAATAAACTTCGGCTTGCCGGCATTTTGCTCCGCCACCAAATTGTAAATGTCCTGCTCCTGCCAGAATTTCAGGGTTTCCGGCTCACGCTCGGGCAGATTGCCGCGCATGGGGAAATCGGTGCTGGGCAGATTAAGAGTCTTACCGTAATCCATAATCAAACCTTCTCCTTATTTATCAAAACATCATAAAAAAACTTATACTTCTATAACTTATACTTCTATTATATTGAATATATTGAATAATGCCTAAGGCCGGCATCAAATACCGGCCTAAAACAATATTGCCAAGATACGATACGCCAATCCCTCCAACATATACAGGCAGAAGATGCCCAAAATGGGCGAAAAATCCACCGGGAAGCGTGGGCTGGGCGGCAAAATGCGGCGGAAGAAACGCAAAAACGGCTCGGTCATCTCATAGATAAAAAGCGTAATGGCGTTACCCCGCGACAGCGGAAACCACGACAGCAAAATGTTGGCAATCAGCAGAAAATAATAAACCTCAAAGGCAAAATGCACAAACAAATAAATATATGATTGCATAACCTACCCTCTGTTAACGCTGCCAGGGATAACTGTTGGCCTCAACCGAGCTGAACGCCTGCACCTCTGGGTCCATAATCTGGCCGTTGACATCCACCTGGCTGGAACCAAACAGGAAGGTAGAACCGCTGACCTTTTTAGACTCGCCGCTTAAAGCAAAAACCGCACCGGAGAGAAAATCCACCATGCGCTGGGCAGTTTCCTTGTCCAACTCCTCAAAGTTTACGATAACCACCTTTTGCTCCTTAATGCTCTGGGCGATGTGCTGCAAATCATCATAAGCCTTGGCCTTAACCAGCACCATCTCACAGGCTTTTTTGCCGCCGCCTGCGGTATTGCCGCCGGGAATCGCCATAACCTGATTACGGCGGGCCTTTTTGGCGTCCTGTTCCTGCCAGATGTCCTTCTCGGCAGTAGCCGCGATTTTATCCATTTCCTCCGGCTTCAAAGCCTCTTCTTCCTCCTCCTGGAAGAAAACACTGGTAACTTTATCCCATACTCCGGACATTGAAAATACCTCCCTGAAAAAACTATTGTTCCAAACCGAATACACTCTTTATATATTACATTTATATATTACATCATAAAAATCAACTGATAATCAACGGTACACACGGCCGCCAAAAATACGGCTGCCCACACGCACCATGGTTGCCCCTTCCTCGACGGCAACCTTATAATCATTAGACATCCCCATAGAAAGTTCCTGCAAAACAACCTGCAAATCGGCAATTTTTTCGGCTTGGCGGTTAATTTCATCACGCAGCTCACGCAGCTCGGCAAACACGGGGCGCACCTCCTCGGCCGGGGCATTGGGGGCCACCGTCATCAGTCCGTCCAGCCTGAGATGAGGCAGCCTGGCCGCCGCCTGCACAAAATCCCAGACCTCCGCCGGTGCCAAACCGAATTTACTGTCCTCGGCCGCCACATTAACCTCCAACAGGCAAGGCACAATAATGTTCTGCGCCGCCGCCCGCTTTTCAATCTCCTCGGCCAGCCGCCAGCTTTCCAGCGAGTGTATCATCTGCACCCGCCCGATTATCTGCCGCACCTTGTTGGTCTGCAAATGACCAATCAAATGCCACTTGGCGTCAGCGGGCAGCTCCTCCTGCTTCATCAGCAGCTCCTGCACACGGTTTTCGGCCAGGCCGTCAACCCCTAAGCGCCAACAGGCCGCCACCACATCAGCCGGCACGGTTTTGCTCACCGCCAGCAGCTTAACATTGGCTGCCGCGTGTGTGCCTTCCGCTTTGGCCTTGGCAATATCCGCCTTAACCTCAGCCAGATTTTCTGCCAGATAGGCAAATTCCGTCAACAACCTCACCCCCAGAAAGGCAAACATCATCACACAATTATTCTATTATACTATATTGCTATACTTTTGATATTATATTTTACCATATACAAAGCCCGTTTGCAAAGGCTTTTGCCCCACTTTTACATAAATTTATTAACACATCTCATTAACATTTCTCAGCACTTTTGGCAAATCCTGCCAAAAACTTTCACGCCAAAATTTTGACAAAAAATTATTTATTTTGCCCAAAACTATTGACAAATACAAAAGCCCTGTACCACGGCTTGGTATTTGATAAAGTACAAAATATAGTGCGCTTTTTTTGCTTGACTTACCACATTTTGTATGCCATAATAATAAAGCACCATATAGAGTACTATATGTAACATACATTACAATTAACCACGCCGGCCCGTTTTGCGGCGTGATTTTATCACTCATCAGGAGGTTTTTAGCACATCATGTTCAGCAACATCATCAAACGCGATGGCCGTCTGGCACCTTATGACATCAGCAAAATCGCCAACGCCATCAACAAAGCCATGGAGGCCTGCGGCCGCAGCACCGCTGCCGAGGAATGTGACCGTCTGGCACAGCTGGTAGAGCAAAAGTTAGAGGCTGTCTTTAAGAGTGAGGCCCCCGGCATTGAGGACATCCAGGATACCGTGGAAACCGTACTGATGGAAAACGGCTACGCCTTTGTGGCCCGCAAATACATCATTTACCGCACCGAGCGTACCCGCAGCCGCGAGATGAACACCCGCTTGATGCGCATTTACGATGAATTGACCAACACCGATTCTCTGCTCTCCGACATGAAGCGTGACAATGCCAACATCGACGGCGACACCGCCATGGGCACCATGCTGAAATACGGCAGCGAGGGCGCCAAGGATTATTATGAGAAGTATGTTCTCTCCCCCGCGCAGAGCAAGGCGCACGGCGACGGCGACATTCACATCCATGACTTTGATTTTTACACTCTTACCACCACCTGCTGCCAGATCAACCTGTTAGAGCTGTTCAAGGGCGGCTTCTCCACCGGCCACGGCTTTTTAAGAGAGCCCAACGATATTTCCAGCTATGCAGCATTGGCCTGCATCGCCATTCAGTCCAACCAGAATGATCAGCACGGCGGCCAGAGTGTTCCCAACTTTGATTTCTGCATGGCTC
This sequence comes from Bacillota bacterium, assembly GCA_017397935.1. Taxonomy (GTDB): domain Bacteria; phylum Bacillota; class Dehalobacteriia; order UBA4068; family UBA4997; genus Avidehalobacter. The sequence goes on from JAFQHN010000018.1 coordinate 62,005, forward strand.
CCGGCGTTGCCAAAACCTTCAAAAAGCTGTATATCAGCAATTTCCACAAGGCTGCCGGCCTGCTCTGCCCCACTTATCCGCAGCAGTCGGCCGATACCAAAGAGATTTTTACCGCCATCGAAGCGGCAGGTCACGGCACCCCCACCATCACCATGAGTAAGGATTTTACCGCCGCCCTGGATGCTGCCATGGCTGATAAGCTGCCCGCCGAGGTTTATGCCCGCGCCAAGGATTTTGCCTATAACACCGCGCTGGCTGAGACGGACAAGCATACCTTCCAGGCCATGGAGGCGCTGGTACATAACCTGAACACCATGCACAGCCGTGCCGGTGCGCAGACGCCTTTTTCGTCCATCAATTACGGCACCGATACCTCCCCCGAAGGCCGGATCGCCATTAAAAACATTCTGCTGGCCACCGAGGCCGGCCTGGGCCAGGGTGAAACGCCCATTTTCCCCATCCACATCTTCAAGGTGAAGGAGGGCGTAAACTATAACCCCGAGGACCCCAACTATGATTTGTTCAAGCTGGCCTGCCGCGTCAGCGCCAAGCGTCTGTTCCCCAATTTCTCGTTTATTGATGCGCCGTTTAACCTGCAATATTACAAGCCGGGCCACCCGGAGACCGAGGTTTCTTACATGGGCTGCCGCACCCGCGTTTTGGGCAATCATTATGACCCCACGCACGAGATAACTTACGGCCGCGGCAATTTAAGCTTCACCTCCATCAACCTGCCCCGCATCGGCATCAAGGCCAACCATAATCTGGAACTGTTCTTTGATGATTTGGAGCGCAAGATGGATCTGGTGGCCAATCAGCTGCTGGACCGCTTTAAGATTCAGGCACACAAAAAAGTCCGCAACTTCCCCTTCCTGATGGGACAGGGTGTGTGGCTGGGCTCCCAAAATCTGGATATTGATGATGAGGTAGGCGAGGTTCTGAAAAACGGCACCCTCTCCATCGGCTTCATCGGTCTGGCCGAAACGCTGGTGGCACTTACCGGTCATCATCACGGCGAAAGTCCCGAATCCCGCAACTTGGGTCTGGAAATCGTCAGCTTTATGCGTGATTACTGCGACCGCAAAAGCCGGCAGACCGGCCTTAACTTCACCCTGCTGGCCACCCCGGCCGAGGGCTTGTCCGGTCGCTTTGTCCGCATTGATAAGAAGAAATTCGGTATCATCCCCGGCGTGACTGACCGTGAATATTACACCAACAGCTTCCACGTACCGGTTTATTACAATATCAGCGCTTATGATAAAATGCATATCGAGGCGCCCTACCATGCGCTGACCAACGCCGGCCACATCTCTTATGTAGAGCTGGACGGCGACACCGCCAAGAATTTGGAGGCCTTTGAGAGCGTGGTGCGCTTTATGAAGGAGGTCGGCATCGGCTACGGCTCCATCAACCACCCGGTAGACCGCGACCCCGTCTGCGGTTACAGCGGCATCATCAATGAGGTTTGCCCCCGCTGCGGCCGCCGCGAAGGCGAGGGTGTCAGCGCCGAGAAGCTGCGCCTTATCAAAGCCACCAACCGCGGCAACGCCGAAACCTGCGGCTACTGCGGTGATATTTCCGAGGAGAAAGAACGCGAACAGCATCCCAACAAGCTGTGTTAATATCAACCCCGTACATTATCAGCATTAAAAAGGAGATTGATAATCATGACTACCGAAAAAGATAAGAAAACTCAGGCTGCCGAAGTTTTGGTCGGCGAGGGTGTGGGCTTTGAGAGAATCCGCCGCATCACCGGCTATCTCGTAGGCACTCTGGACCGTTTTAATGACGCCAAGCGTGCCGAAGAACAGGACCGTGTAAAGCATGGCCTGTAATCCCCCCATTATGCTGGCCGGCATCGTCAACGATTCCATCACCGACGGGCCGGGTATCCGCCTTACGCTGTTTACGCAGGGCTGCCCGCACCATTGTCCCGGCTGCCACAATCCGCAGACCTGGGCTTTTGAGGGCGGCACAGCCGTCAGCGTTGATGAGATTTTGCAGCAGATTCGGCGCAACCCCCTGTTAAAGGGCGTAACTTTCAGCGGCGGAGAACCCCTTGCCCAGGCCGAGGCGCTGCTTCCTCTGGCCGGGCAGATCCGTCAGCTTGGCTTAGAGCTGGCCATCTACACCGGCTACACCTTTGAGCAGCTTCTGGATGAGCAAAATCCGGCAGTAATGCAGCTGCTCTCGCTGGCCGATACCCTGATTGACGGGCCGTTTATCCTGGCTCAGCGCAATTTAGAGCTTAACTTCCGCGGCTCAGCCAACCAACGCATCATCAACCTGCCCAAATCTCTGGCCGCAGGTCAGGCGGTTATCGAAACCAACGAGCGCTGGTATTAAAAACATAAGCTATTAAAAAAGTCATTCTCCGTTTGTGTTGAGAATGACTTTTTTGCTGTCTTAATAAAATTTTTTACTGCTTTTCCGAGAGCATATTGTGGATTTCCTTCATAAAGGTTTCAATATCCTCAAATTTACGGTAAACCGAGGCAAACCGCACATAGGCCACATCGTCCAGCTGCCGCAGGCGCACCATCACCATGTCGCCGATCTGCTTGGCCGAAATTTCCTTCTCCATCGAGTTCCGCAGCTCTTTCTCAATATCGTTAACCATGTCGTCCAGCACACTCACCGCCACGGGGCGTTTATCACAGGCGCGCACCAGCCCGGCCAAAATCTTGTTCTTATCAAAAATCTCACGGCTGCCGTCACGCTTCACCACCAACAGGCTTACTTCCTCCACCCGTTCGTATGTCGTAAACCGCTTGCCGCACTTCTGGCACTCACGCCGACGGCGGATGCTTCGTCCATCCTCCACCTGCCGAGAATCCAGCACCTTAGAATCCTCAAAACCGCAAAATGAACAGCGCATGGTCCATTCCTCCTTAAAAACTCTGCCGCGGCAGAATTGTCTGCAATTATTTGAGGATATTATTCGACGCCAAACGCACAATTCCTGCCTGAACTTTGCCTTCTTCACTCACCCTCGCCGCCACAACTCATCATCTTCACTCATCATCCTCAATAGATAAGCCACGACGCTTAACACCCTGCACCTGGGCCGCATACTCCACCAGCACCACATCACGGCCAATCTTCTTAATCTGCGTCCACGGTATAATTATGTCCTCTCCGCGCGTAAAAACGCCCAGAAACCGGCTGCTGCCCGGCAAAATCAGCGCCACCATGCGCCCGGCCCCCAGGTCCACCTCCACATCACGCACCGGCCCCAGCCGCCGCCCGTCCGCCAGGCTGATAATATCCTTGTTGCGCAAGTCCGAAATCTTAAACATCAACACCACCTCAAACCAAAATATGCGGACAATCATCCCAAAATGACTGTCCGCCCATTTTATCTTCGCCCCATATTTACAGTTGATTAAAAATCTCGCACATTTTCAGGCGCACCACCCGGTCGCCATAGATAAGCGACTCATCAGCGGCCTGTTCTCCTGCGCTCACCTCGCCGCACTCATCCACAAAACACAGCGGCGGAAACAGCACACACCACCAGTTATGCCCCTCGGCCGCCCCCAAATTCAGCCGCAGCGCCCGATACTTCCCCGCCGGCAGCATAACGCGCCCGTACCGTTTGGGCGGGAAATCAAACTCGCCCACCTCGCCCACGGCCGCATAACCAAAATCTCCGCAGATACCGTTCGCCAGCATCTCCAACTGCGGCAGCTCGCCCAGCACAATCTGCTCGGCCTGCTCACGGGTTTCGGCCTCGGCCAGCAGCGGCGTCAGATATTCCACCACCGCGTCACGCACTTGCAGCTTTATTGTCTGGTCGTGTGCGCTGTCGCTGTTGGCCACGATATGCAGGCGAAAGGGCAGGCCCGCATCAACTGCCCCCGCCAAATCGGGCTGTGCCCCCAGCACCCCCAGCAGCAGGCCCATCAACAGCAGCGGCAGCAGTGCCAACCCCAGTTTATACGCACTTTCAGGCGTCTCCGGCGGCATCTGGCGCGCTTTTCGATAATCACACGGCAGCCCCGGCAAAACCTCCTGCTCGGGGTATTTTTCAGGCTTATCATAATCAATATCGGCAAATTCTTTCATGGCATAATCTCCTTTTCAACCACAATCACAACCACAATTATGTTTACTGCCGTTATGCCACGCCGCACCCGGTTTTATACCCCCAGCCGCCAATTTTTTCACATATTTATTTGCTCATATTTTTACACATAATCCTCCTGCTCTCCCCGCCGCCAGGTCAGCCACGCATCCAGCACCCAACAGGCCGGCACCGCCCACAGCAGCAGCGATAACACACCCACCGCCGCCACAGGCCCGCCCACCGCACAGCAGATAAGCGAGGGCAGCAGCCAGATCACCCCCAATATCAGTACAGCCAGCAACCGCAGCACCGCCAACATACCGCCGCCCCCTTTATTCCGCCCCATCATCCGCCGCATTTTCCGCCTGCCGCAGCCACTTCACCTGCTCGGCCACAATCTGCGCCGCCCGTTTGGCCTCCTGCACCGTGTTCTCCCAGCCAAAAGTCAGCCGCAGGGCACTCCTCAGCCGCCAATCCTCCGCCTGCATGGCCTGCAAAACATGAGATGGCTCTGTCCGTCCGCTGCTGCACGCCGAGGCCGCGCTGGCCGCCACCCCTGCCATATCCAACAGCAGCAGCAGCGCCGCCCCGTCCACCCCACGGAAGCTTAAATGCAGATTCCCCGGCAGCCGCGCCTGGTCATCCCACGCCCCGTTGATGACCCAGCCGTCCAGCAGCCTGCCAAGCTCAGCCACAAAGCAATCCCGTGCCCGTTTGGCCTCATCCGCCTGCCGCCGCCAACGCTTGCGTGTCAGCTCCGCCGCCTGCCCCAGCCCGATGATTCCCGGCATATTTTCGGTGCCGCTGCGCAGGCCTCTCTCCTGGCCGCCGCCCAAAATTATCGGTTCAATATCCACGCCGTGCCGCACATACAGCGCCCCCACGCCCTTGGGCCCATTTATCTTATGGCCGGATACGGTCAGCATATCAACCCCCAGCGCCGCCACATCCACCGCAATTTTGCCCACCGTCTGCACCGCGTCGGTATGCAGCAGCACCCCACGGCCGGCCAGCATTTTCCCAATCTCGGCCACCGGCATGATGGTGCCCACCTCATTGTTGGCGTGCATAACACTTACCAGCAAGGTATCAGGGCGCAGCGCCTCGGCCACCTGCCCCACCGTTATCCTGCCCTCCCCATCCGGCGGCAGATAAGTTACGGCAAAGCCCCTCTCCTGCAAACGGCGGCAGCAATTCAACACCGCTGCGTGCTCAACGGCCGTGGTAATAATGTGCCCCCGCGCAAACCGCCCGGCTACCCCCATAATCGCCAGATTATCCGCCTCGGTCCCGCCACCGGTAAAATATATCTCATCGGCACGGGCATTTATCAGCGCACCCACCTGCTCCCGTGCCTCGTTCATCGCCGCATAGGCGTCGCGCCCAAAGCTGTGGATACCGCCGGGGTTGCCCCAATTATCCCGCATACAGGCCGCCATCGCCGCCCCCACCTCGGCATAAGGCCTGGTGGTTGCGCTGTTGTCCAAGTAAATCCGCATGACGCACCTCCCTGTTTTATCGCCCAAAATCAGCCTTTATTGCAGGTTATGCGACGGCGGCAGGGTTGGTTAAAATAAACATAAAAAACCGCCCTGGCAGCCGTTGCGGTCTCCAAGACGGTTTTTATATGCAGTTTTGCCGGCCCTCAGATTATCTGATGTCGCCGTGTTTTTCCGAGAAAGTCTCGGTAACTTTGTTCTCGCCATCTACCATAACCACAGTAGGCTGGAAGGTTTTAGCTTCCTCGTCAGACATATTGGCGTAAGTAATAATAATGGCAATATCGCCGGGCTGCACCAATCTGGCGGCAGAACCGTTAAGGCAAATCACGCCGCTGCCGGCCGGGCCGGGAATGGCATAAGTTACCAGACGGGAACCATTATTGTTATCCACAACATGCACCTGCTCATTGGGCAGAATATTTGCTGCCGCCATCAAATCAGAGTCAATGGTGATGCTGCCAACATAGTTCAGGTTGGCCTGAGTGATGGTTACACGATGCAGCTTGGATTTCATCATGGTAAGAATCATAAAAATTTAGACCTCCGTGCATTACGCTTGTGCGCTGAAAAACCGGCTGAGTTACAGAATTCATCAGCCGTACACTTTACAATACATAATAGTATACACTTTTTTGCAGGAATTGCAAGGTTTTTTTGATGATTTCGGCAATTTATTTCTCAAATTTATTTGTTAATTACGCTGACCTGCAAGCCGCCCAGCACCGAGAGTGTCTGTTCGTGCAGCAGCGGGTCAAAAGAAGCGGTGGCTTTGGCGTCCACAATAATTTCGGCCTCCGGCTGGGCAGTTTTGGCCAATATCGCGTTAGAAAGCACACAGATATTGCTCACCAAACCGCACAGCTCAATCTGCTGATAATTACACCCGCGCAGATAATCAAACAACTGCGCCGAGCCAAAAACCGGCTTTTCAAAGGCACGGCAGTCTTCCAGCAGGCGTCCGGTCTGCCCGTACACCCGCCAGCCCTCGCTCTCTCGCAGACAATGCGGCACCGGCAGGTTTTTACCCTCCTGCGTTTGCAGATAATCCTCGCCGTGAGTGTCCAGCGTCAGCATAACATCATCACCCGCCGCCAGATACGCCTGTACCTTGGCCGCAATCACATCGTCCAACAGCTCGGCACCGGCAAAACCCAGCGCACCGTCCACAAAATCCTTCTGGTAATCCACCACTACCAACAGTTTCTTCATATTATCCTCCACTTTCGGCTTAAATTCACGCTTCTCCGCCCAGCAAAATATTGTCGATCAGACGGGTTGTCTTAAAGCGCACCGCCAATGCCAGCATAACCTCATCTTCCAGCTTGCCAACCGGCTGCATAGTCAATGCGTCCACGATCTCCACATATTCAATTTCGGCCAGGGGTGCCGTTTCGATATGCGCACGCACCGCCGCCTTGATCATGCTGGCATCACGCTGCCCCTCATCATACAGGCGTTTGGCCACCTGCAAACTCTGGCTCAGCACCAGGGCCTGCTTGCGGCATTCCTCGTCCAAATACACATTACGAGAACTCTTGGCCAGGCCGTCAGCCTCGCGCACAATCGGCACACCGTTGATCTTCACCGGCATATTAAAATCCGCCGCCAGGTGTTTGATTACCGCCAACTGCTGGCCGTCCTTCTGGCCGAAATAAGCGTTGGTGGGCTGCACCAGGTTAAACAGCTTGGTGATAACCGCACAAACCCCCTGAAAATGCCCCGGTCTGCTCTGGCCGCACAGGGTTTCGCTCACACCGGTAATGTCGATGGAGCAAGAATAGGTTTTCGGGTACATATCCGCCGGCTGCGGTGCAAAAACATAATCCACCCCCACCGATTCCGCCTTGGCCAGGTCACCGGCCAAATCTCTGGGGTAACAGTCCAAATCCTCATTGGGGCCAAACTGAATAGGGTTCACAAAAATTGTCATCACGGTAATCTCATTGTTGGCCACCGATGTTTTAGCCAGCTCCAAATGCCCCTCATGCAGATACCCCATGGTGGGCACAATGCCAACCTTTTTGTTGGCAGCACGCCAGCCATGTCCCAGGGCAGCCATCTCGGCCACAGTTTTAATCAGCTCCATAATCATTTCCCCCTAACTTTGCCGCATTAAATTTGCCGCGGCTAATCCTGCGTTTCCTGCAAAAAATCTGTTTTTTTAATTCTCGTCCTGCAAAGCTGCCGCCTGTTTCGCCCAAATCTCCTGTCCCTCAGCGTATAAAACCACGCCGTCCTTCTCGGCTTGCGGCAACCGTGCATAACAATCAGCCACCGCCTCGCCATCGGGCAAAACCAACCCGGGGGCAATCCTCAACAACGGCAGCAATACAAACACCCGATTTTTTATCTCTCTATGTGGAATTGTAAGCTTTTCTGTGTCAAATGTCAATTCTTCATAGAGCAAAATATCAATATCTATCACCCGCGGTCCCCAAAAAACTGTCGGCCGCCGTCCGATTTCCTCCTCCAACCGCTTTACCAGCATTAGCAGCTCCTCGGGCGCCAGCTCGGTTTCGGCCAGCAGCACGGCGTTCAAAAAATCCGGCTGCTCCACACCGCCCCACGGCGCCGTTTGATACAGCGGAGAGCATTCCAGCACCGCTACGCCGTTTTCCGTAAGCTTTTCACACGCCTGCCGCAGATTTTCCTCACGCTCGCCCAGATTACTGCCCAGGCCCAAATATACCCGATGCCTCATCACATCAGTAGCCATAATCCGCCGCCGTCCTCTCAATCTCCAACACGGCACGGATACCGCTGGCCACGGGGGCCGCCACTTTTTCCAGCCGCACCGTCACCTGCTGCACCATCTCATTCTCCAAAATCGCACCGGCAATCTCCGCCGCCAGGCTTTCCAACAAATTATGGTGCCTGCCCAGCATAATTTTCTCAATCTGCGCGTAAACCTCGGCGTAATTCACGGTGTCGGCAATATCATCGCTCTCCGCCGCCCACGCCGTATCCACCACCAGCGTCACCGCCAGCCGAAAAACCTGCGCCTCGGTATGCTCATGCGGCAGCATCCCATGGCAGGCCGTAAACTCCAACTCCGGCAGGATAATTTTGTCCCTGTGCGTACAATCGCTAAACATAATTTATCGTCAAACCCCTTAACTCTGCTTAAATTTTTCTCAACGGTTCAAGTAAATCGGTCGGCACACCCTGATAACATCCAGCGCTTCGGGCAAATCGTGTACCCGCACCAGCGCCGCACCCTGCATAGCAGCCGCCGCCGTGGTCGCCGCCGTAGCATAAATTCGCTCATCCACCGCGCGCCCCGTCAGCAGCCCCAGCGTAGATTTACGGGAAGTCGCCACCAGCAAAGGCCGCCCCAAAATCCGCAGGGCCGCCGTCTGCGCCAAAATCTCCATATTCTGTTCAGGCGTTTTGCCAAACCCAAAACCAATGTCAAAAATCAACTGCTCGTCATTCATACCTGCCGCCCGTGCAATTTTTCGGGATGTGCGGAAGAAATGCGCCACATCGCTCATCACATCGGTGCGGATGTTTTCGGGGATATTCTCACCCCAGCCGGCCGCACGCCCGCCATACACCGCCTCGCTCCGGTTGTGCATTACGATAACAGGGCAGCCAAACTCCGCCGCCAGCTGCGCCATCTCATGCTGCTCATCCGTGGGCGCCTGCAAGCCCCAAATATCGTTAATAATGTCTGCACCGGCAGCCAGCGCCGCCCGCGCCACCGTCGGCTTATAGGTGTCCACCGAAATTACAGCGTCGGTTTCGGCCTTCAATGCACGGATAACCGGCACCACGCGGCTTATCTCCTCGTCCTCGCTTATCTGAATATGCCCCGGTCTGGTCGATTCGCCGCCCACATCAATAATCAGCGCCCCCTCAGAGAGCATTTGCCTGGCACGGCACACCGCCTGCTCCACATCCTCATAACTCCCCCCGTCCGAGAAGGAATCGGGCGTCACATTCAAAATGCCCATGATCTGCGTTGCGGTGGATAAATTCAAGGTTCGCCCGTCGGCCAGCGGTATCTCCCAGCTCTCCCGGCCAATATTGCGGATACCCTGCTCAATCTCCTCGGCCAGCAGGGGCAGACCAAACTGCTGCCGCTTCAATCCGGCACAAATCAGCTGATATTGCCGTTTGGTGGCCAGCATAACCGCCGCCGAAGCCGCAGGCCCACCCAAAATCACCTGGGGGTGCACCGCACATTCGCCGCCCTTGGATAAAAACTCCTGCTTCAAAATGTTGGCCGCCGGTGCCGCCAATCTCTCCGCCCGCAGCGCAAAGAATTCTCCCTTGGCTGTCATCAGCTCAGCCGCATAGCCCTCCACGCCAACCTTGTTCATCTCCGCCCGCAGACGGGGTGCAAAGCTGCCGCCGCGGCAGTTCAGCCAGGTCAAATTAAAATCATCGCCGCAGCGTTTGGGGGCCTTTTTATCCGTCACAGCATCTTCCATCTTCATACACCATCCTCATCTATACTCATCTATACTCATCACACGCCCAAAATCTTAATACAGCAGCTCGTCATTCATTTTATCGGCCGGCCAGTTGCACTTGCGGCGGCTGGGGCACAGATAACACGGACGGCTCAGCTTGTCCGCGCGGTACAAAACCTGCGCCAGGCCGTCAGGCGCACCCTTGCGGTGCAGGCGCACTGCCTTCACGATCTCCGCCGCCACCAGCGGATGATACCCAACCTCCAACAGCAGCGGCTCGGCCAGCTCTGCCGCCGCCTCAGCATGGTCCACCGTCGGGTCCTCATACTCCTGCCAGCGTCCCACATCATGCAGCAGTGCCGCCGCATACACAATATCCTTGGCCACCGGGTTACCGCCGTTATCCAGCCACAGCGCATAAGCGATCCGTGCCACATCCAGCGCGTGCTCCACCCCGTGGCGGCAAAAATCACGCCCCATCTCGGCCTGGTTTATCGCAATAATCCAGGACTGATAACCGGGGTGCTGCAAAATCGCATTTACCCTCTCCATCTGCTTGGCGGCCGTCTGTTTATCTGCCATCTTCATCTCTCCCAATCCAAAATCACATTTTGCAATCCCAATATTAAAATGCGAAAAAAGGTAAAGAATTCTCACTCCTTACCTTTTATTCGCCGGTATCTCTGCGCCGGCATTAAGCCCCGGCTCATAAAATCGTACCTTAAATTATTTCCTTAAAATTTATTCTGCCGATTTCTCAGCAATTTCAGCCACCTCGGCAATTTCCTCCACCTGCGGCTCAATATCCACCACGGTGTCCTGCATCAGCGCCGCAAACTCCTCAGCATCAATGGTTTCCTTCTCCATCAGCGTCTGCGCCACCAAATGCAGCTTATCCATGTGGTCGGTCAAAATCTGGGTACACTGCTGATAACAGCCGTCCATCCAGCGTCTGGCCTCCTTGTCGATCTCATAAGCCACTTCCTCGCTGTAATTGCGCTCGGTGCCCAGGCTTCTGCCCAAAAACAACTGGCTGTGGTCAGTACCAAAGGTGAGGGCGCCCAAATTCTCCGACATACCGTAACGGGTGATCATATTGCGGATGATCTCGGTTGCACGCTCCAAATCGTTGCTGGCGCCGGTGCTGATGTCACCCAACACCAACTGCTCGGCCACACGGCCGCCCAGCATTACCACCACCTGCTCCATCATATTGGTCTTGGTGTGATAATTTACATCCTCCTTGGGCAGCATCAGCGTATAACCGCCGGCCATACCGCGGGGAATAATGCTCACCTTATGCACGGGGTCAGTAGTTTCCAGATAATAACAGCTTACGGCGTGGCCGGCCTCATGGTAAGAAACCAGCTTCTTGTCACGCTCGCTGATACTGTGCGATTTCTTCTCCGGCCCGGCGATAACACGCTCAACCGCATCCTCCAAATCGTCCATATCAATTTTCAGCTTATTACGGCGGGCAGCCAGCAGCGCCGCCTCGTTCAGCAGATTAGCCAAATCCGCACCGGTAAAGCCGGGAGTACGCTTGGCGATGATCTTCAAATCAATATCTTCGGCCAGAGCCTTGCCCTGGGCGTGAACCTTCAAAATCTCCTCGCTGCCCTTCAAATCAGGCGCACCCACGGCCACCTGGCGGTCAAAACGGCCGGGACGCAGCAGCGCAGGGTCCAAAATATCGGGGCGGTTGGTGCCGGCAATCACGATAATGCCTTCATTGGCCCCAAAGCCGTCCATCTCCACCAGCAGCTGGTTCAAAGTCTGCTCGCGTTCATCATGGCCGCCGCCCACACCCGAGCCACGCTGGCG
>JAFQHN010000019.1 GCA_017397935.1 Bacillota bacterium
GGTTGCGGTATCAGCAGAGCCAGCTGCGGTTACAGCGATTTTAGCGAACTCAGCGCGGGTAATGTTCTTGTCAGCGCCGAAGGTGCCATCGGTGTAGCCATCAATGATGCCCAGAGCAACGGTCTTAGCAACTGCGTCCTGTACAGTTACGGACTTGTCTTCCAAGTCGGTGAAGGTTGCTGCATAGGCAGTGGCAGAGAATGCAAACATCATCACAGCTGCCAAGTGTAATGCTATACTTGCCGCCGCTTGGCCTTGGGTGGAGAAGATTGTGCCGTTTAGCAGGGGTTATTTGCGGCAAAAATTCTTTGGCTTACGATGACTTTGTATGTGATTTGTCCATTTTTTGTCCACTTGTGCTTTCGATTTGGAAATTTGGGCGGCAGATTTTGACTATAAACTGCGCATTAAATCATCGAAGATTGCGGCGGCGGCTTCTTCTTTTTCGTTCAGCAGGTGAGCATAAATGTTTATAAGTGTGGAGTCGCGAGAATGGCCGGTGCGGGCCCCCAGCGTTTTTATGTCCACGCCGTTGGTTAGCTGCTGGGTGGCAAAGGTGTGCCGCAAAACATGGGGCGTAAAATCTCTTAACCTGTGGCGGGCGGCCAACCGATGCAGCATGGCGGTTACGCTGTCGGGGTGCATGGGCAGGCCGTTTTTGCGCACAAAAACACAATCATCACCCAGCCAGTTTGGGCCTTGTTCTTCGCGCAGGTGCAGCCATTCAACGCGCCATTCCTGCAAAACATCGGCCAGGGCCTGCGGTATGGTGATACTGCGGCGGCTTTTTTCGGTTTTGGTGGGGGCCGGCACAATGCCTTGACCGGTGCGGACTTGTCTGGTCTTGTTCACCTGTAATTTCATGCGTGCAAAGTCAATGTCAGCCCAATCCAGGCCCAACAGCTCGGCGCGGCGCAGGCCGGCAAAGGCGAGGGTGTAGACGATGGCCTTTTGACGCAGCTTTTTCTCCTCCTCCACCGCGGCTATCAGGGCTTTTAGCTCGTCGGTTTGCAGAAAATGCGCCTCCTGGCTGCGTACCTTGGGCGGTTTCATAAACTCCCGTGCCACATTATGCTCCACCAGCCGTTCCCGCAGGGCTTTGTTCAAAATTGCCGCAATCAGGCGATAATATTCCCGTACCGTTATGTCGGCATAGCAGCGGTCGCCCTGATGAATCTCAAAAAGCTCGGTGGTTGGCCGGTGCAGATAGGCAGCAATTTTGTCCGCCGAGCTTAACGCAATTTTGCTGCCGAGCAAGGCTTTTTTTACGGTGCCGCAGCCCAAACCGGCGGAGGCGGCAATCTCTGCGGTGGTGGCTTTGCATTGTTGCAGCAATTTGATCAGCAGAGGTTGGGGCAGGGCATAATTGCCGCGCTGATTTTGCCCCGGCTGCCGCAGCAGGTTCAGAAAATCCTCAATCTGCCATTGGGTCAAATTGCTCAGCTTGATGTCACCCAAATAGGGGTTTATTTTGCGCAGCAGTTCGGCATAACGGGTGGCGGTGCGTGCAGAGAGCTGTCCACCGGCCAAATAACGCTCGGCATATTGGCCGAAGGTAATGTCTCCGCCCATTTTATCCGGCAGAGCGTTGCAGCGTACCTGCTGTTCATATTCCGCGGCCAGAGTTTTCAGTCGCTGCTCCACGGTGCGAGGTTTCAGGTCTGGTTTGAGTCGCACGGTTTTGCCGACCAAAAGTTGTTTGCCGTCGGTTTTCCTGCCCAAATAAACCTTGAAGCGATAACTTATGCTGCCGTCCTTGTTAGTTCTGATTTTTGTGATGCTTACCATTTGTTTTACCTCCTTGGCGTTGGGCCGCTGTGATAACGGCGGTAGAAATGTCCATTTTTTTGTTCAAAATTTGTCAATTTTTTGTCCATTTTTCAGCCAAAAATTTTAATAAGCCAAATAATACTCAAAAAAATCTTTTATAACAAGCAGGTTTTAACCGATTTTGACACACAAAAAACCCCTCCGCATGGGAGGGGGTAGATATATTATATAGGAAATGTATGGCAGAAAATCAATTTGCACTTTCTGCTTCTTCAATGGCGATGGCGGTGTCCTCCCAGGCCTGCATGGCATCATTCAGCAGTTCGCGTTCGGCGGCGGCTTGCTGGTCAATCGCGGCGGCCTGCTGATAATCGGTGGCTACTTCCGGACTGGCCAGCAGCTCCTCCAACTCGGCAATCTTGGCCTCATGCTTGTTGATGGCATCTTCCAGCTTTTGCAGGCGGGTTTGCAGGCGGCGCAGGTTGGCGGCCTGCTCTTTTTGTGCCTGATATGCCAGTTTGTTATCGCTGGCGGCTTTGGGGGGGCGATTATTTTCAATAGCGGCGGCAGGCAGGTTTAATTGCTGCCGTTTTTCCAGATAATAAGCGTAATTGCCGCAAAATTCGGTCAGACCGGCGTTTTCCAGCACGATAATCTTCTCGGCCAGCGCATTGATGAAATAACGGTCGTGTGAGATTGCCAGTATGGCACCGTCAAAATTGGCAAGCGCTGCCTCCAATGCCTCACGGCCGGCAATATCCAAATGGTTGGTCGGCTCGTCCAGCAGCAGCAGATTAGGCTGGCTCAGCAAAATTTTCAGCAGGCCAAGGCGTGCTTTCTCGCCGCCGGAGAGTACCGAACAAGGCTTCTCAATATCCTCGGAGTAGAACAAAAAGGCGGCCAGCGCACTCCGAAGCTGCGTTTCGGTCATCTTGGGGTAGATGTTGCGTAAATATTCCAGCAGTGTTTCGTTGGTGTACTCTAACTTCTGCACCTGGTCAAAATAACCGATTTTTAAGCCGGCGCCGTGGGTGATGCTGCCGCTATTGGGCGCAAATTGCTGCATGATCAGGCGGAAAATGGTGGTTTTGCCGGCGCCGTTGGCCCCCAGCAGAAAAACTTTATCGCCGCGGTGCAGCTGAAAATTCAGATTGCGGAATAACTCGTGCTCGCCAAAGGCGTGGCCAAGCTCGGTCAGCGTCAGCAAATCATTACCGGCGGCCGGCGCAGACGCAAAGTTGAAGATCAGCTCGGTGGGTTGCAGCTCCACCGCTTGCAGCTGGCTTTGCAGGCGCTGTACCTGCTTCTCCTTGCTGTGTGCGGTGACCAGATTTTTCTCACGGTTCCATTGTTTTTGCTGCTTGATAATGCTCTCCACGCGGCTGATCTCATGCTGAACATTGGCATTGTGGCGCAAAGTGGATTCCAGTTCGGCCGTATATTGCTGCTTATAGGCGCTGAAATTGCCCTTATACAGCTTTAAGCGGTGATTTTGCAGGTGAATGGTGTGGTCGGTCACGCGGTCCAGAAAAAATCGGTCATGCGAGATAACAATAAATGCCGTGGGCAAATTATGCAGAAAATCCTCCAACCATTCCAAAGAAGTGATGTCCAAATGGTTGGTCGGCTCGTCCAGCAGCAACAGGTCGGCATCGGATAACAACAGCTTGGCCAGCGCCAACTTGCTGCGCTGCCCGCCCGATAACTGTGACAGCGGTCGGTCGAAATCCTGCGGCGTGAAGCCCAGTCCCAGCAAGGTGCTCTTGATGCGGCTTTGATAAGTAAGACCGCCCTGCGCAATATACGCCTCGTGCAGATTAAATTGCTCGTTCAGCAGGCGATGTTGTTCGGCCTCATCGGCAAAATCGGCAGCTTGCAGGCGGTGATTCACCTCCTCCTGGCGGCGCTCCAAATCCTGTAACGGCGCAAAGAGCGAAAGAAGCTCCTGCTGCATGGTGTTGTGGTGATTTTTCAGCTCCTGCTCCATAATACCGATTTTCAACCCCTTGGGCGTAATGATTTCTCCGCCGGTAGGGGTAAGCTCGCCGGTCAACAGGCGAAAGAGACTGGTTTTGCCGGCGCCATTGACGCCAACCAGACCACATTTGGTTTTGGCCTCCAATGACAGGGAGCAATCTTCCAGCACGACTTTTTCCAGAAAAGCCAGCGAGAGTTTATTTAAGGCAAGTATGGCCATGATTACAAACCTTTCTGCGAAATATTCTATATTATATAGTAAAAACTCAAACAATTCGCTTAATATTCTATCGCAAAACGGCCAAAAATGCAATGGAGAAGCCCTACAAGCGGCATAAAATGGGCATTCTAAAAGTTTTTTCAAAAAAATGAAAAAAAGTTGAAAAAAAGTGTTGACATTTTAGGACAAGAATGGTATTATAAATGAGCGCTCGTTGAGAGCGCCCCGAACAGCCGAAAGGCACGGGTAAGGACAGGTCTTTGAGAACTAAATAGTGAGCAGCCAAGTTCAACGAAAAGAAGCAAGAAGTAAGGACTGAGCATAAGCTTAAATCCTGAAAATTCTTTTGAAACTTTTAACAAGTAAAGAGCAGATCAAGCTCAATAGGATGAAGTTTGGTTCCTTAGGGAATTAAATAAAGATTTTATTGGAGAGTTTGATCCTGGATCAGGACGAACGCTGGCGGCGTGCTTAACACATGCAATTCGAACGGACTTTGTTTAAGGAAGTTTTCGGATGGAATTAGATGAAGTTAGTGGCGGACGGGTGAGTAACACGTGGATAATCTACCTTAATGACCGGGACAACAGTTGGAAACGACTGCTAATACCGGATAAGCTCAGCAATGAGGAAAGGAGGCCTCTCGAAGAAGCTCCCGCGTTAAGATGAGTCCGCGTCTGATTAGCTGGTTGGTGGGGTAAAGGCCTACCAAGGCGACGATCAGTAGCCGGCCTGAGAGGGTGACCGGCCACATTGGGACTGAGACCCGGCCCCA
>JAFQHN010000020.1 GCA_017397935.1 Bacillota bacterium
GGTGTCATTATGCACATTTTGCAGGCCCTGCTCGGTTACGGCGTAGCTGGTGTTTTCCAAAAATTCAATGTTGTAGCCCTGCCGGCGGAAGATACCCTGCAACAGCTTAAAGTGGATGGGCAGCATTTGCGGCACCAGAATGGTGTGGGTTTCCTTCATGTCGGCGGTAAACTGCGGGGCCTCAATTTTATGCTCTATCAGCGGAATTTCCAACTCTTCTCTTTCGGCCTGAGAGTAAAATTTATTTACTACCGTGCCAAGCAAGTTGAAGATTCTGTTCTCGGTGTGCCGAAAATGAATTTTTTGCTTTAAGGCCGGCGGAGTTTTCATTTGCTCTTGCCGGTCATTCATTTTCTGCTCCATATAATCGGTCAGCAGAGAATTACCGGTTGGGTTTTCGGCGTCGGCGTCGGCTGCATCGGTGTCAATATCTTCCAGATAAGACGCCATATATTTGTTCAGCTGCTTGCGTCTTTGCCAGGCTGCATCCTCCGGCCAAGTGATTTTTTGCTGATTGTCAGTCATTTATTTTTACCTCCGATTTCGGCAGATGTTGTTGTGCTTCGCGGGTTTCCATGGCGGCCAGCAGGCTGCGTGCCCGAATTTTGGTGGCGGCCAGATTGTTGATTTCGTCAATTTTAAGCTGGGTGTAGATTTTGCCGTTGCGCTCTAAGATGTCCTTCAACTCGTCGGTGGTGATGGCATCCAGGCCGCAGCCGAAGCTGACCAGCTGTACCAGCTGCATATTGGGGTGGCGGCAGACATAACGCGCCGCATTATACATTCGTGTGTGATATGTCCATTGGTTGAGGACATTTACCTTTTGGCTGTATGTCAGGTTGGTCAGCACACGCTCGGCCAGCACCACAAACCCCAGAGAGTTGAACATTTTATCAATGCTATGGTTGATTTCGCGGTCCACATGGTACGGGCGGCCGGCCAGCACCACCACCTTCTGGCCTTTGGCCTCGGCCTGCTTGATGGCTTCCAGGCCGTACAGGTCAACATCGCCCCACCAGGCCTGATAAGCCTGCCAGGCAGTGTTGGCAGCGTTGATGCACTGAGAAAGATGACGGTTCAGATAAGGATATTTCTGCGCCATATCGTGGAAGTTGCTGGCCAACAGGGTGCGGTCAGCCAGGCTTAGATACGGAAAGAGGAAATCGACGTTTTTCAGCTCGGCAATATTGGCATTCAACAGCTCTGGGTAATAGGCCACCACCGGGCAGTTATAGTTTTTATCGCCGCGCTTTTCATCTATATTATAGCTGGAACACGGGTAGAAGATGGCGTCCACTTTTTTATCCAGCAGCCGCATAATATGGCCGTGCGCCAGCTTGGCGGGATAACATACGGTGTCGGACGGAATAGTGAACTGCCCTTCGGCGTAAAGCTGGCGGGAAGATTCGCCGGAGATAACCACATTACAGCCCAGCTGGCGGAAGAAAGAGTACCAGAAGGGCAGATTCTCATACATATTCAGCACCAGCGGTATACCGATGGTGGGTTTGGTTTCATCATATTCAGCCTCGGCTATTTTTATCAACTGCCGCAGCTTTTCGTTGATATATTCATAGACATTGGGCAGGTCATTTTTCTTGCCGCTAACGCCCATCTCGCACTTGTTGCCGCTGATAAACCGCCGCCCGTTGGGGAAGATGTTGACGGTAAGCGAGCAGTGGTTGGTGCAGCCACGGCAGGTCATCGGCTGGGCCTTGTGCTGAAAATCAGCAACCTCGGTACGGCTTAATGTGGAGGTTTCGGTTCTGCCCAGCTCAGCATGGCGCTGCTTGGCGTAAAGTGCCGCACCAAAGGCGCCCATCAACCCGGCAATATCCGGCCGGATAACATTGTAACCCAGCTCGCGTTCAAAGCTGCGCAGCACTGCATCGTTAAGGAAGGTGCCGCCCTGCACCACAATGTTCTCGCCCAGCTCCTTGGCGCTGTGAACACGCAGCACCTTGTAAATGGCATTTTTAACCACGCTGATGGCCAGACCGGCGCTGACATCATCCACCCCGGCGCCGTCTCTCTGCGCCTGCTTGACAGATGAATTCATAAACACCGTACAGCGAGAGCCCAAATCCACCGGCCGCTTGGCAAACAGGGCCAGCTCGGCAAATTCGGCAGGGGTATAACCCAGCGCCTCGGCAAAGGTTTGGATGAAAGAGCCGCAGCCCGAGCTGCAAGCCTCATTAAGCACGATATTATCAATGGTGTTGTTGTGGATGGTAAAGCACTTCATATCCTGCCCGCCGATGTCGATAATGTAATCTACCTGCGGGTTAAAGAAGTGTGCTGCCGTAAAATGGGCCACGGTTTCCACCAGGCCGTAATCAATGTTGAAGGCGTTTTGCAGCAGCTCCTCTCCATAACCGGTTACGGCGGTGGCGGCAAGCTTAATGTTATCGCCCAGCATATCATAGATATTTAACAGCTGCTCTTTGATGATCGGCAGGGGGTTGCCCTTGTTGCTGGTATAAAAGGTGTGCAGCAGCGTGCCGTTTTCGGTAATCAGGGCCAGCTTGGATGTGGTGCTGCCCATGTCAATGCCCAGGTACGCGTTGCCGCGGTAATCGGCAATATCCAGACGGGGTACGCTGTTTTGGCGGTGGCGGTCCTTAAAGTTGATGTATTCCTGCTCATCATTAAACAGCGGCGGCAGAAAACGGCTCTGCCCTTTAATCTTGCGCTGGTTTTGCAGGGTTTGCCGCAGCTCCTTATAATCAAAAACCTCCGGCTGGCCGGCCGCATAAATGGCCGCGCCCAGCGCCACAAAATACTGCCCCAGTTCGGGGAAAACGGCATTTTCGGGGGTTAATTTCAAGGTGTCAATAAAACGCTCCCGAAGCCCCTGATTGAAGCTTAACGGCCCGCCCAAAAACAGCACCCGGCCCAAAATGCGCCGCCCCTGTGCCAAACCGGTCACCGTCTGCTCGGCCACGGCCTGGTAAATGCTGGCGGCGATGTCGGCCTTGGCGGCACCCTGGTTGATAAGCGGCTGGATGTCGGTTTTGGCAAACACACCGCAGCGGGAGGCGATGGGGTAAAGCTTTTTGTGCTGACGGGCGAGAATATCCAGCTCCTCGACCGAGACATTCAGCAGAGAGGCCATTTGGTCAATAAAGGCGCCCGTGCCGCCGGCACAGGTACCGTTCATGCGCTCCTCTACGCCGCCGGTGAGGAAGAGAATTTTGGCATCCTCGCCGCCCAGCTCAATCACCACATCGGTTTCGGGTTCCAGCTCTCTCACCGCACCGGAGAGTGCATAAACCTCCTGCACAAAGGGGATGCCGCCGGCCTCAGCCAGAGACATACCGGCCGACCCGGTGATGGCCACTTTGATTTGGCGGCCCTGTAACAGCAGGGGCATTTGGTCCAGAATCTCAGCCAGCTTCTCACCGATGCGCGAGCTGTGGCGTTGGTAAGTGGAATAAACCAAACCGCCGTTTTCATCAATTACCACGGCCTTGATGGTGGTGGAACCGATATCAATACCTAATTTATAAAACATAAAAAATCATCCTTAAAAAATTAACCTTTTTCAACTAATACTTCTTCAACTAATACTTCAACTTATAACTATCAAAAACTGTCATATTTATTATATGGCCGCCCAAAATACGGATATGCCAAACAATTCTTGGGCTATTAAGCGGCCGTTGGCAAAAAAATCTTCATATTATAAAGATATAACACATTCTAACCTATTATAATACATAGTTTTACAAAAATCTACTTTTATTTTAGATTTGTTATAAATTTACTTGTCAGAACCCGCCAAAAAGGTTATAATTAAAGCAATGTCGCTTAATCCTGGGTTTATATTGGCGGTGTAAAGTATAATTTACAAGATTGTCGGTAACTCTGCCGGCTAAGTTTAAGAGGAGAGATTTTTAATGGGTCTTATTGTTAATTTACTGGTATGCATTGGTGCTGTTGTTTTTATGGCTTTTCTGTTTATACCCAAACTGATGCAAAAGCCGCTGGAATGGCCGGATCTGGCTGAATACGGCGAGCCGACCGAGATGTGGGTTAAGGGCATGGATGACATGGATGTCTTTCCGCAGTACGGTTATTACCGTTACCGCGGTGTATATATGAATATGCGCCGTGTGCCCATTGTGGTACTGGAACCGTATCTGGTTGATGATGAGTTTATTGCGTACAATTTTGTGCAGGTTACCGACGGCGAGCATTGTGCAGACCTGGCCGATGCCGTTATGCTGCTGGGTACCGAGAAACCTGCTGAAATCGTCAACATTTAATGGGAGTAATTGTCAACCTTTTTATCATGTTCTTGGTTGACAATTCGCCAAAAATAAAAAACGGACAGTCACAACAGCTTGGTCTGCTGTGGCTGTTTTTGCAAAATCTGCCTTGATGTTAAGGCCAAAAATCGGCAGAAATTTATATTAGGAGGGCAGCTATGATATTAAGAATTGCACGGGCGGAGGAGGCGGAAAAGGCATATCAGTGCCTTGAAGACGCCAAGGCCTACCAAAGATTGCTGGGTTTTGCCCAATGGCACGCGGCCTACCCCACGCTGCCCATAGTCGAAGATGATATTAAGGCCGGTATCGGCTATGTGTTTGCCGAGGGCGAGGAGATTTGCGGCTATTGCTGCATTATCATCGGTGATGAACCGGCATATCACGCGATTGACGGCGCCTGGAAGACCGACCGACCGTACGCCGTGGTGCATAGAATGGCGTTTTCCCGGCAGAATGCAGGCAAAGGGTTATCCGCCCGGGCGTTTGCTTTGATTAAAGACTTCTGTGCGGAGAACGGCATTGACGCGATCCGCATAGACACCCATGAGGATAACAAGGTAATGCGGCATATCCTGGCCCGGGAAGGCTTTGAATACTGCGGTATGATTATTTATGACGGCCCCAAATTTGCCTATGAATGGGACCGCTAACATAAAAACTGATTTGCAGATACCCACCGAAACTCACCGAAATACGGTGGGTTTTTTGTGTTATTGGGGGTATATTGTGGGTATATCGGGGCGCGGTTTGGGGCAGTTTAACCCATATATAAGACATATAACGGCAGGATAACAGCAGAATAACAGCAGAATAACAGCAGAATAAGGAGGCTTGCTATGCCGATCAAAGCTGATGACGGGCACAGCCGCAAAAGCAAAATGAAACGCCGCACCGACGGTTGGGAGGCTGCCAAGGAGGAGATTGCCAGAGAGCTGGGCCTGTGGGATAAGGTGCAGGCTGATGGCTGGGCAGGGCTTACGGCGGAGGAAAGCGGCCGTCTGGGTGGGGTGTTATCAGGGCGCTACCCCGGCAAGGCCCCCAAACGCCCGCCCAAAAAATAGCGGCGGATGTAAACGGCTTTGCCGCAAAATGCCTTAATTTGTTGCAATAAATTGCCCTGTGCCCTGCTTAAACTGACAAGTTTTGCCCCGTCGGCCGCGCTATAATTAGCCTGTAAATTGCGGCAGGGATAAGGGGGCGGGCAGGCGTTGGGCGTAACATATACGGTGTGGGCCGATGTTTTGTGGCTGGTGAACTTTATGGCAGACGCGGTGCTGCTGTGGTCGGCAGGCAGGTTTGGCGGTTATGTTGTGCGCCTGCCCCGCATATTATCGGCGGCTGCGTTGGGGGCGTTTTACGGCGTTGGGGTGCTGCATCCTCTGCTGGCGCCGCTTTATCTGCTGCCGCTGCCGATTTTATTTTCTCTGCTGATGCTGCGGCTGGCTTTTGGCCGCATGAAGCTGAGGAGATTTGGGCGGCTGGCGGCCTGTTTTTATTTGCTGGCGGTGATATTGGGCGGCACCACGCTGGCGGTGCGTTATCTGCTGGGGGTGTGGCCGATGCCGGCATTACAGACGGTGCGGCTGGTGTGGCTGCTGCCCGGGATGCTGGCGGTGATGTCATTGGCGCTGCTGGGGATTAAGTTCTTTCGGCGGAGCTTGCGGCAAAACGGCCGTCTGGTGCAGGCCGAAATCAGCTTTGACGGGCGGCGGGTGAGGCTACCCTGTTTTTTGGACAGCGGCAACAGCCTGATAGAGCCGGTAAGTGGGCGGCCGGTGCTGCCGGTGGAGCTGGCGGCGGTGGAGAAATTGCTGCCGCAGGTGTTATGTGATGAGCTGTGGCAGGCGTATCAGCAGGAGGGAATGGAGTTTCGGGCATATCAACTGCTGCTGAAAATGCGTGGGTTGCCGTGGGGCGGTCGGCTGGCGTTGGTGCCGTATGCGGCGGTGGGCAGCCACGGCGGCCTGCTGCTGGGTTTTGTGCCGGATGAGATCAAGCTGATTTTGGCGGACGGGCAGGTGGTGCAGCCGACGACGGTGCCGATGTTGACGCCCCTGTTTGCCGCATTAAATGGGGTATGCGGTGCAAAGGCCCTGCTGAACCCCGATGTTTTGTGGGAGAGTTTGGACGGTATCGAAGACTGTGGTGAGTATAGGGCTGAGGAAGGGCGGTTGATGGCATGAAAAAGGCGTTGATGAGGCAGAACAGCGGTGATTTGGAGCATAATTTGGAGCATAATTTTGAAGGAAATTTGGTGGAGAATTTGCGGCGTTGGCTTAATTTTTGCTGGCGGCGCTGGCTGAATTTGGGTGATGAGCAGGGCGGCCTTTATTATGTGGGCAGCGGAGAAACTCTGCCCGTGCCGCTTTCGGTGGAGGAGGAGAGGGCGCTGATGCAGCGGCTGGCGGCAGGAGATGTGAGTGTGCGCAGCGAGCTGATTGAGCATAACCTGCGGCTGGTGGTTTATATTGCCCGTAAATTTGAGAACACCGGCCTGGGGTTGGAGGATTTGTCCTCTATCGGCACCATTGGCCTGATAAAGGCGGTGAACACCTTTAACCCTGAGAAGAAAATCAAGCTGGCCACTTATGCCTCGCGTTGCATTGAAAACGAGATTTTGATGTGCCTGCGCCGCAGCAGCAAGCTGAAAAGTGAGGTGTCATTTGATGAGCCGCTGAACATTGATTGGGACGGCAATGAACTGCTGCTTTCCGATGTTTTGGGCACCGACAGCGATATTATCTACCGCGAGTTGGAGGAGGAGGTTGACCGTAAATTGTTGCGCCAGGCCATTGGCAGCTTATCCGCACGGGAAAAACAGATCGTGGAGCTGCGTTTTGGTTTGTTCGGCCATAAGCCGCAGACGCAGAAGGAGGTGGCCGATTTGCTGGGTATCTCGCAATCCTACATATCCCGTTTGGAGAAGCGCATTTTCACCAGATTACGCAAGGAGATAAACAAAATGGAATAATAATGGAAATCCGCACGGAAACTGTCAGAATTTGCTAAGCACACAGCTGAATATTTGCCGCCCGCCCTGAGCATAATTGCGGTATCAACAGATGTGGGAGGCGGTTGCGGTGCGTAAGGTGGAGATTTGCGGTGTGAACACGGCCAAGCTGCCGGTGCTGGATAATGACTGTATGCGGGAGCTTTTTGCGGCGGCACACGCAGGCGATAAGCAGGCGCGGGAGCAGTTGGCGCAGGGCAATTTGCGGCTGGTGTTATCCATAGTGCAGCGGTTTGGCAATCGGGGCGAGAACCCCGACGATTTGTTTCAGGTGGGGTGCATTGGCCTGCTGAAAGCGATTGATAATTTTGACCTTAGCCTGAATGTGCGCTTTTCTACTTATGCCGTGCCGATGGTGATTGGTGAAATTCGGCGGTATCTGCGGGATAACAACGCCATTCGGGTCAGCAGATCGGTGCGGGATGTGGCGTATAAGGCGCTGACTGCCCGTGATGCGCTGGCGGCTGAGCAGGGGCGGGAGCCGAAGATGGCCGAGATTGCCGGGCGCATGGGCCTGCCCACCGAGCAGGTGGTTTTTGCTCTGGATGCGATTGCCGAGCCGGTTTCTCTGTTTGAGCCGATTTATAATGACGGCGGCGACCCGATTTATGTAGTGGATCAGGTGAAGGATGAGAAAGCCGGCGATAACCTTTGGACGGAGCAGCTGAGTATTGCCGGTGCGCTGGCCGCGCTGAATGAGCGAGAACAGAAAATTATCAACCTGCGTTTTTTTGTCGGCAAGACGCAGATGGAGGTGGCCGAGGAAATCGGCATCAGCCAGGCGCAGGTAAGCCGTTTGGAGAAAAATGCGCTGGTGCGTCTGCGCAAATATATGTAACCGTCAAAACTTATTATCATAATTTATTATCAAACCCTGGACAGCCTGCCTTGCGGGCTGTTTTTTTGCATATTAAGCCAAAGGTGGCTCATATAATGCGGTAGTCAAAAGGTGTTATCGGGCGGTGGTTGCAGATATGAAAACGAATATGCAGATGAATATGCAGATGAAGCGGCAGGGGCAAAGTTTGCGTACGGCGGCAAGGCGGCACCGGCTGCGGCAGGCGGCGGTGATTGGTCTGGCGGTGTTTTTGGTGCTGGCCGGGGCGCTGCCCTGGGGCAACTTGGGCGCAGATGAGGGCGAGGGCAAAGAAACCCTGGCGCTGGCGCTGTTGGGCAAGGTAATCGTAATTGACGCAGGCCATGGCGGCTTTGACCCCGGGGCCATTGGCGCAGGCGGCGTGCAGGAGAAAGAGGTTAATCTGGCGGTGGCCGGCCGGGTGGCGGCGCTGCTGCGGCAGGTGGGGGCCCAAGTGGTGGAAACCCGCACCGAGGATGTGGCGCTGGCCGACACCAAGCGTGAAGATATACAGCGGCGGGTGCAGATTGCCGAGGATGCCGGGGCTGAGCTGTTTATTACGGTGCAGGCCAACAGCATACCTCAGCCGCAATACCGCGGGGCGCAGGTTTTTTATGCGGCAGGAAGCAGCGAGGGCAAGCGATTGTCGGAGAGCATACAGCAGAGTATGGCAGCGGTGCTGCAAAACACCAAGCGCAAGGCCAAGGCCATTGAAAATATTTATGTGGTGAACAAGCTGGCCATGCCGTCTATCGTGGTGGAAACGGGTTTTCTCTCCAACGCCGAGGAGGAGTCGCTGCTGGCGGATGAAAAATACCAGATGCTGGTGGCTTACGCAATTTTTCTGGGCATTGTGGGTTATTATGCCGAACAGCCGGTGGCCAGCTTCTGAGCTAAGCAAGCGGGAGATGTTATCTAAATTGGAATTTGAAAACCACAATTTTATAAGTGGTTATTAACCCTCACAGGGTTTTAATAAAATCCTCCAAAAGCCTTGAAAATAAAGGGTTTATCGCAAAATGCTCACCTTAACTTATTATACGATTTCACACTGTTTTATTCTTCCCTTGGAAGCTGATAAGGGCAAACACAAGGGCAAGAAAATCTGATAACAA
>JAFQHN010000003.1 GCA_017397935.1 Bacillota bacterium
CAAATCAGAGAACAGATTTTTAATATGCTGTATGAGGCCGAAGGTTATGTGTCGGGCGAGCAAATCAGCGCTGAGCTGGGTGTTTCGCGCTCGGCGGTGTGGAAGCACATTAAAGCGCTGCAAGACGAGGGGTATACGGTGGAGGCTGTACGCAACAAGGGGTATTGTCTGGTGGCCAACGGGATTCGTCCTGCCGAGCTGATGCCCTATTTGCAGACCAAATGGCTGGGGCGGCAGTTTCAGGCGCTGGGAGAGGTGGATTCCACCAACCTGTACGCCAAAAATCTGGCCAACGGCGGTGCGGTAAACGGCACGGTGGTGGCCGCAGATATGCAGACCTTGGGGCGTGGGCGGCTGGGCCGTGCATGGAGCAGCCCCAAGGGTACGGGTTTGTGGTTCAGCCTGGTGCTGCGCCCGCAGATTACGCCCGACAAGGCGCCGCAAATTACGCTGACCACGGCGGTTGGTGTGGCGGCTGCCCTGCGTGAGCTGGGGTATGATGCCGGTATCAAGTGGCCCAACGATATTTACATTGGCAGCCGCAAGCTGTGCGGTATGCTGACCGAAATGCACGCCACCATGGAGAGCGTGGAGTGGGTGGTGGTTGGCATTGGCATCAACTGCCTGAACAAGGAGCTGCCGCCGGAGATTGCCGATATTGCAACATCGCTGGCGTTGGCGGCGGACAAGCCGGTGGTGCGGGCCGAGGTGCTGGGCGCTGTGCTGAACAAGCTGGAATATTATTATGAGCTGCTGTATACCCAGGGCTTTGGCAAAATCCGGGAGGAATGGCTGGCCAACAACATCACGCTGGGCAAGCGGGTGAAAATTTCTACATTGAATGAGACTTTCTTCGGGAAGGCGCTGGATATGAATGAGGACGGATCTTTGCTGGTGGAACGCGAGGACGGCGATAAGGATGAGTTTACTCTGGTTACCGGCGATGTGTTCTTTGCATAGGGTGGCGGTTGATTCGGTATCGGCGCTGTTTGGGGATTTGATTTGCGGATGGGAGTTGGAAAATCTATGCGACATTCGGATATACGCCGCCTGACGGTGATGGCGTTGTTGGTGGCGGTATTGGCGGTTTGCTCTCAGCTGGCGGTGCCGGTGGGCAGCGTGCCGGTTACGGCGCAGACGCTGGCGGTGCTGCTGATTGCCCTGCTGCTGCCGCCCAAACACGCCATGCTGACGGTGCTGGCTTGGGTGCTGGCCGGGGCGCTGGGGTTGCCGTTTTTTGCCAACTTCAAAAGCGGTTTTGGCGTGCTGCTGGGGCCCACCGGCGGTTATATTTACGGGTTTATTGTCTCGGCAGGGCTGGTGTCATGGCTGGCAGGGCGGCAGGGGAGTAAGTTTTCTTTGCTGCGGAGTGTGCTGGCCTGCACGGTGGGCATTGTGTTCAGCTATTTTTTTGGGGCGGTGCAGTTGATGCTGCTGTTGGATCTGGACAGCTATGCGGCGGCTTTTTTGCTGGGCGGCGTGCCGTATATATTCTTTGAGCCGGTGAAGATAGCGGCGGCGGTATTGATGACCCGGCTGATGTGGCGGCGCGGTTTGAAGCGTTTTTAATGGCGTTTTTAATCATTACGGGATTTGGGTTGAAAAAAGGAGTGGTTTTATGCTGCTGATTGTGGATATTGGCAACTCTAACACGGTTTTGGCGGTGTATGATGGCGAAATCTGCCTGCATACATGGCGCTGTGTAAGTGACCGCAAACGCACCGATGATGAATATGCGGTGTTGTTGCAGCAGTTTTTGGCGACTGCGGAGCTGCGGTTTGCTGATTTGACGGCGGCGGCGGTTTCCAGCACGGTGCCGGCGCTGGTGGAGAAATGGCAGCGCCTGTGCCGCAAGTATTTGAAGGTGGAGCCGCTGGTGGCCGGTGTGGATATTCGCACGGACATGAAGATTGGCGTGGAGTTTCCGCAACAGTTGGGGCCGGACAGGCTGGTGAATGCGGTGGCCGGACGGGCCAAGTATGGATGCCCGGTTATCGTGCTGGATTTGGGCACAGCCACGACCTTTGACTGTGTGTCGGCCGAGGGTGATTTTTTGGGCGGCGTTATCGCACCCGGTGTGGCGGTGGCGGCCGAATCGCTGGGGACATCTACGGCGCGGCTGCCCAAGGTGGAATTTGTGCGTCCCAAGAAGGCTTTGGGCACCAACACCGTGCAGGCGCTGCAATCGGGTATTGTGTACGGATTTGCCGGCCTGGTGGATGGCGTGGTGCGCCGTCTGAAACAGGAGATGGGCGGAGAGGTCAAAGTCATTGCCACGGGTGGTTTGGCGGCAGGTATTGCCGAGGCTGCCGAAACGATTGATGTGGTGGACCCGCTGCTGACGCTGGACGGCCTGCGGATTTTATATGACCTGAATAAAGATGAAAATAAGGATATGAATAAGGATAAGGAAGAAAAATAATGGCTTCGATTGCTGAAATTTTGGCGGCCAACCCGATTGTGAGCGCGCCGATGGCCGGTGTGACCGACCGTGCGTGGCGTGAGATCGTGCATGAGATGGGGGCCGGGCTGGTCTATACCGAAATGCTGAGCGATATGGCGCTGTGTTACGGCAACGAAAAAACCTTCGGTATGCTGAATATTGAGGGGGAGGCCGGGCCGCTGGCGGTGCAGCTTTGCGGTTCATCGCCGGAGTATATGGGCAAGGCTGCGGCGATTATTGAGCAGGAGGCGGCTAAATTTGGCAGCGTGGTGCTGCTGGACATCAACATGGGGTGCCCGGCGCCGAAAATCGTGAAGAACGGTGAGGGCAGCCGTCTGATGACGCAGCCGGAGCTGGCCGAGCGGATTGTGGATGCGGTGGTTAAGGCGGTGAGCCTGCCGGTTAGCGTGAAAATGCGCCTGGGCTGGGATAATGACAGCAAAAATGTGCTGGATATGGCACGGCGGGTGGTAAACTGCGGTGCGGCGCTGGTGACGGTGCATGGGCGCACCCGTCAGCAGTTTTATGCCGGGGAGGCGGACTGGGAGCCGATTGCCGAGGTGGCGGCCGAGCTGAAAAAGATGTCGGTGCCGGTGGTTGGCAACGGTGATATAACCAGCGTGGCGGTGGGCCGAAAACGCATGGCGGAAAGTGGCTGTGCCGGTTTGATGATTGGCCGAGCGATGATGGGCAACCCGTGGCTTATCCGTGATTTGGTGCGGGATTTTGTCGGTTTGCCTGCTTTGCCCAAGCCCACAAATGACGAGGTTTTGCAGATGGCGCTGCGGCATTTATACCGCCAGGTGGAGCTGCGTGATGAGTATACGGCGGTGCGGCTTATGCGTACCCACCTGCCGTTTTATATTAAGGGGATACCCGGCGCGGCAGCTATGCGCGGGCGGATAAATCAGCTGGACACGGCGGCTGAGGTGGAGGCTGCGCTGCGTGAATTTTTAATTTGATTTATGATTTGAGATTGATAAGGCTGTTCCGATGTGGGGCGGCCTTGTTTGTTATCAAAACGGGGTGGGGCGTAAAAAGCCGTAGGCGGCGTGTAAAGTGTGGCGAAATCTGCCAAAAAGCAGGGAGAAAATTGAGGGGCGTTGCCGCTGTTTGCGGTAATGCACTTTTTTTGTCGGGCGGCGGTTATGGCGGTGCGGCCTGCGGCGTATAATGGCGTAAGATTATGGGATTGCGAGCTGAGGCGGTTGGCAAAGGTTTGGCTGATGGATTTTGCGGCGGAGAGCTGTGTGTGGTATAAGCGGTGGTGGCGGAGGCTGTTTCCGCGGCGGATAAAGGTGGGCGAAAATGAACGGCGTGAGGCGGTTTGGCAGCTGGAATTGCCGTGGACGAGACAGGAATGGCCGGCGGTACCTGAGGCTAAGGGGCGTAAGTGGCTGCTGAAAAATCTGCGGCGGCTGGGGAAAGCGGAGGGGCGTTTGGGCGAGGATTGGCGTCTGGGGCTGCCGTTGATGCTGGCCGAAACGGTGGGGGCGGAGTATCCGCAGGTTTTGGCGGCAGCAAGGCGGACGGCCTGCCGTGAATGGCTGCGGCAGACGGAGAAAAAAATGTGCTTGGCCGGGCGGCAGGTGGGCATTTTGGGTCTGGATGACCGGTGGCAGGAGGATTTGGTGGCCGATTTGCTGGGGCGTGGCTGCCGGGTGGCGCTGCACGGGGATTGGGCCAAACAGGCGGCGGAAAAATGGTGGCGGCAGGGAGTGGCGCTGCCGGAGTTATCGGCGCGGCGGATGCTGAGTGACTGCGAGGTGGTGCTGCTGCTGCGGCCGGAAATTTGGCATGGCGGCGAGAGTAATGGGCGGCTGGCGGTTTGGCGTGAGCCGTTGGTGTGGGTGCCGGGGCGGTTTGCGGGGCGGTATAGCTTTGGGATGATGGCGGCAGGGCTGGCGGCGGCGGCAAGGGGAGAAGATAGTGAATAGTGAAGAATGAAGAGTGAATAACCTGGAATTGTGTATATGGCTAATTTTGCTTAAACGGGCGGGCAAACTGCTTGACAAAGCGGAACGGCAAAGTTTATAATGTTAAGAGTATGGCTGGCATTTTGCCGGCTTGTTTGTGTTGGCTGCAATTTGGCTGCTGACGGAAAATTTTTTGAGCAGGAAGATAACTGAAAACGGAGGTTTATTATAATGGCAGAAAAAGAAGTTTTGCTGACCAAAGAAGGCTTGGAGAAGCTGGAAGCAGAGCTGGATAATCTGAAAAACGTGAAGCGTCTGGAAGTTGCCCAGCGCATTAAGATTGCGATTGGCTTTGGTGATTTGAGCGAAAACTCGGAGTATGAGGACGCTAAGAACGAGCAGGCAATGGTGGAAGGCCAGATCGTGGAGTTGGAGAATAAAATCCGCAACGCCAGAGTGATTGAGGCAACTGCCGGCGGCAATACCGTAAACATTGGTTCTACCGTGACCCTGCTGCACATGGGCATGAACAAGGAGATGGAGTACACTATTGTCGGTTCTACCGAATCTGACCCGGCGGCTCGTCGAATCTCTAACGAAAGCCCGGTTGGTGCGGCTATTATCGGCCACAAGAAGGGTGATATTGTTAAGGTTAATGCGCCCAAGGCTGTGCTGGAATACAAGATTGTGGATATTCACTGAGATTTTTAAGTTTATTGTAAAGCGGCCCCTGATAAACGGGGGATTTGATTGATTTGGAGTGAGCGTTTTGGCAAAGGAAACACAGCAGCCGCAGGAATTGACGGCTGAGGAGCAGGCCCAGGTACAGGTTAAGGAAATTGAAGTACGCCGAGCTAAGCTGGCTGCCCTGCGTGATAAAGGTATCGACCCGTTTGGTGCGGCTTTTGAGGCCAGCCACCAGTCGCAGGAGATTATTGCGAATTTTGAGAAGTTGGAGGAGCAGCAGGTGGCGATCGCCGGCCGTATTATGTCTAAGCGTGGGCATGGTAAGGCTTGCTTTTTGGACGTGCATGATTTCTCGGGCAAGATGCAGGTATATGTGAAGATCGACGATGTGGGCGAGGAGCAGTTTGCGCTGTTGGACTTGCTGGATGTCGGTGATATTTTGGGCGTAAACGGTTATGTATTCCGCACCCGCAGGGGCGAGATCTCGGTTCATGCGCAGAAGCTGACCGTGCTGACCAAGAGCCTGCACCCCCTGCCGGAAAAATGGCATGGCTTGAAGGATATTGAAATGCGTTATCGTCAGCGTTATGTGGATTTGATTGTGAACCCGGAGGTTAAGGATACCTTTGTGAAGCGCAGCCAGATCATCAGCGCAATCCGTGAATTTTTGAATGGCCGCGGTTTCTTGGAGGTTGAGACTCCTACCATGCACAACATCGCCGGCGGTGCTGCCGCGCGTCCGTTTATCACCCACCACAATGCGCTGAATATTGATTTGTATATGCGTATTGCGCTGGAATTGCATTTGAAGCGTCTGATCGTTGGTGGCATGGACAGAGTGTATGAGATCGGCCGTGTATACCGCAACGAAGGCATTGATATGCGCCATAATCCGGAGTTTACTCTGCTGGAACTGTACCAGGCTTATACCGATTATGAGGGCATGATGGAGCTGACCGAGAATATGGTGGCATTTGTTGCCCAAAAGGTGCTGGGTACGACTACCATTGTATATGAGGGCACGGAAATCAATCTGGCGCCGCAGTGGAAGCGTATGACCATGACCGAAGCGGTTAAGGAATACTCCGGCGTGGATTTTGACGAGGTGGCTGATGATGAGGCTGCCCGTGCGCTGGCCAAGGAGCGCCACATTGAGATTGAACCGCACTATACCAAGGGCAAGATTTTGTCCTTGTTCTTTGATGAATATGTGGAGGAGCATTTGATTCAGCCCACCTTCATTACCGATTATCCGATTGAGATTTCGCCGCTGGCCAAAAAGCACAGCGATAATCCGCTGCTGACTTACCGCTTTGAGGCATTTGTTTACGGCCGAGAGTTGGGCAACGCCTTCTCCGAGTTGAACGACCCGATTGACCAGCGTGAGCGCTTTGAGCAGCAGATGTTGGAGCGTGAGCGCGGTGACGAAGAGGCCAACATGATGGACGAGGATTATGTAACCGCGTTGGAATACGGTATGCCGCCGACCGGTGGTTTGGGCATTGGTATTGACCGTCTGGCGATGCTGCTGACCAATTCTTCCTCTATCCGCGATGTTTTGCTGTTCCCGGCGATGCGCCCGACCGAGAAATAAGTAAGTAAATATGTGAATGACAGCGCTCTGACCGTTTGGTGGGGGCGCTGTTTCTTTATATTATATATAAGTAGAAAGTGGACATAAGCTGCCGTCTGAGAAAAAACTTTCAAAAAGGTGAAAAAAGGTTGAAAAAAGGTGTTGACAAGGGATGAGATATGTGTTAAGATATTAAACGTTCCGCAGCGAGCGGCACCGAAACGGACGAGAGCGAAGAGCGATTGAAAGTTTTGAAAAAAATATCACAGAAAAGTGTTGACAAGAGCGCTTTGATGTGGTAAGATAAGAAAACC
>JAFQHN010000021.1 GCA_017397935.1 Bacillota bacterium
CACATAGCCGCCGTAGGTATCAAGCTCCAACAGCATGGCATCGGCACCGGCCGCCTCGGCCTCATCATAGGCACGCTCCAAATAATTTACCATGTACTCGCTGATCTCACCATTGAGCTCGGCACGGTAAACGGTATCCGCCGCCATAGCCGGTGTGGCCGCAAAGATTGCCAGCAGCAGCACCGCCGACAAAATCCGCCAATATGACTTGATGTTAACTGTCATTTTCAGCAAGACAAAACACCTCCCAAAAAAATTTACAACTATCACAGATTTTCGTATCACAGATTTTCGCTGAATTTTACGAAAATTTGCAATGATAATCCTTATTATTGGCCATCATAACAAAAAAATATAAATATAATGTTAACTTTTGGCCCGATAATTTATTTTACTCTTATTATAATGGAGATTATCAGCGATTGTCAATTTTTTCGGGGTAGATATCGTGCATCAGCAGGCGTTGCTCGGCGGCTTTTTCCCAACGGGTGCCGGGTTTGCCCCAGTTGGCGTAAGGGTCAATGGAGATGCCGCCGCGGGGGGTGAATTTGCCCCAGACCTCGATGTATTTGGGGTCAAGCAGGTTACGCAGATCTTTCATAATGATATTTACGCAGTCCTCGTGGAAGTCGCCGTGATTGCGGAAGCTAAACAGATAAATTTTCAGGCTTTTGCTCTCCACCAGGCGCTGATCGGGCACATAGCTGATGTAAATGGTGGCGAAATCCGGCTGGCCGGTCATGGGGCACAGGCTGGTAAACTCCGGGCAGTTAAATTTGACAAAATAATCGTTATCGGGGTGTTTGTTGACAAAAGACTCCAACACCTCGGGGGCATAATCCGTGGGGTAAGTATTTTTATGGTTGCCCAGCATGGTTACGCCGGACAATTCCTCTTGGCTGCGTCCGCTCATTTTAATTTTCCTCCGTATTTTCTGCATTATCAGTATATTTTATCGGGTCGGCCACGCCGTTGGCGGCAAACGCGGCAATTCTGTCAATACAGGTACCGCAGACACCGCAGGCTTCCCCGCCGCCCTCATAACAGCTCCATGTCAGGTGATAAGGCACATTAAGGCGCAAACCCTCGGCCACCACCTGCGCTTTGTTCATCTCCACAAAAGGCGCTTCCAGCCGCAGATGTCCGCCCGTGCCCTCGCAGACGGCCAAATTCATAGCCTGCTTAAAAGCCTCGCTGCAATCAGGGTAAGCGGCACCTGCCGCATCATCACGGTGCGCCCCGTAGAAAATCCGCTCACAGCCGCGGCTTTCGGCCACGCTGGCCGCCACCGCAATAAACAGGCCGTTTCGGAAGGGCACATAAGTGGAAACCGGCTCGCCGCTGCTTTCGGCCAACTGGTCGGCGTAACTCTCCTGCGGAATTTGCTTATCGGAATGAGCCAGCAGCGAGCAATTACTGTAACGAAAAATCGGCGCGAGGTCCAGCTCAATATGCTCTACACTGTAATGGGCGGCCACCGCACGGGCCGCCGCCAGCTCTTTATCGTGCTTTTGGCCGTAAAACATAGAAAGCGCCGTAACATTAGCCGCCCCAAACTGCTCCACCGCCAGCGCCAGGCAGGTTGTACTGTCTACACCGCCCGACGACAAAACCAAAACCTTCATTATAAAATCCTCCCCCAAATAAAACACCGTTAAACGCCGCGCGCCTCCGGCGGCCAGATAAATTTATGCAGCTGCAACTGCAAGGTAACGCCGTTTAAGTTCTGCTCTTTGATAAATTCTACCATATCTGCCGGGTCAATGCGGCCGAAAACGGGGCTGAAATATATCCAAACCCTGTCCATCAGGTCATTATCGTTGATAACCTGCACCGCACGCTGCATATCGGCAATATCCGCGCAGACAAACTTTACCACATCGCGCCCGTCCAGCAGCCAGAGGGATTCCCGGTGCATTTGGGCCTCCATACCGCTCCCCGGCAGCTTATAATCCACCGTTAAGTGCGGGCGGTTGTCCATATCAATAATCGGCTGCAAATCCTGCGTGCCGTTGGTTTCAATCTCCACCGAAAGCTCATCATCAGCCGCCAGAATTTGCAGCAGCTCCATAATGCCGTCTCTCAGCAGCGGCTCTCCGCCGGTTAAAGTAACGTTTCTGACGCCGGTTTGCTTGATGTAAGCATAAATCTCATCGGCCGTCATCTCCTCGGCAGGGGCGTCAAATTCCCACGCCCAGGCGGTATCACAGTAAGCGCAGCGCAGGTTGCAGCCGGCAAAGCGCACAAAAACCGCCAACTCTCCGGCCCGTCTGCCCTCGCCGTTGATACTGACAAATTTCTCGGCCACCTTAAATGTTATCATAATGCCAACCCCCTGTTTTTATTCCCAATAAGCAGCGCAGTTTTCGGGAGTCTCGTAAACCCAAACCCTGGCAGGAGCAATACCTGCCGCCGCCAGCTTATGATAAAACCACTCGGACAAACGCTCGGCCGTAGGGCGGAAGGGCATTTCCACCAGCGCAAAACCCTCATCTTTAAGCGCCGCCACCGTCTGCGGGCGCAGGCTGCCTGCCTCATAAATCAGCTTATGGTCAAGCCCGGCCGCAAGCTCCCGCAGGGTGTGCTTGACATCGGCAAAATCCAGCAGCATATCCCGTGCCGGGCCGCCCGGCTGCGGTTCCATACCTTCAATTTCCAGCACAACACGCCAGCGGTGGCCGTGCAGATTGCGGCAAGCCCCCTTATGCCCCTGCAAAAAATGGGCGGCATCAAATGTGGCCTCGGCCTGCAAAGCAAACATAAATTTATCCTCCTTCAACATAGCCTTAACAGCAGCCGCAAACCCCAAAATATAATAAAAAAAGGGGCGCACATACGCCCCCATACAAACACAATCTACTTATAATATAGATTAAAAAGCCTAGTTTTGTTTTGTGACAGGAGGTTTGCGAACTGTCATATTAAATTCTTACAAACTTTTCTACTATATATTGTAGCACAGGCAGCGGGTACTGTCAATTACTCCGCCGCATTTATGTCTTGGTTTAGATCACAGTTTAAGTCTGTATCGGCAGGTTGATTTTGATAATGCACCCCGATTTCCTCACGGCACTCCCACATTAAATTTACCGCCCACACGCCACCTTCCAGCAGTTGGTAATCGGCCTCCTCATTAAGCAGGGTGCTGTTTGGGTTTTGCTGGGCGGCGATGGTGGCCTTGGCCTGCTCATAAGCCGCCGCCTTGGCCTCAGCCTCACTTATCTGCCGCTGCGAAACAAGCCGGTGCTGCAAAACCTGCCGCTGCAAGACAAGCTGCATACCGCCGATATTCAGCATATAGGGCGTGGTTTCGCTGAGTATTTGCTCATCGGCCGCCAACCCTGCCACATCAGGCTCATCCCCCCACAAATTTAGCACTGCGCCGTCGGGTTTTTGCAGATAATAACGGCAGGTGGGTTTACCCTGCGGCGTAACAACCTCCTCTTGCAGGGCACCCTCTCCGTAACCGCGATACCAGACACGGGCACGCACGATCGCATCGGCTTTGCCGTCGGCCAGCGGGGATACCAGCAAATCACCCTTTTGCACCGTATCCCCGTGTGCCGCCACCGCCTGCCCGTGCTTGATAAGAACCTCCTCCACCAGCGCATCACGGTTGGCCCAGATGGCACCGCGGGTGGCGTTTTCCAGCTCATCGGGGTAGATAGAACGCTCGGCCACCTTGATATGCACCACCGTGCCGCTGCGCTCGATATACACCCACGAGACCTCGGGTATCTGCGCCTTGATTCGGCGGCTGATCTCATCAATATCAAGCTGCCGGTAAACGGCGCCGGGCTTTATCCCCAAATCAGCAGCCACACGCTGCACCTGCGCGGTGTCCAGCCGATGCAAAGTCTCCTGCGGCAGCACCTGCACCGCAAACACCAGTTGGGATAAAGCAAACAGGCCCAGCGCAAACAGCAGCATACCAACAGCCAGCGTTTTGCGCCCCCTTAAATACCGCAGGGCAAAGGGCAGCCCCTGCCGCCGCCTAAGCGCCATCTGACACCCGGTTATGGCGGCAATTTTACGCAGACTTTTAAGCTGCTGCCAATCCGCCTTCATTTCCAGCACATCATCCGCCAGCCAGTTTACATCCCAAACCGCAATTTCCCGCTGCAAAACCAGGTTTAGAAAACGCTCTTGCCCGCCGCCGGAAAGGTGCAGCACCACATAACCGGCCAGCCAGCTCCACAGCACGGTCAGCATGGTTAAACCTCCTTTGTATCGGCAGCTTTATCGGCAGCATTTTCAGCATTTTCAGCTTCTTCGGCCAGTTCCTCGGCCAGCAGAGCAGATAAATCAGCGTCACTTAATACTCCACCGTCACCGCGCATATCCAGCACGATGGCCAGATTGGTTATCTCCCCCTCCAAAAACACATCAGTTTTGCTGATGCTGCGCAGGGCAAAATTATGGCCCCTTGCCACCAGATAACCGTCGCTGACACGCAGGCGCACCTCATCGGCAGCATAGCTGATGATACCCTTATGATTTTCCACATTAAGATTCAAGTTGCCCACCAGCGTTATCCTGGGCAGATCCAGCGCCAGCTCCTCCGGAATTTCCAGCGCATCGGCCAGCACCGAGCGCATAAACTGTTTTTTTCGGCTGTTATTTTTTGCACGCAAAAAACGCACCCCCAATCTCCGGTAATATATATGCCGAAGGAGGGTGCGTAAATTACCAAATTTTTTAAGCCGATTTTTTTAAGCCAAAATCTGCGCCAGAACCTGCTTGTCCAGCGCGGCAAAGGGAATGAAAGCGGCCGGCGGAGTATCGGCGGTGTCCAGCAGTTTTTCCAGCCAGAAAACATCCAGCCAGCGGCCCAGCTTGTA
This sequence comes from Bacillota bacterium, assembly GCA_017397935.1. Taxonomy (GTDB): domain Bacteria; phylum Bacillota; class Dehalobacteriia; order UBA4068; family UBA4997; genus Avidehalobacter. The sequence continues at coordinate 4,842 of JAFQHN010000021.1, forward strand.
ACCGCAGCGGTGATTATGACCGACATCGACATAACCCAGCGCGCGGTGGAAAGCCAGACTTTCCTCGTTCTCGCCGGTGATGCAGGCGTTTAAGCTGCGGATGCCCTGCGCGGCCAGCACGGCTTCCAGCTTTTGGTACAGCAGGCGGCCCAGGCCCTGCCCCATGGCTTCATCAGCCAGATAAACGGTGACCTCCACCGACCAATCATAGGCGGCACGGCTTTTATACGCACCTGCGTAAGCGTAACCCAGAATTTTGCGGCCGGCCTTTCCCTGCTGCTCCGCCACCAGATAAGGATACTTTTGGATAATCTGGCCGATACGCAGGGCAAATTCAGGCACCGTCGGCTCAACAACCTCGAAGCTGACGGTGGTTTCATTAACATAACGGCGGTAAATATCCATAATACCCCCGGCATCGGCAGGGCAGGCTGGACGGATATGTAAATTATTGATGGGGCAAGGCTTACCCCCTGCGGTAAAAAAATCGCTCATATTTTGCTTATTCTCCTGTATAATATCGGCCGTTTGGCGTGAAATGTCGGTAATTTAACATTGATACCGTTGATTATAACATAAAATTTATTATAGCATAAAATTTATGCTGCGCCAAGAGTATAAATCCACACAGGTTTTACGCCGACAAACGCTTGTATTCACGCTTTGGCTGTGCTATAATGTTATAATGTTATATTATCAATAAATAGTTTTTTTATTTAATTGTATAATTTTTAATGTATATTTTTTATAGACTTGGAGGATAACATGACCGAGAAAATCAACAAGTACAGCGATTTGGTTACCGAAAAGCAAATCCGTGAGGCTTTTCTGAACTTCTTTGAGAGCAAAGGCCACACCCGTGTAGCCAGTTCTCCGCTGGTACCCCACAATGACCCCACCCTGCTGTTTGTAAACGCAGGCATGGTACAGTTTAAGGATACATTCCTGGGCTTGGAGAAGCGCCCTTATGTACGCGCAACCACCGCCCAGAAGTGTGTACGCGCCGGCGGCAAGCACAATGACCTTGATACCGTAGGCCGCACCGCCCGCCACCATACCTTCTTTGAGATGCTGGGCAACTTCTCTTTTGGCGATTACTTTAAGGAGGACGCCATTAAATACGCCTGGGAGTTCATCACCGAGGTGCTGAAACTGCCCAAGGACCGTTTGTATGTAACTGTTTATAAGGATGACGCCGAGGCCCGTGAAATCTGGAAGAAAGTAACCGGCTTCCCGGACTCCCGTATCTATAACATGGGCGAGAAGGATAACTTCTGGGCCATGGGCGAAACCGGCCCCTGCGGCCCCTGCTCCGAAATTTTCTTCGACCGCGGCGAAAAATACACCTGCGATGCCCCCGAATGTGCGATGGGCGTTTGCGACTGTGACCGCTGGATGGAAATTTGGAACCTGGTATTTATGCAGTTTGAGCGTGATGAACAGGGCAACCTGACTCCTCTGCCGCGCCCCAGCATCGACACCGGCATGGGCTTGGAGCGCATTACCTCCATCATGCAGGATGTTGACAGCAACTATGAGATCCCCGTTATGCGCCAGCTGATCAAATTTATCGAGGATTTGACCGGCACCACCTATGACCCCGGCAAGGCAGGCTTCCCCTACCGCGTAATTGCCGACCATATCCGTGCCTGCACCTTCCTGATTGCCGACGGTGTTATCCCCGGCAACGACGGCCGCAACTATGTTCTGCGCCGTATCTTCCGCCGTGCGGTGCGTTACGGCACCACCCTTGGCATTGCCGAGCCTTTTATGCACAAAATGGTGCCGCTGGTTTGCCGGCTGATGGGCGAGGCTTATCCCGAAATCTGCGCACAGCAGGAATTTATTGCCAAGGTTATGTTGATGGAGGAAGAAAAGTTCCGCGAAACCATCAGCGACGGTCTGGCTATGGTAAACAACATCATCCGCAAAATGCGTGAGAATAACTGCTGCGTTTTCTGCGGTCAGGACGCCTTCCAGCTTTATGATACTTACGGCTTTCCGCTGGATTTGACCAAGGATATTTTGGAAGAAAACAATTTGCAGCTGGATGAAAAACAGTTTGAGGAAGCATTGGAGGCGCAGCGTGAGCGTGCCCGTGCCGCCCGTAATGTGAAGAATAATGTGGAAGATTTGCAGGTTTTGACCGGCTTGCTGACCGACATCCCCGCTACCAAATTTACCGGCTATGAACAGACCGAGGGCAAGGCCAAGGTGCGTGCCATTATTGTGGACAAGCAGATCACAGAAACCGTGACCGGCGGCCAGGACGGTTATCTGGTGCTGGATGAAACTCCCTTCTACGCCGAAAGCGGCGGCCAGCAGGGTGACAGCGGTGTAATTGAGTTTGACGGCGGCGAGCTGCTGATCAACGACACCACCAAACTGCCCAACGGTATCTTCCTGCACCACTTCCTCACTCAGAGCGGCGGCTTGAAGGTGGGCGACACCGTAACCTGCCGTATCAACACCACCCAGCGTCTGGATGCTGCCCGTAACCACTCGGCCACCCACCTGTTGCAAAATGCTCTGCGTAAAACTCTGGGCAACCATGTTCATCAGGCCGGCTCTCTGGTTAAGGCTGACCGCCTGCGTTTTGACTTTGCCCACATCGCTCCGCTTTCTTCTGCCGAGATCGATGTTATCGAGGGTATGGTAAACGCCGCCATCCTGCGTAATGTACCGGTGGAAACCGTGGTAATGACCAAGGACGAGGCCACCGAAAAGGGCTTTTTGGCGTTCTTTGGTGATAAATACGGCGACAGCGTACGCACCGTAACCATGGGAGAATCCATGGAGCTGTGCGGCGGCACCCATGTTAAGGCCACCGGCGATATCGGCTCCTTCAAGATCGTCAGCGAGGTTGGTATCGGCAGCGGCATCCGCCGTATTGAAGCCGTGACCGGCACCAAGGTACAGGAATTTATGCATGAGCATTTGGAGCACCTGTTTAAGTCCGCTGCTCTGCTGAAAACCTCCTGGAATAATCTGGAAACCAAGATTGCGGCTCTTATCGAGGACAACAAGGAGAAGGACCGCGAGATCAAGGCGCTGCGCTTGCAGCTCAGCCAGCAGGCTTTGGGCGATGTGACCCGAAATGCCCTGGATATCAACGGTGTTAAGGTGGTTGCGGCCAAAGTTCCGGCTGAGAATATGGACGACCTGCGTTCTGCTCTGGACAGTATGCGTGACAAGCTGCAAAGCGGCGTGGTGGTGCTGGCAGCTGTAAGCCAGGACAAGGTTATGCTGGTGGCAGCCGTAAGCAAGGACCTGCTGGGCAAGGGCCTGAACGCCGGTGCTATCGTGAAGGCTGCGGCAACTGCCTGCGGCGGCGGCGGCGGCGGCCGTCCGGATATGGCACAGGCAGGCGGCAAGGACCCGTCCAAGGTACAAGAGGCATTGGACGCTGCGGTTAAGCAGATCACCGGCCAGCTGGCATAATTTAACTAAAATTGCAGATAATTGCAGAAGCGGCATAAAAAACAACATTCCCGCTTAGATTAAAAGGAGGGCGTTATATGACTGACAACAAACTGGAAGAAACAATGTACTTCAAAGTCAGCAAGGAGGAAGAGCTTAATCCCCGTGATGTATTGCTCACCGTGTATGACGCGCTGGAAGAAAAAGGCTACAACTCTCTTAATCAGCTGGTCGGCTATTTTATCTCCGGCGACCCGGCTTATATTACCAGCCATAAACAGGCCCGCAGTCTGATCCGCCGGGTGGAACGCGATGATTTGATTGAGGAGCTGCTGGTAAGCTACCTGAAAGGCAGGGGAAACCAGTGAGGCTGATCGGCCTGGACCTGGGCGATGCCACCATTGGCGTGGCCGTAAGCGATTTGCTGGGTTTTACCGCGCAGGGAGTCACCACCATCCGCCGCACCGCTTTTAAGCAGGATATGGCTGAGCTTAAAAAAATCGTGGCCGAATACGGTGGCGAGGCTTTTGTGCTGGGTTTGCCGCTGAACCTTAACGGAACACGCGGCCCTGCGGTGGATAAGGTGGAATCTTTTGCCGATATGCTGAAAAAAGAGTTTGGCCTGCCCGTGTATTTTCAGGATGAGCGGCTGACTACGGTGGCCGCCCATAAAATGCTGCTGGATAATGACACCAGCCGCAAAAAACGCCGTCAAGTGGTGGATAAGCTGGCGGCGGTGCTGATTCTGCAAACTTATTTAGACACCCCCAATACGCCAAAGTGAGGATTTGACAATGACCCAGAACGAACTGATTAACGAAAACATCATTACCCTGCTGGACGATAACGACAACCCGATTGATTTTGAGATTATCGAGATGCTGGAAATTGAAGGCAAGCGTTATGCCTTTTTGCTGCCGCTGAATGATGAGGAGGAAGTGACCGAGGAGGACGAGGCTGTTATCTTCCGCATTGACACCGGCGACGACGGCGAGGAAATTTTTGCCTACATCGAAGATGACGAAGAATGGGAAATGGTTGTTGATGCCTACAACGATATGCTTTTTGAGGAAGAATAATCATAACAGGCAAAAAATTGCAATAATAAACCGGAGTGGCGTCAAGGCTGCTCCGGTTTTTTGGCATAAAATAACCCCCTTGGCATATACCAAGGGGGTGTTATGTTGCGGGGTTATATTAACCGAAGTATCTCTTCAACAGGCCTTCCAGAGCTTTACCGTGACGAGCTTCATCACGGGCCATTTCATGTACGGTGTCATGGATAGCATCCAGGCCGTTCTTCTTGGCACAGATAGCCAGGTCAGTTTTGCCCTGAGTAGCGCCAAATTCGCAGTCTACGCGCCATGCCAGGTTGGCTTTGGTGCTTGCCTTCATGTTGGGCTCCAATGCTTCACCCAACAGCTCGGCAAACTTGGCAGCGTGTTCAGCCTCTTCATAAGCGGCTTTCTCCCAGTACAGGCCGATTTCAGGATAGCCTTCGCGGTGAGCGATACGGGCCATGCACAGGTACATACCAACCTCGGAACATTCACCGGCAAAGTTAGCCTTCAACTGTTCCAGAATATACATTTTATCTTCTTCGCTGATGTCAGCATTGTTGGCAACGGTTTTTTCATAAATACCGTATTCATGCTCGGCAGCCAGCTTCATATCGCCAACCTGTTCCACAAACTTGGATGCGGGAACCTTACAAACCGGGCACTGTTCGGGAGCAGCGGTGCCCTCATGGACATAACCGCAAACGGTACAAACAAATTTCTTCTGCATTTTTCATTCCTCCAATAATTTTAATTTCAGTTTGTTAATTTCTTACTTAATATTTTATTGCTCTTGCCGTGTTTTAATATTTTTGATAATCTTTACCGCTTATTTAATATGCAGTAAGTTTAACAAGAATCAAGCTTAATAAGAATGTTTATCAATAAGCTGAAACTATTATATAATAAATTCACCCTCATGTCAATAGGTTTGGTCGACATTTTATACAAAATTATTGCAACCTGCTGTAATTATCCTTGCAGATATTGCGAATTTACTATATAATAATAGCATGGATAAAAACGGCCTTGGCCGACGCTTATTTATACAGATTATACAACAGTAAGGAGATTATGCCATGATCAATAACAAGGTATATCGCATTTATGTTGAAAAAAAGCCTCCGTTTGCGCGTACGCACTCGATGATTGAGGATATTCGCGGTTATTTGGGGGTAAGTGCCCTGCAAAACCTGCGGGTGCTGGAACGCTATGATGTACAGGGCATTGATGATGAAACCTTCCGTGCTGCATCGGTGACGATTTTTGCCGAGCCGCCGGTGGATAATATCTACGCCGAGCTGCCGCAGGTTGAGGGTGCCAAAATTTTTGCCACCGAGTATCAGCCTGGCCAGTTTGACCAGCGTGCCGACTCTTGCAGTCAATCTATTCAGCTGCTGACACAAAAAGAACGCCCGCTGGTGCGCCATGCCAAGGTTTATTTGCTGGAAGGCGATTTGACCGATGACGATCTGGCGCTGATCAAAAGCAGCTTTATCAACCCGGTGGAATCGCGCGAGGCTTCTTTGGAAACCTATGCCACCTTGCAGGAGGAATACCCCGAACCGCAGCCCGTGGCGGTGCTTGACGGCTTTACTGCTATGGATGATGCCGCTTTGGAGGAATTGCGCCGTGAGTTGGGTTTGGCGATGGACTTTGATGATATTGCCTTCTGCCGTGAATATTTTGCCGGCGAGGGCAAGAACCCGACCATTACCGAGATCCGCCTGATCGACACCTATTGGTCTGACCATTGCCGCCACACCACCTTCCTCACCACTTTGGGCAAGCCGGAAATCGAGGCCGACTATATTCAGGCATCTTATGACAAGTATCTGCACATCAAAGCCGATTTGGGGCGCGAAGCCAAGCCGGTGACTTTGATGGATGTGGCCACGGTTGCCACCCGTTATCTGAAAGCCGAAGGCATCCTGCAAGATTTGGATGAATCGGAAGAAATCAATGCCTGCTCGGTCTGCGTAAAGGTTGAGGTTGACGGCGAGACCGAGGATTGGCTGTTGATGTTTAAGAATGAAACCCACAACCACCCGACCGAGATCGAACCCTTCGGCGGTGCAGCCACCTGTCTGGGCGGCGCTATCCGCGACCCGTTGTCCGGCCGTGTGTATGTTTACCAGGCCATGCGTGTTACCGGTGCGGCCAACCCGCTGACATCCCTGGCAGACACCATGCCCGGAAAATTGCCGCAGAAGAAGATTGTGACCACGGCAGCCGCCGGTTACTCCTCTTACGGCAACCAGATTGGTCTGGCAACCGGCCAGGTACAGGAGATTTATCATCCCGGTTATGTGGCCAAGCGTATGGAGATCGGTGCGGTGGTCGGTGCGGCCCCGGCCGAGAATGTGGTGCGGATGCGCCCTGCCGCCGGCGATGTGGTAATTTTGTTGGGCGGCTCCACCGGCCGTGACGGCTGCGGCGGTGCAACAGGTTCCAGCAAGAGCCATACCACCGAGAGTCTCAGCTCTTGCGGCGCCGAGGTACAGAAGGGCAACCCGCCGGAGGAACGCAAAATTCAGCGTTTGTTCCGTAATCCTGAGGTTACCCGCCTGATCAAACGCTGCAACGACTTTGGTGCAGGCGGCGTAAGTGTGGCGATTGGTGAGCTGGCTGACGGTCTGCAAATCAATCTGGACAGAGTACCGAAAAAATACGAAGGCCTGGACGGCACTGAGCTGGCTATCTCCGAATCGCAGGAGAGAATGGCCGTGGTGATTGCAGCCGAGGATACCGAGAAATTTCTGGCTGCGGCCAAGGACGAGAACCTGCAAGCGGTGCAGGTGGCCGAGGTTACCGCCGAGCCGCGCATGAGAATGACCTGGCGCGGAGATACGATCGTTGACCTCTCGCGTGACTTTTTGAACTCTAACGGTGCGCCCAAATACACCGAGGCTGCCGTTATCGCACCTGATTTGGCCGAGATTCCGCAGAGCTTTGCGGCCAAGGGTGAAAATTTTGCCGAGAAGCTGCAAAATATGCTGGCTGATTTGAATATCTGCTCGCAGAAAGGCCTGGTGGAACGCTTTGACAGCACCATTGGCGCCGGCACCGTAACCATGCCCTTCGGCGGCAAGCACCAGTTGACCCCCACCCCCTTTATGGCAGCCAAGCTGCCCGTTCTGCACGGCGAAACCAACACATCTTCTCTGATGGCCTATGGCTTTGACCCGTACCTGTCCTCGGCCAGCCCGTATCACGGTGCGATGCTGGCGGTGGTAGATTCGGTGGCCAAGCTGGTGGCCGCAGGTCTGGATTATCGCCGTTTGTGGCTGACTTTCCAGGAATATTTTGAGAAGCTGGGGCAGGACAAAAACCGTTGGGGCAAGCCGCTGGCTGCTCTGCTGGGTGCGTTGGAGGCCCAGTTGGAGCTGGGTCTGGCTGCCATCGGCGGCAAGGACAGTATGTCCGGCTCTTTTGAGAATATTGATGTACCGCCCACGCTGGTCAGCTTTGCGGTTGGTACGCGTCAGGCACAGGATATTATCACCCCCGAATTTAAGCAGGCCGGCAGCACCGTTTGCCTGTTGAAACCCGCTTATAATGACCGCAAGCTGCCTGATTTTGCCAGCCTGCGTGAAGTGTTCGGGCAGGTATTTGCGCTGGCCGAATCCGGTGCCGTGCTTTCTGCCCAGGCGCTGGGCTTTGGCGGCGTGGCCGAGGCTGTGTGCAAGATGTGCTTCGGCAACAAGCTGGGCTTTGCGTTCTCGGCTGATTATGCGGCTGACAAGCTGTTTGACCGCTGCTATGGCGCCATTGTGCTGGAACTGGCCCCCGGTGCGGAATTGCCGCAGGGCGCGGTAATGCTGGGCACCACCACTGCCGAGGCAGAAATTGCTGTGGCCGGTGAAACTGTGGCTCTGGACAAGCTGCTGGCCGGCTGGCAGAGCACGCTGGAACCCATCTTCCCCACCCAGGCAGCAGCCGAAGGTGTGGCCGAGAAAATCACCTACACCGAACGCGCAGCCAAACGCCCTGCTGCCGGCTTTGCCAAACCGCGTGTATTGCTGCCCGTATTCCCCGGCACCAACTGCGAGTATGATTCGGCCCGCCAGTTTGAGAGATACGGCGCCGAGTGCGAGACATTCATTATCGGCAACCAGACACAGGCCATGGTAGAAGATTCGGTTATCCGTCTGGCCGAGGCCATCCGCCGCAGCCAGATCGTAATGCTGCCCGGCGGCTTCTCCGGCGGCGATGAGCCCGACGGCAGCGGCAAATTTATCGCCACCTTCTTCCGCAATCCCCGCCTGAAAGAGGCCATTATGGAGCTGCTGCAACAGCGTGACGGCCTGATGCTGGGTATCTGCAACGGCTTCCAGGCGCTGGTAAAACTTGGTTTGGTGCCTTTTGGTGAGATCCGCGACATGACGGATGACAGCCCCACCCTTACCTTCAACAACATCGGCCGCCACCAGAGTATGCTGGTAAACACCCGTATCGCCAGCGTAAAATCGCCGTGGTTGGCCTACACCCAGGTGGACGATATTCACACCATCGCCATCTCTCACGGTGAGGGCAAATTTGTGGCACCGCCTGCTTATTTGCAGCAGATGATTGCCAACGGCCAGGTTTGTACCCAGTATGTGGACCTAGATGGCAACCCCACCATGCAGACGCCGTTTAACCCCAACGGCTCGCTCTGCGCGATTGAGGGTATTTGCAGCCCCGACGGCCGTGTGTTTGGCAAGATGGGCCACAGCGAGCGCTGCGGCAGCAATATCTTCAAGAATGTTCCCGGCAATAAGGAGCAGTTCATCTTCAAGGCCGGCGTAGATTACTTTAAGCTGTAAAATTAAATTTCGGCATAACAAAAGCCCCTCGGCACGATACCGGGGGGCTTAAATTTTTATTTAAGTTTGGCTTAATAGTTTTCAGCCTTGATCTGGAAATAAGCCTGGGGATGCTCACATACGGGGCACATAGCAGGAGCTTTCTCACCGATGTGGATATGGCCGCAGTTCAGGCACATCCAAACAGTTTCACCGGCACGGGCAAAAACCTCAGCCTTTTCAATGTTGGCCAGCAGCTTGCGATAACGCTCCTCATGCTCTTTTTCGATCTTGCCAACAGCCTCAAACAGGTAGGCAATCTTGGTGAAGCCTTCTTCTTTGGCGGTCTTGGCGAACTCATCATACATCTCGGTCCACTCGTAGTTCTCACCGGCAGCGGCATCCTTCAAGTTGGTGATGGTATCCGGCACAGCGCCGTCATGCAGCAGCTTGAACCAAATTTTAGCGTGCTCCTTCTCATTACCGGCAGTTTCCTCAAAGATATTGGCAATCTGCACATAGCCGTCCTTCTTGGCCTTGGCGGCATAATAGCGGTACTTGGTGTGAGCCTGAGATTCACCGGCAAATGCGGTCATCAGATTTTGTTCAGTCTTGCTGCCTTTCAATTCAGTCATGGAAAAATCCTCCTTAGAAATTATTTTGGCGTCATCACAAAAACGCCTGTTGACTATAAATTGCTTTTTCAGCTAATCTTGCATAACATGAACAATTTTTGCTGCAAATTATTCCTGTTATCCGTAGGATATTATAGCATACTGCTCAATTTTTGGCAACAGGCAACAGATTGGAAAATTCGCTGACAAAGCAAAAATCAGCCTGCAAATCTGCCGCCAGCTCCGCCAGGGGTGCATAATCATAATGTGGGTTGGGGATAACCGCCACCGCAAAACCGGCCAGCAAAGCCGTGCGGATAGCCGTGCGGGAGTCCTCTACCACCAAAGTACGCTTGGGTGCACAACCAAAACGCTCCGCCGCCTGCAAAAAAATCTCCGGCCGCTCTTTGCCGATACCAACCTCCGGTGTGGTCAGCACAAAATCAAAAAACTCACCGATGCCGTGGGTTTTAAGCACCGTTTCCACCTGCGGGCGGTCAGTCATGGTGGCGATACAACAGGGTTTGCCGGCTGATTTCAGGGCTTGCAGCAGTTCCTTCACCCCCGGCCACATGGGAATATCCTCAGCGTAATGCTTGTCCATCTTGGCCTGAATTTCATCGTAAACCTGCTGTGTTGTCTCACCGCAGGGAGAATACTGCTCGGCCAGCAAAGTGGAGGCCTGCCACAAATCCAGCGTGCCCAACTCTACCTCCAAATCATCGGGCACCGGCAAATTACGCGCGCCAAACCAATCCTGCGGCAGAGTAACCCAATAATGCATGGAATCCACCAGCGTACCGTCCATATCAAAAATTACAGCGTCAATGTTTTGCCAATCCGGCGTTTTTGCACTCATCAAATTATTTCCTCATAAATCTTTACTGTAAATAGTTATTGTTTTGTGCCTTTCAGGCGATTGTGCTTTATATTTTAGCACAAAAACTGCCAAATCTCAATGCTTATCTGCTGTTTTGATATTGTATTGCCGCAAAATTTATAGTATAATGTACGAATAAACATACATTTATATTTTCTACGAAATTTCAGGAGGTACACATACCATGCGTGCAATTATTACGGTGCTGGGCAAGGATAACAAGGGTATCATCTATAATGTAACCAAAATTGTTTCCGCTTACAGCATCAATATTCTGGACATCTCTCAGACCATTATGAACAATGACATTTTTGCGATGATCATGCTGGTGGATACCAGCACCATGCAGGGCGAACTCCGTGATATGGTGGATGAGCTGAACGCTTACGGCGAATCCGGCGGTTATTCCATCCATGTGCAGCGTGAGGACATCTTCAACGCCATGCACCGCATTTAAGGAGGCCGCAAGATGAGAAAAATTGTTCACAGCGATATTTTGGAAACCATCCAAATGGTGGACGACCATCATCTGGACATCCGTACCATCACCATGGGCATTACCCTGCTGGATTGTGTGGGCGATGATATTGACACCGTTTGCCGCAAGGTTTATGACAAAATCACCACCAAGGCCCAGAATCTGGTGCGCTGCGGTGAGGATATTGAGATGGAATTTGGTATCCCGATTGTTAACAAGCGCATTTCCGTTACTCCTGTTTCGCTGCTGGCCAACCCCTTCTCTCCCGAGGAGTGCGTAAAGCTGGCCATTACTCTGGACAAGGCAGCCAAGGAAACCGGTGTAAACTTTCTGGGCGGCTATTCTGCGTTGGTGCATAAGGGCTACACCAAGGGTGACCGCGCTCTGATCGCTTCTATCCCCGAGGCGCTGGCCGTGACCGAGCGTGTTTGCAGCTCGGTCAACATCGGTACCACCAAGGCCGGTATCAACATGGACGCTGTTAAACAGATGGGCGAAATTATCAAGCATATTGCCGAGCGCACCAAGGAATCCGCCGGTTTTGGCTGTGCCAAGCTGGTTGTTTTCTGCAACGCGCCCGAGGATAACCCCTTTATGGCCGGTGCTTTCCACGGCGTGGGAGAGCCGGAAACCGTTATCAATGTCGGCGTGTCCGGCCCCGGCGTAGTAAAATATGCGCTGGAAAAGGTTAAGGGCCAGGACTTTGGCGTGGTGGCGGAAACCATCAAGAAAACTGCCTTCAAGGTTACCCGTATGGGCCAGCTGGTGGCACAAGAGGCCAGCCGCCGTTTGAATACTCAGTTTGGCATTGTGGACCTCTCGCTGGCTCCCACCCCTGCCGTCGGTGACAGCGTTGCCACCATTTTAGAGGAGATGGGCCTGGAATGCTGCGGCACCCACGGCACTACTGCGGCTCTGGCGCTGCTTAACGATGCCGTGAAAAAGGGCGGCGTAATGGCCAGCTCTTATGTCGGCGGTTTGTCCGGTGCGTTTATCCCCGTAAGTGAGGACGCCGGCATGATTGCAGCTGTCCAAAAAGGCGTGCTGACGCTGGACAAGCTGGAAGCCATGACCTGCGTTTGCTCGGTTGGTCTGGATATGATCGTGGTGCCCGGTGACACACCTGCTGCCACCATCTCGGCCATTATTGCGGACGAAGCGGCCATCGGCATGATTAACCAGAAAACCACCGCTGTACGCATCATCCCCGCCCCCGGCAAGCAGGTGGGCGATATGGTGGAATTTGGCGGCCTGCTGGGCAGCGGCCCCGTGCAGCCGGTTCACCCCCAAAGCAGCGCAGATTTTGTGGCCCGCGGCGGCAGAATCCCCGCACCTATTCACAGCCTGCGCAACTAAAAATCATATACAAACAACAAACTCGGCTGAGCAGTTCACCTGCCCAACCGAGTTTTTTTATACCTGTTTCAGGCTTTTAAGCCGTACAGGGGCGCCAAATCTGCCCACGGGATAAAGCCCTCCGCCGTCACCGCACCGTGGATCAGCGGCGGCAAATTCAGCCTTTCCGCCGTGATTTGGCAGCAGGCAGCAAAGGCCGCAGCAGCCTGTTCTGCCTTGTCCTCAGAATTGGCGTAGATTATCGCCAACGGCTCACCGCTTGTCAACTCATCGCCCACCTGCTTTTGCAGCCAAACGCCCACGCTGTGGTCAATTTCATCCTCCACACGCAGCCGCCCTGCGCCCAAATTCTGCACCAAAGTGGCCACGGCCTCGGCATCAAGTGCGGCCAGCCAACCGCTTTGCGGCGCATAAACCTGCCGCACCACCGGCGCCGAAAGAATCGCACCGGTCTCCAAAGCCGCAGTATCACCGCCCTGCGCCCGCAGCAGATTAAGCAGCTTATCAAGCCCGCGCCCGTCATTTAAGGCAGCCGCAGCCTGCGCCAAACCTGCCCGGCGGCTGACGGCCACGCCCCCCAGATACAGCATCTCCGCCGTCAGCACCAGCGATAGCTTGGTAACATCAGCCGCACCCCGGCCACGCAGTACCTCGGCAGCCTCCCAAACCTCCACAGCGTTGCCCACCGCGCGTCCCAGAGGAGCCTGCATAGAGCTTATCACCGCCGAAACCCTGCGCCCCGCTGCCGTGCCGATTCTCACCATCAGCTCGGCCAGACGCACGGCACTTGCCGCATCGGCCATAAAAGCACCGCTGCCAAACTTTACATCCAGCACAATAACCTCGGCACCTGCCGCCAGTTTTTTGGACATCACGCTGGCCGCAATCAACGGCAGAGAATCCACCGTGGCCGTCAAATCACGCAGGGCATACAGGCGCTTGTCCGCCGGTGTCAAATTACGGCTTTGCGTTATCAGCACCAGACGGTCCTCCTCGGCCTGCCGCTGTAAATCCTCCGGCGAAAGTGCCAGCCGAAAACCGCTGACCGACTCCAATTTATCAGCCGTGCCGCCGGTTTTGCCCAAACTCCGCCCCGACATCTTAACCACCGTCAGTCCGCAGGCCGCCGCCAGCGGAATCGCCACCAGCGTGGTTTTATCACCCACGCCGCCGGTGGAATGTTTGTCGGCCTTGCAGCCGGGCAGCCTGCTTAAATCCAGCACCTCGCCGGAGCGCACAATTTCTTCGGTGAGCAGGCAGGTTTCCTCATCGTCCAGCCCCTGAAAATAAATCGCCATCAGCATGGCCGCGGTCTGATAATCGGGAATATCCCCGTTAAGCATCCCGGCCAGCCAAAAGCGCAGTTCCGCCGCCGAGAGTTTGCCGCCATCCCGTTTTTTGGCAATCAGATCCACCATTTTATAGTCCTGTGTCAAAGCCGTCATCAAATCACCCCCGGTTCATCGTGCACCAATTTCGGCCAAAAATGAAGTCCCCGTAAGCGGTTGGGCCGCCCCCAGATATTCCGCCGCCGTGGCCCCCACATCAGCAAAAGTCGCCCGTGTTCCCAAATCTACACCGGCAGCCGCCAAACCCACCGCCAACAGCGGCACATATTCGCGTGCATGGTCGGTGGACGATGTGGTGGGGTCATTACCGTGGTCGGCACAAATCAGCAGCAAATCAGCCGGTTTAAGTGCCGCCAGCAGCTGCGGCAGCCACGCATCAAACTCTTGCAGCGCCGCCGCATACCCCTCAACATCGTTTCGATGCCCATAAAGCATATCAAAATCCACCAAATTGGCCCAAATCAAGCCGTGGGGGTGCTTATCCAGCGCCGTCAGCAGCTTGTCCATGCCGTCGGCATTACCCACAGTCGGGTAGCTGAAATCCATATCCATATCCGCAAAAATATCGTGAATTTTACCGATGGCCACAGTAGGAACCCCAGCCTCGGTCAGCCTTTGCCACAAATTGCCCTGCGGCGGCAGCAAAGAGAAATCCCGCCTGTTGGCCGTGCGCCGAAAATTACCCGGCTGCCCCACAAACGGCCGTGCAATCACCCTGCCCACACCGTGCGCACCCACCAGCAAGCCACGCGCCTGCTCGCACATTTGGTACAGCTGCGGCAGAGCAATGATCTCCTCATGCGCCGCCAGCTGGAAAACGCTGTCCGCTGAGGTGTAGACAATGGGGAAGCCGGTACGAATATGCTCCTCCCCCAGCTCATCAATGATAACTGTGCCGGATGCCACCTTATTGCCCAGCGTTTTGCGGCCGATAAGCTGCTCAAACGCGGCAATAACATCAGCCGGGAAACCGTGGGGATAAGTGGGCAGCGGCGCCATGACCGGCGTACCTGCAAGCTCCCAATGGCCGGCGGTGGTGTCCTTTCCGCAGGAAACCTCCTGCATACGGCCAAAAGCGGCTGCCGGCCGCGGTGTCGGCGCCACACCTGCCAGCGGCAGAATATTACCCAAGCCCAGGCGCTGCAAATTGGGCAGGGCAAAACCGTCCGTCTGTTCGGCAATATGCCCCAGCGTATTGCTGCCCTCATCTCCGTAGGCCGCCGAATCAGGTGCCGCGCCTGCGCCAACGCTGTCCAGCACCAGTATGACCACCCGTTTTTCCTCATCTTTTATACTTTGCTTATCTTCCGCCGTTTTCAGCATAATCAACACCTCATCACAACCAAAATTTGCCAATGTTTTATACGATTATAAATCTGCAATAAAAATCTTCTATTAACAAACTTTTCTATAAACAACGGCAAACTCCTGCTGTGACGGCGTCTTTAATACGGCACCACCTGCGGCTCCTCACCAAAGATAACGGCCTTTAAGCGCACCCACAGGCTCGGTTCTTCCGCTTCTTCTGCGGTGATTTCGACATCGTCAGCGTTCTCGGTGCTATCGGCGTTTGCAGAATTTTCAGGCGTTTGGGCAGCGGCGGCTTCCGCCTGCTTGGCCGGCTCAGTGGCCTTATCCTGCACCATGGGTGCGTCCATCTCCATCTCCATTTCCATCTGCATTTCCATCGGCTCATCGGCAATCGCATCACCGGCCGCAAACAGGCTCATCGCCCCCACACCTGAGAGTGCCATATACACCCCAGGCACAAATACGCCCAGCAGCAGCACCAGCGCCCCTGCCGCCAGCATTTTTTTCAGCTTGCCCTTGGGTTTGGTAATCGTAAACATAATCATCGCAATTCCTCCTCTTATTTTGGCCAAACTTACTAAATGATATTGCCGCCGCCCATAAAAAATGAGTGGCCATGCCATAAAAAGCTGCACAGCCACTCATTTTTATTAAATTTCGGCAGGTTTTGTCCGCTTATAAATCCTTAAATCATTTCAGCTTAAATAACTTTTTAATTAAATTGCCTTATTAAATAACCTTTTCTCCGATGCGCAGTCTGTCTGCCACCATCGCAATAAACTCGCTGTTGGTGGGCTTGCCGCGCTCCATGCTCACGGTATAGCCAAAAAAGCGGTTGATCATCTCCACATTACCACGGTCCCAGGCCAGCTCAATAGCGTGCCGAATCGCCCTCTCTACACGGCTGGCGGTGGTATCATATTTCTCGGCAATCAGCGGATACAGCTCTTTGGTCACCGCGCCCAGCAAATTCATCTCCTCCACCACCAAGATAATGGCGTCACGCAGATATTGATACCCCTTAACGTGCGCCGGCACACCCATCTGCTGGATAACCTTGGTGACCTCGATGTCCAGATTACGCACCATCGGAGCAAAACCGGTGGCCTCTCTGGCAGGACGGTTGAACAGGCTGATAATGCGGTTGCCCAAAATCTGGAAGTCCAGCGGCTTCATCAAATAATATTTTACGCCCATCTCGGCGGCACGGCGCATCAAATCCTCCTGCCCAAAGCCGGACAGCATGATCACCTTGGGGCGGGCCTCCTGCGGCCGATCATTCAGCTCTTCCAGCACACCCAAACCGTCAATCTTGGGCATAACCACATCCAGCAGCACCACATCCGGATGCAAAGCGGCAATTTTCTCCAACGCCTGCTCGCCGTTATAGGCCACGCCGCAAACATCTATCTCCTCATGCCCGTCAAAAAACATCTGAATTTGCTCACAAAAAGTACGGTTGTCATCCACCATCAGCACCTTGATTTTGTTCTTAAAATTCTCTGCCATATTCAATTTCCTTCCTTTACTCTTGTCCCAAGTATTTGTTGGTTTTTCCGCTTTTCGGTTAAGATAAGCATTTTTACCACGCATTGGGCCGTTTTAATAATTTTAATACAATAATTTGAAGATTTATCTTGTAATAAAGTTTTCGACAACCCTTTTTGCTTTCCTTTTGTTCATTTGGCCAAAATGCTCCCATTTTTCTGCATTATTCGACATTAAACGACACGACTCCTGCCGTATTGGGTTAATATTTGCCCAATCAACAATATAAGCAAAATTTTGCAGCGGCTGATAAGCATTTTCGGCAAAAGTTATCAAAATATTATCCACAACCACACGGTTCTGCACGCTTATACAGCAACCACCAGCAAGCGCTTTTCTGCACCAAAATGCTGTTTTATCACCGTCAAATCGGGGCAAAAAGCAAGTTTTCCACAGGCATTTTCCGCCAAAAAATATGTATGGGGCGGCTTTACCGCCCCAGGTTTGGCTTTATAAATTATTCGGCAGATTTACAGCCTCGGCCAGCATCCACTCGGCAAAACAGGCGTAGCCGGAGCTGCTCTCATTGACAAAAACGTGCGTAACAGCACCCACCAGCTTGCCGTTCTGGATAATCGGGCTGCCGCTCATCCCCTGCACAATGCCGCCGGCCTTGGCCAGCAGGCGCTCATCTGTCACCTTGATGACCATACCCTTGTCGGCGGTGTGTTTCTGCGGCGTTATGCGCTCAATCTCCACCGCAAATTCCTCAATCTGTTCATCTTCCAGCACCGTCAACATGGTCGCAGGGCCGGTTTGCACCTCATCAGCCTCGGCCACCGTCAGCGGCTGCGGATAAAGCGGATTTTGCGGCTCATCATCCAGCTTGCCGTAAATGCCCAGCTCACAGTTCAGCAAAATGCTGCCGTTTAAGTGCGTGTTATCAAAAACACCCACCTTCTCGCCCGGTTCTCCCTGGCGGCTGCTCTCCACATACTGCACATCGGCGGCCAGCACATGGCCAAACACTTCGCCCTCGCTCTCTCCCTGCTCATCAATGCGGTGCCCCAGCGCGGCATAACTGCCGGTGGCCGGGTCATAAAAAGTCAGCGTGCCGATACCCGCGTTGGCATCACGGATATAAAGCCCCAGACGATATTGCTCATCCTCGGTGCTTTTGGCCGGTGTGGCCTGCAAATCCAGCTGCTCGCTGCCGCGTTTGATTGTCAGCATCAGCGGCTCATCACCGCCAAGCGTGTTCACCAAATCAGCAACCTCCTGATTATAATTGACCGGCTGGCCGTTGATGGCCACCAAGCGATCCTCCAACTGCACACCGGCATCCCGGGCAGGATAAACCTCGCTGCCGTCTGCCTGCGGTACCGGCGTAAAACCCACCACCACGGCACCCTCACTTTTCAGCACGATGCCCAGCGATTGCCCGCCCACCAGCACATCATACGCCAAAACCGGCTGTGCCAGCAGTATAACCGCCGCCAATAGCGCACAAACTAACCGTATCAGCCTGTTAAATGCTTGGTTAACAGAATTTGGCAAAATATTACACCTCCTTTTGCAAATTTTTCATCAATCATTAAAAAATTTCTTAAAAAATCCGAGGTCAAAAGCGCCAACTTTCGGCCTCATCAATTACCTTAACCAGAGCCGGCAAGGTTTATCCCGGAGAAAATTCAGCAGAACTATCAGAAGTTTGCAGAATTTCCTGCTGATATTTTGCCGACCGTGCAGGCACAACAAAAAATCCGGCAGACCACACAGGTTTACCGGATTTTACCAACTTTTGTTTGATTTTTTATTTGATTTTTAATTGTTGATTTTTAATTTGATTTTAAGGCAGCGCCGGCCGCAATCAATTCCTCGGCCTGCCTGCGCGTGGTGTCGGTGATGTTATCGCCCGCCAGCATACGGCTGATTTCCGCCACCTTATCCTGCGGCGGCAGCACCCGCACGGTTGTTACGGTGCGCCCGTCAACCTCCTGCTTTTCCACCTGCAAATTGTTATCGGCATAAGCGGCCAGCACAGGGGCATGAGTTACGCAAACCGCCTGAGAATCCGCCGCCACCTGCACCAGCTTCTCGGCCACGCTGACCAGCGCCCTGCCGCCCAAACCGGTATCGATCTCATCAAAAATCAGCGTCGGCACTTCATCCAGGCCGGCCAAAATCACCTTGATCGCCAGCATAATGCGTGACATCTCGCCGCCCGAGGCAATCCGCGCCACCGGTTTCATTTCCTCACCGGCGTTGGGGCTGATCATAAAGGCAACCTCATCGCAGCCGTCGGCCGCCGGGTTCTTCGGCAGCAAATCCACCGCCAGGTGCGCCTTGGGCATCTGCAAATAGGCCAGCTCTGCCGTAATGCGCTCGCCCAGCTCACGGCCGGTTTGCTCACGCAGTCGGTGCATCTCATCCGCCTGCCGCTGATACTCGGCCAGCAGCCTATCAGCCTGCTTTTGCAGCCCAGCCAGATATTCCTCACGGTTCTCACGGCGGCTTAATTCCTCACGGTTATTGGCCAAAATTTCCAGCAAACGCTCCTCGGTGGCATTATATTTTTTGCCCAGCACCTTCAACTCATACTGCCGCGCGCTGATTTCCTCCAACCGCTCAGGGTCATCCACAATGCCCTCCTTATAAGAGCGCAATTCCAGCGCCGCGTCCTCCAACTCAAAATACAGACCTTGCAGACGCCCCAGCAGGGGTGCAACGCTCTCATCCAGCGCCGATAACGCCGTCAACTCACGCACGGCCTCATCCAGCAGCGGCAGGGCGGCCTGATTACCGCCGTACACCGCCTGATATGCCGCCAAAACATGGTCCCGACGCTTCTGCACCGTGGCCAGGGCCTGCTCCTCCGCCGCCAGCTCGTCAGTTTCACCGGCACGCAGATTAGCCGCCTCCAACTCGTTGATCTGAAACTCTAAAAAACGCCGTCTTTCGGCATCATCAACCAACTCTTTGGCCGCCTGTCTGCGGGCATTTTCCGCCTGCTGCCATGCATGATATGCTGCCGCCACCTGCTCACGCTGCTGACGGTGCGGCTCTCCGCCAAAGCTGTCCAGCAGGTGCAGCTGACTTTCCGGCTCCAACAGCAGTATATGCTCGCGCTGGCCGTGGATATTGATAAGCAGCCTGCCAATCTCTTTCAGCGCAGACAAGGGCACCGGACGCAGATTTATGCGGCTGACCGAGCGGCCGTTAAGCGCAATCTCCCGGCTTAAAATCAACTCCTCCGGCTCGCCCTCATCATCCAACAGGCCAAGCTCCGCCAATTTTGCCGACAGGGCGGACGAAAACGGCGGCAGAAATACACCCTGCACCCGGCACACATCGGCACCACGGCGGATATAATCACGATCTCCTCTGCTGCCCAACAGCAGCGATACCGCATCCAGCAGCATGGATTTACCGGCACCTGTCTCGCCGGACAGAACATTAAGGCCGGGCTGCAATACCAGACCGACCTTTTCAATCAACGCCAGATTTTCAATGTAAAGCTCCGCAAACATCCCCACACCTCAGGCGGCTATGCCTACTCCACATAATCCTGCAATTTCTTCACAATCTCCTGCGCCTTCTGCTTGCCGGGAGTCAGCGCAAAAATGGTATCGTCACCGGCCACCGAGCCCAGCAGAGAACTCCAATTCATCGAATCCAGGCAGGCAGCCACCGCAGATGCCATACCGGGCAGGGTTTTTATCAGCACAATATTATCGGCCGCCACCACTTTCAGCACATTATCACGGAACATTCGGCGCGAACGGTCAACATTGTTCACCACCACCGAAGTCGGCAGGCTGTAACGGAAGGTGTTCTCGCCCGAAACCACCTTGATGAGGCCCAGCTCCTTAATATCGCGGGAGATGGTGGCCTGAGTAACATCAAAGCCAAAATTTTTCAGCTCCTGAGTCAGCTGCAACTGGGTTTCAATGCTCTGATTCTCCACAATTTCTCTGATTGTGCGATGTCTTTTATTTTTCATACTGCGTTCTCCCTTTCTTAACCGCCCTGCATGACGGCAAACTTAAAAATTGCGCATTATTTACTGCAAAATATTCCGCCGCCTCGGTATTCGATACCGTTTTAAGACGTTTTTAAGGCTGTTTTGGCGTATTTACACCGTCAGCTTGGTCTTTAATTTATCGAAAAACAACCCCGGCTGCGGCCAGGCAAAAACGGCGCTGTGCCCATTCTTGCGGACGACCACCTCATCACCGGCCTGCAAAGCCAAAAACTGCTGGCCGTCAAAAGCCACACCGGCATTGGCCGAAAGATTGTTAAACCTCATACGCAGCACGCTGCCCGATGATACCACCAGCGGCCGGGAATGCAGGCTGTGCGCCGCCACCGGCGTCACCAGCATAACATCCGTCTCAGGCATCACAATGGAGCCGCCCGCCGACAGCGAATAAGCCGTGGACCCCGTAGGCGTGGCGATAACCACACCGTCACCCTTGATCTCCAACGCCAGCTGGTCATCCACCCACAGGCTGACGCCAATCATGCGGCTGATACCACCGTTGTTGATAACCACATCGTTCTGGGCAACCTCGCAGGCAATTTGGCGGCCGCCGCGCAGCAGCTCGCCCACAATTTGCGTACGATGCTCCAAATAATAATCACCCTGCACCATTTTCAGCAGGCTCTGCGGCATATCGGCCAGTTCCAGCGACATTAAAAAACCCAGCCGCCCCAGATTTACCCCCACCAGCGGTATGCCATAAGCAGACAAACAACGGGCTGCGGCAATCAAAGTGCCGTCCCCACCAAAGACCACCGCCAGCTGCGGCCAATCCTCAGTGCGGCTCTGCTGCAAATCCGCCAGCATTTGCGCCTGCCCCCGGCTGGGGTAAGCCGGCAAATCAGCCGCCATATCAGCAGGTGAATGCGGCGCAAAAAACTGCACCCCATGCTGCCGCAGCAAATCGGCAGCCTCTTTTGCCGCAGCAATCGCCGCCTCCTTGTTATCGTTAACCAAAAAAACCACTCGGCTGACCGCGGTATTTTTATGCTCCATATCAGACCTCAAAACAGCAAAAAAAATTTCACATCCAAACCCACTTCGGCAGCCATCTAAACAGCCGTGGTTTATACATTCACATTCTATAATATACAATAAGATTTTCGCTTGGATTTGTCAAGCATTTTATGCAAAAAGGCGGAAAAATCGTGAATAATCTTTCACAATTTACCGCCTTACAGCCAATATTACAGTATATTTAATTATCTAAATTATACCAATTTTCATTACGCCGCACTTTAACGGCATATTCACTCATAGAATAAATATGCGTTTATGCGCTTTTTATTCGCCCGACAAGCCTGCCGCCGAAGCCGCCACCACCGCCTGCGGATTTAGCTCGGCACGGAATTTTTCATCCTTGCCCAGCCACAGCAGATATTCAATGTTTCCCTCCGGCCCCTTGATAGGCGAGAAATCCAGACCGCGGCAGACAAAACCCAACTCCTCGGCCGCCGCCATCACCTTCTCGATGACCTCCAAGTGCACCGCGTGGTCACGCACCACGCCTTTTTTGCCCACCTTGTCACGCCCGGCCTCAAACTGCGGCTTAATCAGCGCCACCAGCGAGCCGTCCTGCTTCAACAGCGGGAAAAGTGCCGGCAGCAGCTTGGTCAGCGAGATAAAGGAGGCGTCAATTGTGATAATATCCAGCGGTTCGGGTATCTCAGCCTCGGTAAGATAACGGGCATTGGTTTTCTCCAACACCACCACACGCTCATCCTGCCGCAGCTTCCACGCCAGCTGACCATAGCCAACATCCACCGCATACACACGTGCCGCACCGTTTTGCAGCGCACAATCAGTAAAACCGCCCGTGCTGGCCCCAATATCGGCCATCACATAACCGGTCAAATCCAGCGCAAAGCTTTTAACCGCCTTGTCCAGCTTTAAGCCGCCGCGGCTGACAAACGGCAAATCGTTGCCGCTTACCGCAATCGCCGCATCCTCGGCCACAGGGCTGCCTGCCTTATCCACAATCTGCCCGTTTACACTCACCCGCCGAGACATAATGGCGGTTCTGGCCTGCTCTCGGCTGGGAAAATACCCCTGCTCCACCAACAGCACATCTAATCGCATTTTTGCCATAACATTATACCTGTCAATTCTCAATATGTCTTTATATTTTTTATGCAAACCAACGCTGCATAACCCTCTCATACAGGGCCTCAGCCGTCAGGCCGTATTTCTCAAACAACTGCTGCGGCTTGGCCTGCGGCACAAATTCATCGGGGAAGGCCGCCAGCTCTACCTGTGCCGAAAGCTGCCGTGCCGCCAAAATTGCCAGCACACCCTCACCGACACCGCCGGGCCGCACTCCGTCCTCCATTACCAACAGACGGCCGTATTGCTGTGCCATATCGGCAATCAAATCCTCATCCAACGGCTTGGCAAACCGCAAATCCACCACCGCCGCAGAGATTTGCTGAGCCGCCAACAATTTTTGCAGCTGCAAGGCAGGCGCCACCATATCACCCAACGCCAGCAAGGCCAACTGCGCCCCCTGCGGTTGGGATAACACCTCTCCCTTGCCCAAAACCAGGGGCTGCGGCGGATATTCGGCCAACTCTGCCGCCTCGCCGCGGGGATAACGCAGCGCCACCGGACGAAAAGCCGCCAAGGCAAAGTCCAGCATCGGCGGCAGAGTCAATGCGTCACGCGGGGCCATCAGCGTCATATTGGGCATAGCACGCAGCATGGCAATATCCCACAGACCCTGGTGCGTTTCACCGTCCTCGCCCACAATACCGGCCCTGTCCACCGCCAGCACCAACGGCGCCTCGGCCAGACAAACATCCTGCATCAGCTGGTCATACGCCCGCTGCAAAAAGGTGGAATATACCGCCGCCACCGGCCGCATACCCCGCAGCGCCAGCGCACCGCCAAAGGTCACCATGTGCTGCTCGGCAATACCCACATCATAAAAACGCTTGGGGAATTTTTTGGCAAAAGCTGCCAATCCCGTACCCTGCGGCATGGCCGCCGTGATAGCCACAATGCGCTCATCCTGCTCGGCCAGTTGCAGCAGCCGTGCCGAGAAGCAATCCGTATAGCTGGGCTTTTTCGGCTTGGTGCTGCCGGTTGCCAAATCAAAGCTGCCGATACCGTGAAAGGTTTCCGGATTTTGTTCGGCCGGCAAATACCCCTTGCCCTTCTGGGTGATGACGTGCAACAGCACCGGTTTGTCGATCTGCGCCGCCAGCTTTAAGGTTTCCAGCAGCTCGTCAATATTATGACCGTCCACCGGGCCCAGATAAACAAAACCCATCTCCTCAAAAAACACGCCGCGCACCAAAAAATATTTAATGGCATCACGAAAATGCTCCAATCCGTAATACAGAGAGCGCCCCAACTGCTTGCGCTTCAACAAAAACTTGGTTACGCGGTCTTTCAGCCGCCGATAACGCCGATTGGTCCTCAGCCTGGTCAGATAGCGGCTCATCGCACCCACATTGGCGGCAATCGACATCTCGTTGTCATTCAGGATAACGGTAAAGGGTGTGTGCAGATCGCCGCCGTGGTTCATGGCCTCATACACCATGCCACCGCTCATCGCACCGTCACCAATCACCGCATAAACCCGTTTCTTCTGCCCCTGCAAGCGCGCCGCCTGGCTGATACCCACCGCCACCGAGACAGATGTGCTGCTGTGGCCGGCCACATAAGCATCGGCTGCGCTCTCCCTGGGCTTGGGGAAGCCGCTTAAACCGTCGGCCTGCCGCAGAGTATCAAACTGCGCCTGCCGCCCCGTAAGCAGCTTGTGGGCATAGCATTGATGCCCCACATCCCAGACAATTTCATCATTCGGCAAATCCAAAAAGGCGTGCAGAGCCACCGTCAACTCCACGATCCCCAGATTAGAGGACAAATGGCCGCCGTTGGCGCTTACCACCCGCAAAATTTCGGCCCGAAGCTCGTCCGCCAGCTGCGGCAGCTGCTCCCGGCTTAGATTTTTGACATCCGCCGAACTGTTTATCTTCTGCAAAAGTACCATAGACTTCATTCCTTAATATACACAAAGGCCGCCGACACCCGGAGACCCTTGGCAGCGGTTATTTTTTGCCGCCCTTTGGCTGTTTTTTTGCTGCCAGCTCTCGATTTTTTAAGTGACAGCGCACCACCGCCGGCAAATCCAACAGCTGCCCCACCTTAAAGATAATGGTGTCAGCCTGTTCCAGCGCAAAGTTTTTGCCCAAAGCCTTGCCGGCCACCGTCATGGCCGCAATACAGCCGGAAATCCCCACGCTGGCCGCCAACCCCAGCCAGCCGCCCGATGAAACCAGCACCGCCGCCAAAGCAGTGCCAATACCGCCGGAAACCGTGCCGCAAATATCGCCCACCACATCGTTGCAGATGTTGGCCACACGGCTGGCATTTTTTACCAGACCAATGGCTTTTTTAGCGCCGGGTATGCGTCTGGATGCCTTGGAGTTAAGCGATGCCATACCGCAAACACCAATGGCCGTGCCCACAATATCAAACAGCACGCCGACAAAAATTACCAACAGCAGGATCACCAAACCAACGGTAAAGGTCTCCATCTGCTCCAACACCAGAGAAGATACCAGCGTCATCAGGCAGGCAGTAAAAAAAGTGCCGATGAACACAATAAATGTGTAAACAGCGGCACTGTTATGCTTATTATTCGCTTTGCTCGCCGGCTTGGCGCCGCTTTTTTTGTTTTCAACAGTTTGCCCGGCCGCCTCGTCGGTTGCAGACGCAGGAGGTTCGGCATTATCAGTAGATTTCAAAATTTGTTTCTCCAAAATAAATTCTCCCCAAACAAATACCGTTCATCACAAATATAAATAATATGTGACAGGCCGCCAAGTTAACTCTATGGCTTAGGTCTGGCAGTTTTTCACATTGGCCGCACCACAGCGTCACCGCCGTGGTGGTTCCCACTTACGGGCCAATCCGGGGCGTCACCGCTTCCGGAGCCAAATCACCACTTAGTCCATACTTTAATCCCTGACGACACAACAGCCTAGGAGCTTTCCTCAACAACATAACCATATTTTTAGCCTCTTTTGCACCAGTGGTTTCATCAGGAGGGCTGCCGGTCTGGTCTAACCTGAACAGTCTCTGTTTCGGTAATTGCTTACCCACTCCACCACTCGCACTCAAGGCAGGCTACACTGCACCCAGCATTTAACCGAATGCAGGTTTAATCCCAAGCCATAGTTATCATACCCGACCAAAGGTATCTCCCCACGAACTTGGGTCTCCACGGTAGTTGGGTCGTCCTCCGTATGCCATTACAGAGCGCCCAAAAACCTTAACTCCCACTACCAGCCCCCGACTGGGCGTCAGAAGCCAGCACCAGAAACTTCATCGATGTGCCCTTAACGGATTTTTAGCCCCGCCTTCAAAATATGGCCTGTCGACTAGGATACTGCGTCACATATCATTTTTATTATATCACCTTTTCGGCAAAATATCAACAGTTTCCCATGTCATCTTTTACTGGTGGGGATACCAGGCCAAATCACCAGAGCAAAAAGTCCTCAATCAAATCAATTTTTGGTGTACCGCCGGGCGTATTCTCCACCGTTATCAGGATAAAGCTGCAATCCGCCTCTCCGCCGCGCATTTGATACAACCAGGCCTCAGCCGCAGCCGCCAGCCTGCGCTTTTTATTCGGGGTAACCGCCTCGATAGCCGTCACTTGGGAACCCGACCTGCGCGCCTTAACCTCCACAAAATATACCACGCCGTCTTTCTCGGCGATAATGTCCAGCTCGCCGCCCCCGCCGCGGAAGTTGCGCCCCAAAACAGTATAGCCGCAGTTTGTCAGATAAGCTGCGGCCAATTCTTCATTTTCCTGCCCGATCCGGGCGCTGATTTTGCCCATATCCGTTCCTCATCCCAATTACTTGGCCGGCTGTTTAGCTGCCTTTTTAATCGGCTTCAATACAAAACTTTTGCGGTGAATCGGCGAATATCCTATGTCAAAAACGGCCTGCTTATGGGCCGGTGTGGGGTATCCCGCATGACCGGCCAGACCGTAACCGGGGTATATCTCATCATAAACCGCCATCATGCGGTCACGGTGGCACTTGGCCAAAATGCTGGCCGCCCCAATACTGATACTCAGCGCATCACCCTTCACCAGTACGGTCTGCGGCAAAGCCACCGGCAGGCGCAGAGCATCCAGCATCAGGTGCTGCGACGGCACCGGCAGAGCCTTGATTGCCCGCTGCATGGCCAGCTTGGTCGCCTCCAAGATGTTAATGCGGTCGATCTCCGTCGGCCCAACGGCACCCAGCGCCCACGCCACCGACGCCCGTTTAATTTCCGGCTCCAGGGCGTAACGCTTTTTGGCAGAGAGTTTTTTGGAATCATTGATACCGGACAGCAAACAATGCGGCGGCAAAATCACCGCGGCCGCCACCACCGGGCCGGCAATCGGGCCGCGGCCCACCTCATCCAAACCGGCAATAAATTGCACGCCGCCGCCCCAAATTTCCTCCTCATACCGGGAAATCGAGCGCAGACGTTCAATCTCGGCAGCGGGTGCAGAAAAATCAATTATCCCCTCACCGCAGCCGCACATTTGCAAGTCAGCAGGTGATAAATCCGTCAGCTTCATTCGGCATCACCCTCTGCTTTATCTTTCTTGACACCCGGCAGCTCGTCCAGCGTAAAACGCCCAATTTTGCCGTTGCGGAACTCCGCCAGCAGCAAACGCGCAGTTTCTTCCTCTCTCACCACGCCGCCGGCCCCCAGCAGCCCACGGGATTTGCCAACCGCAGCCAGCACCTCCTCCACGGGGCAGGTCTGCAAATCCGGCAAATTCAGCTTATAGCGCGCCATAAGCTGGGCCGCACCGTGCTTGCGCAGCCAATCCAGCATCTCCAAGGCAACCTGATAATAGTCATAAACCGTCTCGCTGATAGCACCGGTAGCCGCCAGACGCAAGGCCACGCTGTGCTGCTCAAACTTCGGCCAGAGTACACCGGGAGTGTCCAGCAGCTCAATCTGCTCACCGATACGCACCCATTGTTTACCGCGGGTAACGCCGGGCTTGTTGCCGGTTTTGCTCACGGCCTTGGGCACCAGAGAGTTGATCAGCGTACTTTTGCCCGTATTGGGGGAACCCACCACCATGGCACGCACCGGGCGGCGGCGGCGTCCTTTGGCCTCCAACTCGGCAAACAGCGGCTCGGCCGTCTGCATGATTGCCTTTTCCAGATCCTTAATGCCCTGCGTCTGCTGGGCGTTGATGGCCACCGCCCCCAAACCGCGCTTGCGGAAGTAAGACAGCCAGCGTTTGGTCATCTCGGCGTTGGCCAGGTCCTGCTTGTTCAGCACCATAATCACCGGTTTTTTGGCCAGGATACGGTCGAAATCGGGGTTATAGCTGGATAACGGGATACGCGCATCCAGCACCACCAGCGACATATCCACAATTTTAATATCTTCTTCCATCAATCTTCTGGCCTTGGCCATATGGCCGGGATACCATTGAATTACTGTCATTATTTATCATCCTCACTAAAAAATCAACAACACAAAATTTTCAGGATTTTTTATTTATTATACCACATTATTATAGCACATTATCGGCAATTTCACAATGCGGGTAAAATCACAAAGCAAGCCGCCCCTCTGCACGCAAAACAGCAGAAAAGCGGCTTACAGCACAAATCATATTTAATAGTGAATAACATTCTCCTCGGCGCAGATAGCGGCACGCACAGCGGCACTCTCCGGCCCGGCAAAATAGGCGTAAGTGGTGGGCGGCAGCATATCCTTAACATCGTCCAGACAGCCGTCATGAATGGCCTTGCGCACAGTGCTGGCGCTGATGATCCGTGAATCGGATTCCTTACGCTTGATTTCGATAAACTCTATACCCATCTTGGGCAGCTCCACCTCCATCGTCTGATTATACAGGCTGGTAACATGGCTGGTCAACTCCTGCCCCACATAACGCCGCTGGATGCCCAATTCTTTGGCCAGCTTGCCGAAAACCTGCAAATCCAGGGCGGCCTGCGTGCGGATAACCAAATCGCCGTCTTTCAGAAAGTAACTGGGGAAGGTGGCAGAACTGATAATATACGGGCCGGAATCATGGCAAACCACATTGGGCAGATGCGCCACACCCTGATGCACCAGCATACGGCGTACCGCAAAAGGAATCGGCCCTGCATCCTCGGAGAGAATGAACAAATGCAGTACATCGTTCTCGGCAGCAGCAGTTTCCACCAGATATTTATGGCCGTTGGTAAAGGGATTGGCATTCATCACAATACCGGCAATTCGCTTGCCCTCGCGGTAAGTGGCCGCCAAATCGGCGCAATAATCAGCAAAACCGTTGGGGGTATTCTCCATAAAAACCAAACTGTCCGCCACACGGGCAATTTCATAGAAACCGGAGCTGGCCATATACTTGGAGGCAGCAACCTTGGTATACAGAAACAAATGCGTATTACCCCGCGCACTCTGCACTTCTTTCAGGTGGGCAATAACCATCTTCATATAACCCTGCCGGCGGTGGTTTTTATCCACGGCCAGGCAGCGCAGAGTATTATCAAAACAACTGCCGGTAGCAATCATTTTGCCGTCATCGTCAAAAACGCCGCAGGTATAATCCAAATTGCCGTCCCGCTGGATGCCCTCATCCTGCAAGAGTATATCCACCCGCTTGTTCAGCGCTTCATCATCTCTGGGTATCTGTTTAATTATTGCTGTCATGCCAATCCCTCTTTTCATTCAAATTTTATAGCATAAATTTACTTCTGATAATTTCTTTTTGCTGAATATTATTCTTCCGACAATTTACACATATAAGGTTATAATTATGGTATTATTCTCCATAAAAAACAATATTCCCTGCTATAAAGACAAGAAAAAAAATAAACAAGAAAAAGCCGCAAGACCGCCATAAAAATGGCAGCCCGGCGGCTGATAAGCAAATTTTTGGCAAATAAAAAACCGCTGTTATAAAAACAACGGTTTTATATGGTCGGAGCGACACGACTTGAACGTGCGGCCTCTACCACCCCAAGCTCCTAAAAAGATGGCATTTAGCAGGTGTTATTAAAAAAATGTTGCAGGCTGGTTGCGAATTGCAATAACCCACTTTTTATAAAAAAATGGGTTATAAAATAATCTAACGATTACTCCGTAACGCTTATATATCATCAAAGGAAGCCATATGCTTATCTTTACGAGAAGTCTCCTTTGCTGTAACATGCATAAAAACAATACATGCCACACTAGCGATAATAAACACCAGCAGCAACTCAAAAATATTATCACCCGTTTGCTCTGTAAGTGCTCTATTACAAATAGAAGCAACTATTCTGGCAACCGAAACTACTGAATTGGTAGATATATAAAGCACAATAATCATAGCCAATGCAAAGTCAAACAATAAATTTGCCTTACCTGCCAAAGTGTTTGTTTCCTGTAATACAGATAAATACAGTTCCTGAATAAATTTGTATAAAGGCTCTTTCATATCTGATTTATGTGCGTTTTTTCCCCTCTTTGTCATTACTCCGCGATCTCCATTCTTGCATTGCTACCAAAACTGTAATAGTCATACCCCAAGAGGCCACGCACAACATACAATTCAACCAAGGTCCGATAATAAAAATACCTGTATAAATTGCATAAGCAAGCATAACCGTAGTAATCAAGGCCAATGCTAAACATATCCCGCCCCACAATACATATGAAACCGGCAATACATTCTTCATGAACTCCAACTCTCGCTTTTTCCATTGTTCCAAATCAATCTCATTATTGTTTGCAACAGTGATTTTGCTTTGAGTATACACATTATCTGCCAAATTTATGATAGGATTAGGTACATTTAATGGATTAGGGGCATTTAATTTTTTCTTCCATTGTTCTATATAATCCGCTATATCCTTGACATAGGCATACTTCTTTGTAGCATGCGTCTGCCCCACACTAACAATCTGCTTAATTAATTCATAATTAGGTTCACTACTAACACCCGATGTAATATTTTCAATATTATTATATTGGGTAATATCGATAACCTCAGCAGTAGAAAATGTATTAGATGGCAAGATACTGCACCTCCTTTACATCAACTCTTCATCTCGCATTTCCGGTAATCGAAGCCCCTTGCCATTATTGTATGCATTCTCATATTCTATCAATGACTGAATCACATCTGAGCAAAAAGATAGCATTTTGTCTGCTGGCACGACAACAGACTGCTTAACTATCAATTCCAATTTATTTTTGTTGCTTTCATTGGATTGTGCAAAATCAATCCTCAGGCCTTCCTCGCTATTACTCATAAGAAAATAATCATATTTACTTGGAGTATCGCCCACTCTTTCAATTATAACAGCCAAATCTCTTTTTTTGGCCATAAATACCACCTTCTAAAACTTATTTATATCTGTGCAAGAAATATGGAAACATATCACTATGTAAACATATCACTATGTAAACATATCCCAATGTTATTTTAGCATAAAGTTATAATTTATTCAATAAAATACATAACTTTTGTCTATGAATGACCTAAAAATCATCATTTTATCGTCAATTAAATTACCAAGCTATATTCCACCACACATCCATCCACTCCCCCACCAAAGAAACCACCAACCCCCAAGCAGCACATTAACGCTGCTCGGGGGTTGCTTCATTTTACCACACTTTTTCCGATACTCCCATATCCACGTAAAGCTGCTGTTTGCCTCGCTGACCAATATCTTTGGCCATACGGTCAATCAGCTGCTTCTTTTTCAGGCTGGCACTCTTGCCTTCGCCCTTTTGTTCCTTGGCAGAGCCGGGCTGGATACTGTTGCCTTTTTTATCCTTATCACCCTTAACATCCCTTGCCGCCTTATAAATTGCTGCATAGTCTGCCAGCTCCATACCGTACTCATCACGGAAGCTTCTTGCCGCCTCAGTCACCTTTTCGCTCAGCGGGTTCATACCGTCCTCAATATAGGCCTGCGCCTCGGCGGTACCCCAGCGGCCCAATGCCAGACCCTTGGCCACATTCGTCAGGGTATCCACATTCATAAGATTATCCGTATCAATACTAAAACGATACCGTCCGCTGTCAGAGAACGAGCCTTTCTCCACATCAAACTTAAAGCCGTCCTTTACGCCCAGCGTTACCTTCGGCGCCCAGCCCATATCTTGCAGAGTGCCCAGAGTTTTGCCAAGCTGTCCGCCGTATCCGGGCATCAGCAAAGATGTTGCCAACTCAAAACCGCTGTCGGATACATCCTCGCCGGTTAAAATATCAAAAGTAAAGGCGCCCAGTTTTTGCCCCAACAGGCTGCCGGTGCCAAACCTGGTCGGGTCCGCCTCGCCAAACAGCTTTTGGCGGTCGCTCTCCTCGGTAAATATGGCCGCAGCCACCTCGGCGCCCATCGGCATAGCAGACAATGTTTCACCCATCAGGCGCAAACCCAGCTGCTGCGCTCTACCGGCCAGCGTGATTTCCTCCTCGTCATCCGCACCGCTTACGGCGTCCATCACCACATCCACCACGGCGCCCAAGAAGTCAGAACCCACACCGCTGCCGCGCAGATATTCCGCCAGCGAGTTCATCACAAACATCAGCAGCATCATCCGCGCCCAGGCACCGGCCTTTTGCCTGCCGGATAATTCTTTGCCCACCAGCATTTCCTTCATCAGCTGCCATTGGTTGTTAACCTCCAACTGGAAGGGTGCCACTATCTTCATCAGCTCGGCCTGCTGGTTCAGCGGCACTTCGCCAACTCCCCGGCCGCCCACACAGCGCCTGGTTATCTCATCCGCATAGGCCACAGGGTCAAGTTGCATCTGTTCGTCACCCAGCAGCACTCTCTGCTTTTGCCGCACCGCCGCAAACCAAATCAGCCTGCTCACCATCTCATCACCAAAGGTCAGCAGCCATTCGGCAAATCTGCCGGGTACTGCCATCACACCGGTATTAAAGCGGCTGATTTTCCTGTCCATAAACCGCTCGGTCAAAAAACCGCTCATATCCTGCAATTCCCGGGCGCTGCCCTGCTTAAACAGATATTCGGCCAAATCCTTAAAAGCCCCAGCCCAGGCTTTGGGGCTGCCAATATAAAACATAGCATTGGGCAGATTAAACCATTGGGCCACAAAGCTGCCCAGATTACCCAAAATCATATTCTTTCGCGCCTGAGAATGGGCAATTTTGGCAATCCGCACCACCTTACGGTTGGCCTGGTCGGTCAAAATACGGTCCACGGGGTGGCTTTTGCCGGCCAGATTATTCAGATATTCGGTGTACCATTTCAAAAATCTGTTGGCATTTCGGGTGTCCTCGGTCGCCTCGGCCACGCCTTTTACAATCTTTCGCCCACCGGCAATGTACGGGTCAATATAAATCTTGTTGCAAGCCGCAGGTATATATCTCAGCAAACCGCCCACCGCATCCTCACGGTATCTTGCCCCTTTCCGCTGCTCCATAGCACCCCAAAAGCGGCTGTATGGCTTGGTATCGGCGCTGATGGCCGCCAGCTTGCTGTCAATCTCGGCCGGTTCAATGATCGCCTGCCACAGATTATGCACCGCGCCCTCCTCATTGTAGTGGTGGAAGTAATTCGCCCGCTTGGTCAGCCGATGCCGCCGTAGCGCATCACCGCTTTCGTACAGGTGATGCAGGTGCATCGCCATACTCTCATACCTGTCGGCCGCTGTCAGGCTGTTCTCCAACTGCCGCTGCATATTCTCGGTGGTCTTTTTCAGCATACGGATAACTGCCGCCGTCCGTTTGGCCTTTTCCTGCAAGCCCCGCACCTCATATCGGGCATATTCCTGCTCGGCTCGCTCCAATCGCTCACGGTTGGTGGCAATATCTTCCGAAAGCCGTCTGGCTCTCAGTTTGCACCGGTCACGGCTGGCCAGCTTATCCGCCACCTGCCGCTCCACTTCTTCTGCCGAGTGCGGATAGATCCGCTGTAATGTTTCATTGGTGCTGTCAAAAAGCTCATCATACACGCCGCGTATGTATTCGCTGGCCTCCACGATCTTCTGCCACTTATCGGGGAACTCTCTTTGCAGGTCAGCCAGAGTATACGGCACCGTCTCGTTGCCCTTATACGGCCTTTTACCGTCAGCCAGCCACTTTTTATACTCGCGTTTCAGCTTGGCCACCTTGGCTTTGGCGTATGTGCTGTCCAGCTTTACCTCGGCAAGCTGCTTCATATCCTCGTCAAAGTCCTGCTGTGTATACGGCAGCTTCCCGTCCTTATTGGTAGCCAGCCTGCGCCCCTCACCATATTTTTGCACCGCGGCGCTTTCATCGCTCCCGGCCTTAATTCCCAGCTCGCCCATCTTAACATAAAGGTCGTCCAACAGCTGCTGCTCGTGCATGGCCCGCTGCCGTTTCAGTTCCAGCAGCGGCCGCTCAATCAGCGCACCCATGGTTTTCCTAAGCTCAGCATTATCTCCGGCCAGCTTGTCCAGCGCTCGCCCCAGGTCCTTGTTATACAGCGTCATACCCATTGTCGGGCTGGTCATTTCCCTGGCCCAGAGGAACTCCCTGGCATCTACATCGGCGTTTTTGCTTTCCTCCTCGTTCAAAAACTCCTTCACATCGGGTATGTCTTTGGGTTTGGCGTCTGCCTCGTTCCGGTTTTTCTCGGCCAGCTTTTGCAGGCGCAGCTTCACATACTCGGCCGCCTCCCGTTTCAGCTCACTCAGCAGGTAGCCGTGGCTGTCCGTTCCGTGGCGCTCGTCCATCTCCGTCCAGCTCTCAAAGCTCGGCTCCAATCTATCCCGCACCGCCAGCAGCTGCCGCAACTTGGCCGTCTGGTTATCCTGATCCGGGAAGCTTGCCGCCCCATACTCCGCTTGCAGCTCATCATACACCTCGTCAATAGAAAGCGGCTGCTGCTTTTGCGTGGTATGCAGGTTAAGCCGTCTGCGCTTTTTAATAGCGTCAAAATCACCCACATTGGCCCGCACATCTGCCGGCACATAGATTTTATACCCCAGCATTTGCTCTTTAAGCCCGGGGTTTTCTTCGGCATAGCTGTTATCCTCCTTGCCGCCCATCTCATAAAGCACGCAGGATAACTCATAACATTCCTTGCCCGATACCACATTCCCCACCGTCATTCGCTTGGCAAAGTCCCGGATTAAGTTTCTGGCCTCGCCGCGCCTTCCTTTGGGCACACCGTACATCCGCAAAACCGCATTTTCAAACTCGTTGCGGTCATACCCTGCCCAGTTCTCACGGTATACCTCATTCTTCACCGCCTCGGCCGATATTTTCTCCTTTACTTTCTCCGCCGCCTCGGCCGCCAGCATTTCGGCCTCCTCACGGGCGGCTGCCCGCTGCTGCTTCGCCAACTCATCAAAAGAACTGCCCAGCGATTTTTGGCCGTTTTGGTCCGTGCTTTTTTGGCCATTATTGTTTACATTTTTATTCTGGCTATTGCTTTCTTGCCCGGAATCGGCTATACTATTAGTGGAGACTGATGCAGTGCTTCTGGCAGCTCCCGGTGACGGGTTCGTGCTTATTGCTGCATTAGTCTCTTTTTCTGTAAAAGATGTCGGCAGCAGGTTTAACACATCGTACAACACCATAGTACCATTTTTACGAGTTCCCACCACGACATCTGCCGAATAGTCCTGGCTGCCCACTCGCAACAATACATTGCCACGTGCAAAATCCACAATTCTGTCTTTGCGTGGATGATTCAAACCTTCATTTACCCAATCTGCCGCAGCAAGCAATATCTCATCGGCATTATTCGTTGCACGCAGCTTATCTGCTTGCAGTTGTGGGTCATTGTTATACAGCCATTGCATATACTTGGAATAAGTCATCTCCTGCCTACTCTGACCATCAATTACGATTTCGTTATTACCCACAATTATGCCATCAGGGAATTTTTGTTTAAGATTTTTCTTTACAACTGATACCCATTCCTCCTGCGGTATCCCGGCAAGTATATCATCTTCTACCTCTACAAAACTTTGGTTTCTGCTTGTTCTGCCAATCCTGTACTGCACCCCGCTTCTGTCCGTGCTGCCGGTACTGTGTGCCGCCTTTATGTATAGCTTTTCCATACGGCGCAGTTCGGCCTCGGCCGCAGTTCCCCGCAAGCGCACCAGCATATCCTGCACCCACTCATATATCCGCTCAAAAAGGCTCCGCTCGGTATTCGCCAGCCGCTCAATCGCCGCCTCATCGCCAAATAGCTTCTGCTCACAGAACTTTGCCACCAGCTCACGCCGGGCACCCTCCTCATCCAGCTTCACACCGCCGGCCGCATATTCTGCTGCCAAATCACGCTGCATCGTCTTGGCGTCCAGCTTCAATACGCCGCTTATGTATCTTTCCGCATAATCGGCCAGCGCAGCATAATACCCGCTACTCTCAATGTGATGTGTCAGTTCGTGCACCAGCAATCTCATCAACGGCTGCTCACTGTTCACATTCAGCCTTACCACGCCGTCAGCATATTCACCGTCGGCCACACCTTCCATCGGTGCCAACTTTACCCCCAGCGAGGCCGCAACTTTCTCGGCTTTGCTCCATTCCTCGGCTCTGGCCGCAGGTACTGCCACAGTTTCATTCTCACTCTGCCCGATAAATTCCTCTGCTCCACCGTTGCTTTTTACCACGGCATTTGCTATACTGTTATTAACAGGAGCATTTGTATGCTGCGTTTCCGGACGTAACGCAGGGGCTTGGCCACTGACGGGCTGCAAGCTCCTGTTTTTGTATGCCGAAACAACATATGCAGTCTTAGCCTTTGTATCAGGCACAGCCTCTACAACATAGTAATGTCCGTCTATTTTTTTGGTAAACGTTACCGTTTTGGCAGTTTTGCTACGGCCGTTTTCATTTGTTGTATACGCCTCACTTCGCCCGGAATATTCCACATTGTCATAATTATCTAAAACATATTGAACACGCGCAATATCAGCACTATCTGCCATACTTTGGTCTGCCTGCCCGTTTGCCCCATGCCTGTTTACGATGTGCTGTACGGCCCGCGGTTCTATCGCAGTTTTGAATCCATATGTGTTCACACCAGTCAGACGCCATATATCTTCCGCCGCCCTATTCGACATACCCTTCAACTCGAAACGTTTAGGAATATCCGCAGCCTTGCTGATGACCTTTTGCACAAAACCAAGCAGTTTACTATCTACTGCCGCTTGGTACTCCGTCATCACCTGTAACTCCGCTGGTGTGTGTTTATCCTCCTGCCCTACCAACGGCGCATTTGCCCCCGTCTCGGCTTGGTTTTCTGCCGCCGTGGGTGTTTGTTCCTCTTTCGTCTCTGCCACGCTTGCAGGGGTGTTTTTTTGTGCCTGCATATCGGCATTCACGTTCATCACAGCCGCAGGCGCACCCATAGCACCGCCCACCACGGCACCCAGCACGCCGGAGTACGCCATCTCTTTCAGCGTAGCCGCCAGCCATTCGTTCATATTCAGCTCCGGGTTTTGCTCCTTCTCCCAAATCGCCAGGTCCGCCAGATTCTGGGCGTATGTTGTCAGCATTTCCGTGCTACCCTCAATCCCTGCCTGCTTGGCCACCGCCGCCAGGTACACCGCCGCATTACCGCTGATTACTCCCTTGGCGCCCTTGCCATAAAGCTTATACAGGTTATCCAGCGGCAGCTTTTCAAAAGCCGCCTCCACCGTGCCCTGCACCAAACCGGAAAGCAGGGCTTGTTGGTCGCTTGCACCCTGCTGCTTAGCCTTCTGCACTCCCTGCCCTGCGGCCGCAGCACCCATCGTCAGCAAAGGGTTTACCGCACCGCCCGTGGCTCCTGCCACCGCCAGCGCCGCCAAATTGCCTGTCACCGTCTGCGCCGCATCATATGCCAGCCGTCCAATGCCGTTTAAGCCCTCTTTGCCCTTCACATCGGCCGCCGCCACATTACGCATAACCTCCTCAGCCTTACCCTCGCCCAAGGGGTTAAGTGCCTTTGCCACTCCTGCCTCCATGCCGGCAATACCACCGCCCACAGCACCCTGCACCCGGCTCATTCGCTTATAACTCTCGGGTAGATACCCCCTAAGCGTTTTCAGCTCCCTCTCTGCGCTTGCTCTTTCCTCGGCCGTACCGGCGTTTAAGTATTTCTGTATCAGCTCACTTTCCCGTGCATAAAGCTGCATACTCTGCCGCTGTTCGGGTGTTACCGCCGCATCCACCGTCTGCTTAATTCGGGCATTGTACCCCTCATTGATAAGCTCACTTTCGTTCTGCAAAATCCGCTCACGCCGATTATCCCCGTATTCCTGCAATTTGCCGCTTACCGTTTGCGCCCCTTTGGCCACCGCCAGCAGCGCCGCCTGTGCGTTTTCCTGCCGCAGCTTCTGCATTTGGCTGTTTATTTTGTCCTCGGCAGTCTCCTGCGGAAGATAGTTTTGCCCCAGCTCGCTTGCCTTTCTTCTTTCCAGCCATTTGGCGAACAATCCCCTTTCCTCCTGGGTGTTTGTCCGTGTGTTTATTTGGTGGGTTTGGGGCGAATTTGCCCCTCCCTCGCCCATTTTAATCACGTTTACGGGTGTTTGTGCCTTTTGGGGCTCTGCGCCCTTGGTAGAGAGCGAATTTGCCGCCGCCCGGATTTTACCCCGCTCTTCCCCGGCTTTCAAAGCCTTCATCAGCTCGGCATTTCTCTTTTGCCCTCTCTTTTCACCTGCTTTCAGCAGTTCTGCGTTTATGTTAATTGTCATAGCTTCCTCCCCGTGTCTGATTCCTACCCATTCCTCATGCGCTTACAGGCTGCCCAGCTTGGCCGCCGCTTCCTCGGCGCTAAGCTCACCCATTTCCAGCTGATAAAGCACATTTTTCAGCCAAATCTTTTCCGCCGCATTAGCTCCGGCAAACAATTCGGCATATTTGCTCTCCAAATACGCTGTTGGGTTGTTATCCAATGTAGCCTCCCCGGCCTGCGCCTTGGCAGGCTGTTCGGGCGCTGCCTGTCTTGTTGCCGTCTGTGCTGCCGCTCCGTTCACCGCCGCTGTTGCCTGCGGTACCCCCAGCGTTCTGGCAATCTGCTCATTGTTATACCCCAGCTTCAAAAGCTGCAAAGCCAAATCCCGCTCACTCTCCTGCTTATACCGGGCGTCGGCCACCGCATCCCTCTCACGCTGGTATGCCCTCTCGGCCTCCTGCTCCTGCTGCTGCAAATACATCTGTTCCAGCTCACTTTGCTGCTTATATTCCGCCTCGGCCGCCTCCATCGCCCGGTCGGCACGGTATTGGTTAATCTGGTTGATGATGTTCTGCTCGGCACTCATCAGGTTTTGGTTGTTGCTGTTTACGGTGTTCTGCCAATTAAGTTCATTTTGCAGGCGGGCAGTCTCGCTCATACCTCCGCTGCCCAGTCCCGCCGCCGCCAGCTGCTGCCCAATGTTCTTTTCGGCAATCCTCTTGGCCGCATACGCCTGGGCGTTGGCCTCCTCATTCTGCCGTCTGGCTGCGGCCACCTGCTCGGTCATCGCCCGCACCGTCTGCTCGGTCTGCTGCTCTTTGGCCTCCCTTATCGCATTGTTATACTGCTCGGCCACCGCCTTATATCTGTCATAGCCGCTGGGGTTGGCACTCTGTTGGGCCTGCCGGTTCTGCTGTGCCCGGTATTCGGCGGCAATCCCCTCATATCTCCCCAGGCTGTCATTTTCGGCCACCGTGCCCATAGCTTTCCCCTGCTCATTCAATCGGGTATAGGTTCTGTTCTTTTCGTCATATTTAATCACCATCGTTTTCGGCCTCCTCCGTCTGCTCATCTTCCAGCTTCACCACAATCCTGTCATACTGCTCACAACGGGGGTTGCGGCAGATAAGCGCTGCCGCCCCCTCTTTTTCTTCACAGCGCAGCTCAATCTTACACCTCGGGCACAGCATTACATCCCACCTCCGTTTACCGTCGGCATTTCGGCCGCCGCTTTTGCCTTTTCACGCACTCTTTCCAGCAGTTTGGCCTTGTTCTTCAAATATCCGTCCGGCAGGCATTCCAGATAAGTCTCGGCGTCAGGCATAATACCTGCGTTCAGCAGATTATCCAGCATTTGCACCTGCACCAGCTCGCTCCACCTTGCCGCCGCGCCAATATCCACCGTCATATGCCAGCGGCAGCGGCCGATTTCCGCATAATTAAACTTGGTTGCAATCTCTGCTGTCTGCCCGTCTGCCGTTTGGTTCGGGAGCGTAACCGTGCGCCAGCCGTAATCCACACTCATCATATCCAGCCAAATCCGCACATTGGCCTCCACAAAGCGGTAAAAATCCTGCCGCTGCAAGTCCAGCGGTGTTGCCGCCGCCTGCTGCACCGCCAATATGGCTGATGTATTATCCGGCTTTGCATTACCCAGCGCCGCATCATAAATGCCCATACTGCTCTTGGTACGCTCCTCGATGTCACCAATCAGCTGCAATACCTGTGCGCTCATATCCTTCGGCCGAAAATCACTTACCACATCGCGCACATCGCCGCTTACCCCAATCGCCATACCGGGGTCGGGATTCCAGCCCTCCGTCAGACGGTTGCGGTCATAAATCACCTTGGGGAAGCTGTAATTCTGTCGGTCAAGGCTGGCCAGCGCATACATCTTGTTTAAGATAATCTGGTTGTTAATTTTGCCCGTCACCGGCGATACCCCGTGGTAGTTATTAAGCTCCGCCTCCCAGCTGGCATAGGCCACCGGGTACAGCTTGTACCCCAGGTCGGTTTCTTTTCGGATAACCGCCCTCTCGGTCACCTGCATATAATGCACACTCAGCTCCCCGCTGATTATCTCGCCAAAGGCCTCCATTTCCTTTTCGGCAAATTCGGGATCATACTTGGTTCTCTGCTTAAAATATTTGGTCAGTACCGTCACATACTGCTTGTTGATGTCCTCATCCTCGCCCACCTCGTTGTCGGGCATAATCTCCTCGGGGTCACAGCCGTTATTTTTGGCCAGCTCTCTGGCCTCACTCAGCAGCAGCCGCTGCCGAATAATAATATACGGCTGTCTTTCCACCTCATTGGTGGCAGGGTTGCCAAAGAAAATATCCGTATTCTTGATGATTTCGGTGCGTATCGCTCCCATCGCCCCGTTATCTGCCACATCCACCGTCGGGTCAAAATAGCTGTGCAGCGCCATATCCCCATCCAGCGCCATTCTCTTTAACAGCAATCGGTGCTTATATCCTGCCTCGGTGGTTTCCAGCACCTCGGCCACCGCCTGCTGCATAATCCGCCCCAGATACTCACCCGGCTGCAAAACACCTTCGTCTGCGCCCACCGGTGGCAGATTACCCAAATTCTTATCCACCTCAATGCTCACGCCAATATCGTCCGATACCAACTGCGACACATAATAATTCACCGCCGGCTTGATGATATTAAAACAGGGTTTGTCCAAATCCGGGGCGTCCACTCCCAGCCATTGGCGGTCATTGTAAAAATCGCTGTTTATTTTAACCGTTTCCTCCAATCCCAGCCGGCTGTTAAACCCCAACGCATCCTGGTACTCGCGCCAAATACCCTCACAGCTTTTCACGATCTCCATCTGCTCACTCCTTTGTCTTCT
This sequence comes from Bacillota bacterium, assembly GCA_017397935.1. Classification (GTDB taxonomy): domain Bacteria; phylum Bacillota; class Dehalobacteriia; order UBA4068; family UBA4997; genus Avidehalobacter. The sequence goes on from JAFQHN010000021.1 coordinate 46,139, forward strand.
TTATCCCCTGTATTTTCCGCTTACCGTATACAGCACCGTCAATCCATAAATGCCAAAAGCCTTGCCCGGTTCGTTTTCAATCTTAAACTTCACAAACATCACCTTCTTGGCTTTGGCATTGCTGGCCAGGTTTCTCGGCATATCGTCTGTCTCAAAACCAAAATCTGCAAAATCTATGTTGTTAAAATCAAACACGCCCATACTTCGGTCTAACACTCTCGTTTCCAAACCCTGCACAATATAAGAGAGTTTGGCGTGGCTGCTGTTAAAGGGCTCGGCAATCACATAGGCATTTTTAATCTTCTTGCAATATGCACGGCTGCCCAAGTCCAGCACCCCGGTAAACCAATGGCAGGCAATAGCCTTCGTTCCACTTGGCCAAATATCGCTGTATGTTCCGGGGGATAGGCTCATAATCTCACCATTTTCGGTGCCAAAGCAAATCTCACTCTCGCCCTGCACCCAAACCCGCACCGGGAGGCTCTCCCACAGCCACCAGTCATATTGGTAACCGCCGCCTCCGTCCTCATAGGTTCTGGGCGCCAGCGCATCGGCCACATACACCCGACCGTTCACCGCCAGATAGCACCTGCCGCTTTTCGTCATCATCTGCGCCTCGCGCAAATTTTCCTCTTGGGTAAGCTTCGGGTTAATATACCAGCTGCGGTTCTTGGCAAATCGCTCATTGGCCGCCTCATTGGCCACTCTGGTTATCGCAAACACTCCGTCATTGGATAAGCACAGGTTGTCGTCACCAAAATCGGCAAAACAGTCACTTGATACCGCGCCCACACCCACAGCACCCTGTGTCAGGCTAAACTCGGCCTCTCCGTCTGCCCCAAGCGTGCCTCTGCGGTACCAGATAGTCGGCTCGCTGCCGTTTGCCTCCTTGTGTATGGCCAGCGTGCCGTCGGTCAGCCAGCTGTACCCCACCACCGGGGTGGCCTCACTCCCCACCTTGGTATATCCCACATCCGGCCAGTATGTCATATCCTCAAAGCCGCTCATCCAGTCCATATTGGGCATATTGCGGTTGCCGGTCACAAACAATCGGTCGGCATTACCGCCCACACCGTACACCACCGGCACCGTACAGCCGTTAATTCTGGACGTATACAGGTTCACGCCACTCTCCCGCCAGCCGATCTGCACTCCACTCAAATCCCTTACGTATATGCGTGAGGTAATGCCGCCGCCGTGGTAGGCCGTATGCGGCTCTGTAACCGTCAGGTACCAAATACCGTCCTGCTGTACCAGCTGCACCTCACAGCACATTTCCTCCGCCCACAGATAATCGTGCGCTTCAACCTCGCCCGCACTCATCTCATAATATTCGGATAACCAGCCAAGGTCTACCGTCTGCTCCTCTGTGGTCACCGTCACCGCATAATCACGGGGGTATGGGTAATCCACCTTATAGTCAAAGCCATCGTCATATATGCTTTGGAATTTATAGTAAGTTTGCGCCACAGTTATCACCGCTTCGCAGCTTTCCTTTGGCAGACTCTCACCCAGCTTAAAATAATACTTGGTGGCATAAGATGTTTTGTCGGTTTCCGACCAATACCACACTGCGCAGCCCTCTTCATCCACTATCGCCGCATCAGCAGCCGTATATTCAGCCTGTCTGTCCTCATCACCTATATTTTGTGCTTCAAAGGTCACTTCATAGTTATCCATACCGCTTACCGCCGTTACCTGCAAACCCTCACCAAAGGTCAGTTTGCCCAGCACACCGTCAAGTGTCCAGCCGGTAACCTCAATCCACATACCGTTTTCCAGCAGGCGCCTCACTCCCAGCACCTCTTTCACGGGGGCGCTGTCCAGCCACAGCACGGTTTGCCCTTCCTCAGCCACACAAAAGCTGTTTTTGCGGCGGTCACTCAGCAGATTAACCGCCTCCAAAGCCGTGCCGCCCATAGCTGCACCGGCCTTGCGCCCAATGGTGGTGGTCGGCACATAGGCTGCCTCCGTCATCGGCTTTACACTAAGCTTTCCGTCTGCGTCCACCTCGGCCAGCAAAGCGCACAGCCCGTCAAAAATACCCAATTTCCCCTCCAACTGGGCACTTCTGCTTCGGGCATTGTTCATTCCCTCATAAACCACCGTCTGCGTGCCGTCCGCCGCCCACAGACTCAATTTTTCGCCGTGGTGCACCAGCCGAAATTTACCCGCCGCCACCTGCAAAATATGTACTCCGTTAATTCGGCCGTCAAACTCTGCCTTCACCCTCGCACCCGGTCGGCATACCGGGAAGCCGTCCTTATCCGGTATCAGGTTAACACAGTCGGGGCTTCTCTCGGCCGATACCGAAAGCGGAGACGATGCCATATCGCACCCCCGAAAACGCTCAATGTTAAAAGTACGCTTAGCCGCTCCTCCGCCGCCAAAATTAAACTTACTCATCACATCACCTCTGTCCGTCACTTATATAGCGTTTATATAGCTTACCGCCCCAGCCGCATAAAGCTTCGTGCCCCTGCCGCAAATCTGCTCTCCTGCCTCGGCTTTTCCGCCCAGGGTCTGCCTGCCACCAAATACCTGAGAGCATCCGGGGCGTGGGTCAGCTCGTGCGGGTCCTTGGCGCAGTCGTTGGGGTTTCTCTCACTTCGCTGCAAAGCAGGCAGCGTCCTCAGCAGGTTCAAACAGTTACTGCCGATTTTCAGCTTTGCCGTTTTTGCCCCCTGCTCATCGTCATATACCCTCAGCCATTCGGCCAAATCATACCATCCCTGCACACGGTCATTGTTGGCTCTGGTCAGCCCCATACCCTTGGCCGCAAAGATGTCCGCCGTACTTCGGCCGGTGTCGCTGTGCTTGTTCCACAGGTCAGGCGGTGCAAAGAAGGCAGAAATCTTCTCCCCCTCATCAATACGGCTTTGCAGCAGCTCGGCCGCCTCACTCGCCAGCAGCTTGTCCTTATAGACTTCCTTGTATACCCAGATGTTTTCCCGCTCATCAATCGCCGCAAAGTATGCCGCAAACATATCCTGTCCATAGTCAAAGGCCACATAGCGCCGCCAGCTTGCAGGTATAGCAAAGGGTTCAAAACAATGCACCTCACGCCGGAACATCTCAAAATACTGCCCCTCAAAAATATCCCAGTTGCCCTCTCTCAGCGCCTTTCTTTCCTTCTCCGGCAGCAGATTAAGCCGCTTGGCATAACCGGGGTCACCTTGCAGCAGAAAAGGATTGTCGTCCAGCTTAGACGGTATAAAAACTCTGGTACTCACTTCCCCGGTGTTCTCATCCCGCACCTTATGCTCCACGCCTTCCGCCCCAATGTCGATAAACCGCGCCTTCACCCAATAATGCCCCACTCCGCCGGGGTTGGTGCTGCTCTTTATCTGTCTGGGGTAAGGCTTAGAACCTCTCAGTCGGCTCAGCAGATACACATACATATATTCAGAGAAATGCGTCAGCTCATCAAAGCGGATAACATCATATTCCGCACCCTGGTAGCGGTGTACATCCTTCTCATTATCGCAATAGCCAAACTCAATGATAGAGCCGTTGACAAAATACCAGCGGTGTTGGCTGCTGTTATATGCCGCCACCTCACGGCTGAAAAGCCCCAGACTGGTGAGTATCAAAGAGCGCTCCAAGTCCGGGAAGGTGCGCCGCAAAGCCAACTGCTTGCTTTCCGGGTATTTCAGCGCATACAGCCACGCATCCACCAACTGCCCATAGCTTTTACCGCCGCCGGCCGCTCCGCCAAACAGTACCTCATCGGCCTCGGCCTGTATAAAACTCTGCTGCCTTCTGGTTATCTGCAAATCCACCTGTTCTCTCCCCCTGCAATAACAGCCCCGGGCAACCTTCACCCGGGGCTGCTGTTTTCAGCCAATATTTACTTTACCTTAATAACGGGCATCTTCTCGGCCGCATCATACTCCACCGCAATCCGCTCATCCCGCAAATCCTGCAAGCGCACATAGTTATAGCCTGCGTGTTCAATGGCCTGCACCTGCTTTTTCACGCCGTTTAAGGAAATTTTCAGCACTTTGCTCACTTCCATCCGCTCCTTCAAAAATTTATACGGGTCAATGGTTGACGGGTACTTGTATTCACCCTTATGCACCTCCAAATGCAGGTGCTTGCCGGTAGCGTGGCCTGTCATACCCTCAATGCCCAGCGCAGTCCGCTCGCTCACCATATCGCCCTTCTGCACAAAAACACTTTTCAGGTGGGCATACAGGCTCACATAGCCGTCAGGGTGCTTCACCAGCAGATAATTGCCGTAGCTTTCCGACCAGCTCGCCTTAATCACGTTTCCGTGCTGAATGGGGTAAACCACGCCGTTACCGCCATAATTGGCCGAGCATAAATCCAAACCGCTGTGCCAACCACACTTCCAAAACCGCCCCTTATGCCCATATCTGGTGCCAAGGCGGTATGTATCAAAAGGGAATCGCATTTGTTTATCCCTCCTTGTTCTGGCCGCCGTTCAGGTTCTTGCCAAAGAAGAACCCCAGCACCAGCATTATGCAGCTGTTAAACAGTTCTCCCGTTTCTTTTTCGGTTACTGTCATTATGCACATAACGCCCACCAAAGCCAGCGTGACAATAGACTTTACATCAATCAGCCTGGCCACACGGCTTATAATGCTCTCGGACCTGTTTTCTGTCTCCTGCATAAGCTCGCCCCCTCTTAGGCCTTACCCTGCAAAATCAGCACCTTGGTGGTGTTGATGGTTTCATCATCCAACAGCATTTCACGGTCACCCGAAGCCACCGAGCGCATCTGCATATACACGTTATAACAGGCCTGCACCAGCGCACGGTTGTTCACATCCGCCAGATTTTCGGTTGCCTTGGCAAAACGCCCCTGCATTTTTTCGGTCAGCGCCTTGGTTAGCTCCACAATGTCATAGCCATATGTTTCAACGCCCCAGGTTTTAATATCTTCATAAAAGTTAGTCATAATTTTCTTCTCCTTTAATCGTTTTCTTTATAGCCTTGCAGCACCTTATCATGCGCTGCCAGCCTCAAATCGTGCTCTGCAAATTTCAAATCGTGTTCATCCACTCGCCGGTCCAGCTCGCTGCTGTGCTCCCATAGCTTCCGATGGCTCTCTCTGCTCTTTTCTTTCTGTTCCCGCAGGTCTTCGTCCAAAGATTCCACAATTACTGTTAATTTTGTAATTGCCTGCGTCAGCGGTGTGGCAATCTTAAAGATAACCACCAAAAAGCCGACAACAGCAACAATAAGCTCAAACACTTCCCATTCCGTCACCGGTAATCTACCCCCTTTCTTTAACATAAACAGTCCCCATATATGCCACATACCCAATGCCGCATAAACCGCCGTACATACCAACAGGCCAACTCTGGCAATCGGCTCTTTACGATTAGCCGCCCACCAGCAAAGCACACCCACAATCACAGTTTTATAAAACACCATAACCGGGACATTCTGTATCAGCAGATTTAATTCCTTAACACCCAAGTTCAAAGCAAACAGGGTGCAAGCAAGGTCAAACAGGTTAAGAATGTAGGCGGTCACGATGCGGCAATACAATAACCGTAAACGTCATAAAGCAGTACAAATTTTTTGTCACCACAATAAAATTCTTCAAAAAGAGTATTGGGATGAACCGAAGCGCAGTAAATCACCTCATTGGCAAATGTGATATACCCCAAAGAAAAAGTGTTCGCCGTTGCTGTGGCCGGTGCAAGAATAGTCATACCAGCCGGCGTTTGGGCAGGTTTGTTTGCAGGGAAATTCAAACTTTCCGGCACACTCATGCCCCCTCCAAAAACATAGCCCGTTACTGGGAATGCTTCGCCAAAATAAAGCAAAGTATAGGGCAAGCCGTCACAAGCACCTTGCCCAAAACCAAGCCACAAACGCACACCGGTACTTGTCGAGGACGAATATATTTGATAGCGTGCTAAATCCGAATTAACGGCTCTCTTTTCTACATATACGGTTACGCTCGAAGTAACAATGTTTGATTGACTTGTTCCTGTTACCGATGTAAACACGCCATCCAGCATATAACCCATGTAATGATAAAATAGTTTGCCAGAATTATAATGACGAATATACCATCCGTCATTTCCAATCTTCAAAACCACATCATACACACTTGTTGTATCGGTGTTGACTTGCTGGATAGTGGCTTCCGGGCAAAGTTCCATAAATGCGGCTACAACCTCTTTCGCCATTGTGCCATAATCACTCCTGTCCGAAGTAAATACAATGGTTTTTGTGGTGGTTTCAACGCTCATTCTGTTACCTCCTCATATACTCCACATAAAATATCAGGCAGAATAACGCCGTCCAGATACTGCCCGTATTGACCGCATAAAATACCCGTACCCTGCGAAAACACCGCATAGGGATATGCTTGCGTTTGCTTTCCAAAATACAAAACACGGGTAGAATACACAATATTTCTGGTGTAGTGTTCGCCCGTGGACGCTTCTGCCCGATAGTCCAACACTTCCCAAGTTTCGGCACTCTGGGTGTATTTGCAATACACAGCACCCTGCATAGAAATCCAAGTTGTGCCTTTGTCATAGTCCTTAATAAGAAAATCGTCCATCAAGAACACAACGCCGATATAGTTTGCACCGTCTACCATAACCATAAGGCCGCTATATGGCCCGGTATACAGCGTTTTTGCCGCCTCTACATAGGCTTCATACCCCGTGGGGATTACCTCCGTGTCAGCCGCACCGCCACCCTCGGCCGTACCCGTAACACCGTAAATGGTTACATCTTTCTTGATGTTTTCGGGGATAAGGTTTTCGTCACCCTCAACCGTTACGGATGAAAAACCGTCACCGTCCGGGTATTCCGTAAAATCATCACCCGTGGGGGTAACTGTGATGGGGGACAGGTCGGGTTCTTTATCTTCCTTACTGCCCTCTACGCCGAAGATGGTCACACCAGCAACGATGTTCTTCGGGACAAGGTTTGCATCACCGGCTACCGTGACAGAGGAAAAACCATCGCCGTTTGGATACACCGTAAATTTCTCACCGGTAGGCGTAACATATCCAACTTCTAATTCTACGTCCTCGATAGTGGGTATTTCGGTGATTGCCGCTGCCATTTCCGAGGGGAAATATTTTGTTTCCCCTCCGTTCTTTTCCCGGATAGCATTTGCAATATCGGTGTAGTGCTTATCATTGGTAATTACAATACCCATCAATAACTCACCTCGTCTGCACTCACCAAAGCCACATTGCCGCTTTCATCCGGGGCAACACCATTCACGGCCTTTACCACATTAGCCATCTCTTGCTGTACTTTTTCGCTCAGCTCACGTTGTGCCTCACTCAAAGCCTGCTGTGCTTCACCCAGCTGCCGCACTGCCTCACTCAACCCCTGTTGTGCTTCACCCATTTCCTGCTGGGTGCCACCTATTCCCTGCTGGGTTTCGCCCATTTCCTGCACCGCTTCGTCCAGCGCGCTCAATACCTCCGCCAGTGTCGCACCGTCCATACCCGGCACACTCATCTCATTCAGCGCCTCGCCGCTTATCAGACTGTCAATCAGCTGGTTAAACCGCCCCAGCGCCAGCATCGCCTTGCCAATGTTGTCAAAGCGCTTTTTCAGTTCGGCCGCCGATATTTTCGGTCGGTCGTCCAGACTGGCTATATCCTGCCCCTCAAAGTCACTCTCTGCAAATTTCAGCTCACTTAACGTCATACGCCTCTCCTGCTCTCTCTGGCCGCCCGTCTGGCATCGTCCACGCCATAATTCAGCATGGCCGCCAACTGCCGCTGCCGCTTATCCTCATCCTGCACCGCAGGCTCGCTTTTGGGTTTTCCCTTCGGCCAAAACACAAACGGCTCTCTCACCCAGGCACCCAGCCAAAAGGCCGCAAGATATGTCACGGCAATCGCAAATTGGCCCACAATCTCCCAACAGTACATATGATCACCTGCCCTTAATGCAAAGGGGGAAGTTATTTCCCCCTTTGCACTCACATACCTTGCTTAGCCTCTGGCCGCAGTCAGACCGGCATAAACGCCCATTTCCTTGGCCTTGATAACAAAGGCGTCATAGTACCAACGACCCTGCAACAGCCAGCCGTCCACATCCTTAACCTCGGTCAGAATTCTGGCCGTTTTCAGCTTCACAGGGCGCAGAAGCGAGCCCTTATAGGTCAGCAAAAATTCGACGTCAGCGGGCAAATAGCTGTCGGGCACCTTAACAATACGCATATTGCCCACATTGCCCACTTCGCCCTTCTTCACAGCCTTAACGCCCAGCGCCTCCAAATTCATAAACTCCGAAGACTGGCGGAGATAGTTATAGTTTCTAACCGGCAGGTAAACCACACGGTTGTCATCAGGCACCAGCGCATTGTCCAGCGCAGCACCCGCATCCAGCAGTTTGCCCACCACATTGGTCTTGGTCAGCGCACCGGTTGCCGCCTTGGTACCGGCCGCATTCACCCAGGCGTTAAAGGTGTACTTGTCCATCATCGGTACCACCTTCTCCGCAATCTGCAAATTCATCATGCGGCCTGCTCTTTTCATCATCATCTGGTCGCTGTAATTGCCGCGGTCAATGCTGATGGAGAAGCTCTTTTCCTCGTTCATAGTCAAGGTCTGCAAGCTGTCCTCCATCTCGGTCATCTGGCCAAAGCGGTCGGCGGTTGCAGTACGGTCATAATCCACCAAATCCACCGTTTTGGGGGTCCAGATGTTCAGGCTGCGTACACCCTCAAAGCTGTAATCGTTACTGTAATTGCCGGCCACATAGCTCGCCTTGGTAAAGGCAGTTGCAATCTTGCCGGAGTAAGAAGTTGCCAGGTTAATAGAAGTTGCCATAGTTTTATCTCCTCATTTCTGTTTTCATTTTCTGTTGTTTTGTTCCGTTATTCTGTTGTTTTGTTCCGCTTTCGGCTGTTACCAGCCCATCATATCCATCCCGTCGGCAAACCAATCCTTGCCGCCGCCCACGCTGTTTTCCAATCTTCCGGGGCTTTTGGCCAGGTTTCGTTTGTTAAGCCTTTCCTGTTCCAGCTGTCTGCCAAGCTCGGCCTTTTCGGCCTCCGCCTTTTGCAGCAGCCAGTTCTGGTAGGCTTCAAACGGGGGCAGCTGCTTCTCGACCGAAAGCTGGATAACTTCCGGCGGCAGCTCGTTCACACCGTACACCGCCACCAGTTTGCGGATACTCTCCGCCAGCGCCTCACCGTGTCCGTCTTTGTCAGCGCCGCTGTCCTTGGTTTCCTCGGTGTTCGGCTCCCCTTCCTCCTCTGCCACATTGGCAGGGGAAGATTGGTTTTTGGCTTGCAGCATCTCACGCACGGTAATCTGGTTTTCGGCCAGCAGCCTTGCCAGCGCCTCATCCATACCGTTTTCCATCAGCTCACCGGCAAGCTTGTCAACCTTATCCGCTGCCTGCCGGGCTTTCAGTTCCGTCAGCAATTCTGCCGTGCTCTTTCCTCGCTCGGCCGCCAGCTCACGCAAAGCCATTGCCTCCACCCGGAACTCATCATACCCCTGCCGCACACGGTCATAATCGCCGCCCTTGCTGGCCAGCTGCAAAATATCCTGCAAGCCGTATTCCTGCTCCTTCCCCCGAATTTTCAGGGTATATCGGGGCTCACTCTTATCCTCGGTGTTCTTTGGTTCTGCCTCTGCCTCTGCGGTGGTGTCCGCGGCCCTGGCATCCCCTGTTTCGGCATCTGTGTCACCTGCGGGGGTGTCCGCCGGCTGTCCATCGGTACCGTTCATATCATCAACGAAGGTGGTGTCCTCCGTGGTGTTATCTGCATCGCTGTTATCTTCATTTTGGGGCACATATTGCCCAAAATCCTCGGCGGCATCATCAAAGCCGCTGTCAAAAAACTCTCCCAAATCATTCTCGGTCACAGTTTCGGTCATATCGCCCATCATTTCCAAATCCACCGTTTATTCCTCCCTGCCAAAAGTTCTTTTAACCGCCACATATTCGGCCTTGGTAAAGCGGGTTTTCCCGGCCTCATAGCAGCTTTCCAAAAATCCCACCATATTGGCTTCGTCTCCGGCCTCATCCACATACAGTCTGGCCGCACAACCATACGCCGCACAGCCCATCAGCAGGCCCCGGTCAAAAGGCAGCTCGTCAGCCGCCGCATAAATTCTTACCCCCGGCGCTTCCTCACCTGCCGCCAGCCGCAATCGGTCATTCAGCGGCGCCAGTTCCGTCAACACCGCATTTACCACGGCCACAAACTGCTCACCGTATGCCCCTGCCGCACTCTGCTTTTCCGCCATCAACGGCAGCACACACTTGATATAAAACTCATTTAATGTCAATTAGCGTCACTCCTTGTTTATCACTTGTCCAATACGGTAATATTCACCTCAAAAGGCTTTTCCGTGCCAATCTTCACACTCTCGGTAAAAATCTGATGGTGCTTACCCAACAGCTCCAACGCTTTCAGCCGCTGGGATAACGACGCAGGTCTTGGCACCAGCTCCTCGCCGTCCGCACCGTACACCGGGCAAACACCCGTACCGCCGGCAATTCTGGTCAACTCTTGCAGCACCTCCACCCGGCTCATCACCGCCGCCGCCTCAGAGGTTTTGCGCACTTTATCTTTCAGCTTTTCCACTCTGGCCGCCACCTTGGGGTTTTGCAGCAGCTCGTATGCTTTTCTCCGCACCGTGGCCTCCTTCATCCGTCCGGCATTGTACGCCGCCCGATAAGCCCCACACACATCATCACTCGCCACCAATGCCTCGCAAAAACTGCTCATAGCCGGTGTCAAACCGTCTTTGTCCTTTACACCCACATTCTCACCTGCCTTTTGCTTTATTCCTCGCTTGTGCCGTATTTGCGCCGTATTTGGGCCGTTTTTTGGCCGTATTCCGGGCAAAACCACACCACCCTGTTTTTGGGCATAAAAAAAGAGCACCGGCGTCAACCGGTGCCCTCATTCATATCCTCTATCTCCATTTTAAGCGCATTTTTCGCGTTCTGTCAACCCCAGAAAACTGTAATCTTTCAAAAATTAACTGTAATCTTTTTGCAGAAGGCCTTTTTTGCCCCTCAAAACCATAAAAAAAACAGCCGCACTTAACCCTCGGTCAAGCACGGCTTGTCAAATTTTGTCAGATGTGTTAAAATTAAAAGGCAATCAAAAGGACGGGGCCAAACTCCTCACAGAAGGGAGTGAGGCTTATGACAGTGATGGAAGTACTTACTTTTACACTTGTCGTTATAGCGGCAATCACTCTGGGCAACCAGACAAAGAAATAGCCGCCCCCTAACAGCTAAAAAGAGAAGCGGCAATTTCAAGACTTAAAATTTTCAAGTTGGCCGTTTCCCTGCGGCAACAGGGATACCGTCCTTTTGTTTGCACCTATTATACCAAAACCGCCTAAACCTGTCAATAAAGAAACATAGAAACATATCAACAAAGCAACATTAGCCGCTCACTCACGGGCGGCCTTTTTTTCTGCCCTCAGCCGCCGCAAAACTCTCCGCCGCAGCTGGTACACCCTGCTCTCACTATACCCCATACGCTTGGCCACCTGCCGCCAGCTCAGACGCTCAACATACCGCATCCTTATCAGCCGCCCATCCGTGGCATTAAGCCTCTCCACGCAACGGCTTAAAATCGCCAGCTGCTCCGCAGATACCCCTCCTTTACCATCCAAATCTGCCGCCAGCCGCCGCAGCGCTTTCAGCTCCTCCATCTTCAACGCTTATCGCCACCTTTGCACCTTATCATTCCAACACAACCGACAAAAATGCCGCAGCTTATCACTCACCCCTGCCAGGTCGGGCCCTTCATACTCCACGCTGCCATCCTCGGCAAACAACGGGCACTCCTTCACCACATACTGTTCCGCGAATCTCGGATGTCGGCCATAATCCATCTGCCTGGTCACCCTGTCTGCCGCCCACCCCTCCACCGGCGTTTCTCCGCTGGGGAATCCATCCACAAACGGGCAACCCATTCCGCCGCCGGCCCTTGCGCACCGCCAGCAAATAGATAGCTTACCGGGTTTCCCCGTTGCCTTCTTTACTCCCAGATATTTACTGCGTATTGCCCCCACATAACCCGCTCCAAAACCCACCAACTCTGCAATCTCCCGGTCTGTCGCCTCAGGGTGCTTGGCATAAGCCGCTTTTACCAGTTCAACCGCCTTGTCACTTGCATACACCGTCATCACGTTCACCCTGTCTTTCGGTGTAATCATCCAATTCAGGCTTGTTTTCCATAGTCCAGATACAGCACATTAAATTCCAGCAAAAAGCCGCAGCGTGCGGCTCATCCTCCCACTTATCCAGATATTTCACATAATGGCGTATCGCGCTGTCAATGTAACAATGTATGTTAATACCCTTTTCCCAGTTGCGCTCTCCATACTTCTCGGCCCCGGCCTCAAAATGCTTGGCCACCTCCATCAGCATCGGCAGCACACCGCCCATATATTCATTGGCAAACCAACGCAGGGCATAATACAAATGCACCACGCATCCATCACGCCGAAAAGTCTCAATACCGCGCAGGGGCGTATATTCACCGGCCTTGCCAACCAACATTTCCATTACCAACAGGGGCATCAAATCAAATCTGCCCTTGCCCTCCTGAATATCCCGCACCGCACCGGTTGCAAACTCTCTGCGGGTTCCGCTGTCCAAAATCATTTATCCACACCTCCACGCAAGCTTTTTAACAAAAATGGTATTTTACTTCCCTTTATGCTGCAAAACTCATCACCCTTACGGCCCGCCAGCATCAGCGGGCCATAACACTCCATTCCGCAAAATTTACAGTTATACGTCAAGCCTTTTATCCGTGCCTCTTCGTTGCAGATAACCACGCAGCCTGACGCCACCGTCACGGTTTCAATCTTGCCGCCCACCCAGTCCTGTAAGGCCGCCAGCTCGTTCGGCATCAGGGGCTCAATCTCCGGCTCACATCCCGGCCGTTTAACAATCACCAGCATTTGTTTTTCTTTCATTCCACTCCGCCCTCACATAAATCCTTATTGTCAAATTCCCAAAGAGCCGGATACCTTGTGGTAGGGCATATAGAACCCTGCAACATACAGATATTGCCGTCAACATAACATCTATGTGTCTGGCAATACTCTTTTACCTCCGCAAGTGTCCATTCGCCCAAAGGCTTATTGTTATCTGTCATCACTCATTACCTCCAATGCCATCACTCATTACCTCCAAACCGTACCTTTGCCAACTCAATAGCCGCCATATACTCTTTGGCGTGCTGGTTATCGCCGTGGGTTTCTTTTACTTTGGCTGCAAACTCGTCCAGATCGCCATAGAAGCACCCGCAGCGTACTCGACATTTACCATCTTCGCATTTGAAAAAAGTCGTGCAGGCATTTCGGCTGCCGATAGGCGCAATCCACAAAATGTCGGTGGTGTCACAGACCATCGCCGAATCACAGACCTCCGCCGAACCAAAGACCATCGCCGAACCATAGACCATCGCCGAATCACAGACCATCGCCGAATCATAGACCATCGCCGAATCACAGACCTCCGCCGAACCAAAGACCCTCGCCGAACCAAAGACCTCCGCCGAATCACAGACCCTCGCCGAACCAAAGACCCTCGCCGAATCACAGACCATCGCCGAATCACAGACCCACGCCGAACCCTCTTGGCTCAAATTTTCCTCTTTCTCAATCCAACCGCCCAGCGTACCTGCCTTAATCTCAAAGCCGCCAGCCAATTTGAAGTCAATAACCGCTCTGATGCGGTGCAATGTTCTGCCCAACCATTCTTTGGTTTCGCCTGTAAATTCGTATTTCTTCATTCCGCTCATCGCCCTTCCTCCCTATTCCAACTCTTTCATACTGCTTATCAAATAGTCCACAGCTTCTTTAATGCTATTGATAGCCAAATCGGCGTTTTCAAATGTCGCATACTTTGCTATCCACATAGCTACTATCGTTTCTTCACCCGGAATAAGCATTGCCATCAAAACGGCAATCCCTGTAACCCAAAGCATCGGTTTTAAGAATTTCGTTGCCATTGCCATAATATCTTCGTCCTCGTTCATTAAGGCTGCGATTGTAATAGCCATCAAGACTGCTATAAAAACAATCCCGATTACTGCAAGTATTATTGCCGCTTCCTCCAAATCGCACACACAATCCATCAGGTAAAAAATCATCGGGCTTACAATGTATTCGTTCATCGCCCCTCCTCCTTATATTCCCAGCCTTGCAGCTCTCCTGCGGCTGTTCTTGTCCGCATATCCACACCCGTCTCCTCATAAAGCTGCTCGGCAATGTCCTCAAAGGTCACATACTTCCCGATAATCGCCTCAAAGTCATTGGTGCAGCCTTGCAGCAGCTTGATTATCCGCTTTCTCCCCCAGTCATATTCTTTTCGCATATACCAGCACATCACCAGAGAGAATTTATACACCACTTCATCAACAGCACTTTCCTGCATTTCACGCAGCAGCCGCTCACTCTGTTTCCTCACCATCTCGTGCACGGCATCCTTAACCTCTTTTCGGGTGTGGCCGGGCACCGGGTTTTTCCGCTTTTTGCTCATCTCATCCTCCCATCAAAACGGCAGCTCTGCCGCCAGCTTATCGCCCAGTTCAGCAGCGGAGAATAACCCGTCCTGCCGCTCGGCCGCCTCTCTCGTCATTTTGCCCTGCTCGTTTACAAAGCCGCGCAGCACCTTGGCCACAATTCCCTCACCGGGCACATAACGCAATTCCAAATCTCCGGCATAAACAATACCGCCATCATTCCTGCGCTTGCCCACCTTGCGGCAGACTTTCCGCCCATCCCGTAAGGCTTTGGCCTCGACCGGGCGGCGGCAGGGGCAGGGTATACCCAAATTCACATAATTGCCCCAAAAACCTCGCCGCTTATCCTCGGCACTTATCAACACAAAAGCATTATTCCGCCCGGGCATCCCTCCGCAAAACGGGCATTTCAGCACCATATCTTCCGGCATGGTGCTCCGCCGCTGCTGTTTTTCCTCCAACTCACGGTAGATTTTCAGCAGCTGGTTGGGCTTGGGTGCATAAATTCCGCCCTCCCGGTTATACAGCGTCAACGCCTCATTAAGTCTGGCCGCCGTACAAAAACCAACGGCTTTCAGCCACTCCACCGCATACTCCTTCAATTCTTCCTCGCTGCGCTTTTTGCTACCATAAAGCACATCGATCCGCCTTATCAGGCTCAAAACCTCCTGCCTATCCATCTGCTCACCACCCCTCCTGCTCCATCAGCGCCAACACTCTGGCTGTTCGGGCCGCTTCATCATCCTTTTTGGCCTGTCTGGATGCGTCCTTGCCGTTTGCCTTCCACCGTTTCAGCACTCCCTCGGCATAATTCAGCCTACATTTACCGGCATTACCCATAATCTGCAATGCCTCGTCAACCCACTTGCCGCCGTATTCATCCACCAGCTGCACCAGCTTGTCCAATTCATAAGGGCTTAGCGGCGCCGCCTTTACATCCTCAAACAGGCTGATACTCGCACCGTATTTCTCCCTGCGGCTCTCAATATCCAAATCCGCCTCATCACCGGCGTAGTCACCACCACCACCGCCACTATCCAAGCTATTATCAGTAGTAGCAGTAGTAACCTCATTTACTTTTACTTTAACTTTACTTTGCGGCAAACTTGTCTCATCATCTTTTTTATCGGCTTGATTATCCTCGTTTTTTGGCTCATTAACCGTTTTCAGGTAATAGCAATGCTTGGCTGATATACCCCGCATTTCTTCGAGGTCTAAAAGCCACCAATTTTTGTCTATGTCAACGGCCTTCCTGGTCACAGTCGCCCGGTAGAAGTTGCGCTGCGCCGCTCTGCAAGTAATTATTCCAACTTGGTAAAGGTCGGTGTCAAATAACTTTGCCGCCACCAAGTCAGTAATTATCTTCTCGGCCGTATCCTGGTTGGGTTGCCATTTGCCCTGCAAATCGCTCATCACCTGCCAGACTACCGCGCTCCGGTCACGGTAATCTATATAATAACCCTTGTCTTTATAAAGCTGCCCCAGCAATGATACATACACCATCACCGCCAAATAACCGTATTTCATCTTGGGCGTTCTCAGCTTCGGGTCGTCCAGCAAGTCAACCGACATCGGGTAATAATCAAGCCCCTGTTTCATTCGGGGCATTTTATCCTGTCCTCCTTAAACCTTTCCTTAAAACGGCAAATCATCCGCCGCCATCGTCTCTGCCTTGGGCCAACACTCCGGCTCAACGTTTTCCACCTGCTGCTTATCAGCCGGGGATAAAAACCGCACCTGCTCGGCAATCACCTCAGTCACCCACCGTCTGGTTCCCGTGTTGTCCTCATAGCTTCTAATCTGCAATCTGCCGTCCACCGCCGCCAGCTTGCCCTTGGCCAGGTATCTGGCCGCACTCTCTCCGGCCTTTCCCCACACCACAATGGGGATGAAGTCCGCCGTGCGGTTGCCTTCGGCATCGGTAAAATTCCTGTCCACCGCCAGCGTAAAACTGGCCACTCCCTTGCCGCTCTGGGTAAATCTAAGCTCCGGGGCAGCCGTAAGCCGCCCAATCAACACAATTCGGTTAAGCATTGTTACTCTCTCCTTTTATCCTCTGCACTCTTTTCCTGTACCGGCCCGGCCTTCAACCCATACACCCGGCACAAAGCACGGTCCATTATTATACCGCCCGGCAAATGGTATTTGCCGAAGAATTCCTTGTCCGGCATAGTGTGCGCCTCCCCGTGGTGCAGGCAGCACAGCGGCAGCACCTCCAAACCCTCGTGTATAACATCCCCTCTGTCACGCCCCATACCAATACGGTCAATATGATGCAGTTCGGTGGGCCCGCCGCACAGGCAGCATTTCTTGGTCGCCAGGCATCGGTATATATAGTCCGGAATATCATCCACATAATTCAGCAGCGGCAACCGGCAGGGTATATCCCATTCCAAAATAAAGCGTATTAAGTACCGCTGAAAGGCGAATATAAGGCTCATCGGCGCATTCCCCAGCGAGAATATCCTGCCGGCCGTCTCCTGCAAATCCTCAGCCAAAAACTTAATCTTCATCCATTCCTTGGTCTGGTCTGGGCCCTGCCCGGTAAACTCACCAATTTCCCGCAGCAAGGCATAACACATCCTGCGCTGCTTATCAGACAGCAGCCTCGAATCAATCGGCTGTATCAGGCACTCTTTATACTCACGGTGCAGCATTGTCGCCCAGTTCGCATACACAGCCTTTATCGTCAGCTCCTGCGTCTGGGGGTTATAGTCCACAATTTTTCCCTTTACGGTTTCAACCGGCTTTTGCATTGGTCACACAAGCCCCAACATAGTAATCACCACGCAGGCCGTCATAGCTCCGGCAGCGCCCATCATAAAGCAATCAAACACTTTATTCCATTGCCGAAGCTCCCTTTGCTCCTGTTCGGCTCTCGCACTCTCACACCTTGCCAGATATTCCGCCGCACGCTGTTCTCGCCGCAGCTGCTCTTTGCCCTCCGCCCAGTCAATCGGCGGCAGGTTAATTGTCTTAATCATTTTCCTACCTCTCCTCTCTGTTAAATCTCACACGCCAACCGGCTCCTGCACCGTCACGCAGCACGAATTGCAATTCGTCCACCGCACCGCTCTGCATAATCGCCGCCAGCACCTCCATCACACCCGCACCACAGGGCGTCACCTGCATAACCGGCTGGGCCATCTCCTCCAATGCGGCCGCAGCCCCCCTGCCTCGGGCTTGTCCTTATGTGTTTTGGCCGCCCTCGCAGCGCCAAACAGATAGCCGGCCCTTACCAGCCGTGCCCTTTTGGTTCTCACCTGTTCTTTTTCCAAACCAAGCTTTACCGCAATCTCACCGTTGGGCAATCCCGCCTCAAACAGCTTAATAATCTCTTTTTCCAGCTCCGGTGTCCATTTCAGGCGCCCTGCGCTGTCCAACTCTCGCTGCATCCCACCGCCGGCAGCTTGCAGCTTCTCCTTATCCTTGGGCTTTGGCAGGCCGCTTATCATTCCGCCGGCCGCCAGCACCTGCATAATATCTGCCACGCCGCAATCATTCAATTCCGCCAGCACCTTTATCTGGTCGTTCTTATCCTTGGCAGCGGCAAAGCTGCGGCAAATTTCACCGTCACTCATTTCTCTTGTCACTTTTCTCCACGCTCCTCCACTTGCTTGCTGCTCCTGTTATCCAAGAGCAAAATGATTTTCACCACAGCAGCCGCTGCCCCCGCAGGGGGTAGAGGGAGGTGGGAGGGATTTGAAATATAAGAAATCATTTTGCCCCACCCTCCTTTTTCGCTGCAAAACCTGGCCCACCGTGCCAACACCGCGGGCAGGTGTACCCGGCTTGGGGTATCCTCTGCTGCCTGGCAATGTACCAGACCTTGCCGCAGCACACACATTCTGCCTTGCGGTGTTCCCGGTGCGGCCCCACATACTTGTTATGTGCCATCTCAGTGCCCAAACACTTCCACAAACTTACTCTCACCGTGCAGGCTGATGAACCGCTCCCTGCACTTATCTTGCAATGCCCGCATAGCTTCCGGGTCATTATGTATGCCGCAGGCCCCGGTATGCTCGTCCACCGTCAGCCACACCCAGCAGCCCCAGCCGTCGCTTACTTTGCGCCTGCGGCCGGGCCAAATGTGGTGCTTCACCAGTCCCTCTTGCTTGCCGGAGAAATAGCTTGCCTTATACCCCTGCATAATGCTGGGTGCCGATTCCACACCAAAGCCTCGGCCCTTACTTTTAAGCGGCGTTTTGCTCTTTAAGCCCACCCTGCTTTTCAAAGGCGTTTTGGTTGTCAATCCCACCTTAGCCGTCAAAGGTGTGCGCCGCTTCAAGCTGCTGTTATAACTCATATACATTGCCATTCCTCCTTGTTAGTATTATGCCAACCGCCGCAGCGCCTCAGCCACGTCACCCAAAAAATAGGTAGACGGACCACCAACCGGCGGCAGCTCTCTGGTCAGCTCCACCACCTTATTCCGACCCAGCCCTGTCAATCGCATAATATCCGCCTTGGTTGCCAGGCACTTGCCGTCATTCTGCTTAACCAGAAAATCCTTTAATTCCTTATTCGTACACATCGCCAAATCACTCCTAATCTCTTGACTTTACCGCCCACTTGCGGTAAAATACATTAGTTTTATTTTAGTTTTATTTTTGCTTTGCGCCTCTGTTGTTTGCCGCCAACAGGGGCGCTTCTTCTACTCCGTCCCTACACCTCCATCTCACCTTGACACTCCCTCGCCTCCGGTGCTATAATCAAAAGCAGAAGGGAGGTGACACTATGCACGTAGACGTTTCTTTCTTTACCACTGATACTCAATGCCCCAGAGATCGTGGCTGCTCATATCCGGTGCAAATCAAAAAGCTTACCTTCGATGATGGTGCCACCTTTTACCAATGCAATGGTTGCGAATTTTAC
>JAFQHN010000022.1 GCA_017397935.1 Bacillota bacterium
CATTGATGGCTACACCGATGGCACCTTCGGCGCTGACAAGAACATTACCCGCGCTGAGTTCGCTAAAATCGCTGTAACCGCAGCTGGCTCTGCTGATACCGCAACCATGCTGGAAAAAACCGCATCCTCTTTCAAGGATGTAAAAGCCGGCGCTTGGTACACCGGTTGGATCAATGCTGCTGAGGCTTTGGGCCTGGTTCAGGGCGTAGGCAACGGCAACTACAACCCCAACGCTACCATCACCAACCAGGAAGTTGTAACCGTATTGATGCGTATGCTGGGTTACAACGACAACCTGCCCGGCAACTGGCCTGTAAACTATGTTACCCAGGCTAACAAGGATGAAATCCTGGATCGTGTAGCTATCGTAGCTGCTGCTCCCGCTACCCGCGGTGACGTAGTTGTTATGCTGGACGATGCTCTGGATACCGGTCTGGTAACCTATGACAAGGATACCAACGAATTCGTTGCCAAGCAGGTAACCATCAACGGTTCCGACGTTAACAAGACCCTGTTGGATGACTCCTTCAACGGCAAGTTTGTTAAAATCGGTTCCTTTGATGCTGTTACTCAGGTTAAGGATGCTGCCAAGCAGACCCTGAACTGGGAAGGCATGATTATCGATGACAAGACCGAAGTTTCCTACAACGGCGGCAGCCTGTTCTCTCTGGAAGGTCATGCAGGTAAAGTTTACTTCGTAGAAAAGGATGACAAAGAATATGTTCGTTTCATCGAAGTAGAATCTTACACCAAGACTACCGGCACCAAGCCTGAACTGAACGGCAAGAAGATTGAAATCGGTAAGACCACCTATAATGCTACTGCTGATTGCGTTCTGTCTGAGAACGTAGAAGCTGGCAAGAAGAACAGCAAGTACATCATGTACTTCAATGATGATGACCAGGTTTACGCTGTAATCTCCGACTTGGATCTGAAAGAGGACGCTTACTATGTTAAGTCCATCAAGGGTACCTCCTTCAAGCTGGCCGGCAACACCACCACCACCGTTTCCTTGGATGATGATGAAGTTCTGGTTTACACCGAAGACGGTTTCATCGCTCCTTCCGAATTGAAGGTTGGCGACGCTGTTATGGAATATGCTGATGACCTGTTTGTTAAGGTTGACGACGCTACCGGCGAATTGACCAAGACTTCCGGTGCAAAGGCTACCATTGGCGGCACTGCTTATGTTTATACTGATGCTCAGCAGTTGGATGACGAGTATGAGACCTCTGATGTAGCTATCGAAGACGTATACGGCAACGATGTACGCTTCTTGCTGAACAAGGACAACTCCATCGCTGCTATGATTCTGGGCGACGACATTACCGGCAACACCCTGTACGGTATCGTAGTTGACGGCGACAGCAAGTCCGGCAGCTGGTCCAAGGGCTCTTTGAACAGCGTAACTCTGTTCACCGCTGAAGGCACCACCGTTGAGTATGACTTCGACGATGACGCTGACGACGAAGACATCAACGTAACCGCAGCTGATATGGGTTACCTGGTAGAGTACGAACTGAACAAAGACGGCGAAATTAAGGAAATCAAGCGCGTAGGCGATAACCTGATTGACGCTGACGGCGAAATCGAAGTTAAGAACAACAAGTACCTGGTAGGCACCGAGTCTTTGGCTCTGGCTTCCAATGTTGTAATCTTCGAGGTTGGCGAAGATGACGGCGAAGTTGACGCTGCTGTTGTAACCCGTGCTGCTGTACTGGCCGGTGGCGACTTCGAGCCCGAAGGCTTCACTCTGACCGTAAACGATGAGGAACAGGTTGTTGATGCATACGCTCTGTATGACACCAACTCCAACGGCGCTATCAAGGTTCTGGCTTACACCGACGCTGCAAGCACCGACAACTACGGCGTAGTTGACGGCGACGTATTCGAGAACGCTGATTACGACGAAGCTATCATGCTGGTTGGCGATGAAAATGTTTACGAACAGGCTGGTCTGACTCCCAAGGACGAAGACTTCATCGTTTACACCAAGTCCGGCGACAAGATCACTGTAACTGCTATCTACGGCAACGATGACGACATCGCTGACCAGACTGAAGAAGTTACCGGTGTTACCGATGGTCTGTTGATCACCGAAGACGACAGCTACATGACTGACGATGCTACTCTGGTTTACGTTATCAACGCTAAGACCGGTGAGTACGAAGAAGGTACCGTAGCTGACATCACCAAGAACAGCCACATCCTCGTAGTTGCTGTTGACGACGACGATTATGTTGACTGCGTACTGGTTGACGAATACACCGACTACAACGCTTAATCTATAATTAAGCACACATTACGCCACTGCGTTAAATAAACAGGACCCCCTCCCTCGCGGAGGGGGTTTTGTTATGCCCGGGCGGCTTGTTTTTGCGGCAGCTTTGCGGTATAATAAGCTATTGAGATTAGCAAAGGAGGGGTTGGACGTGGGCAAAATTCTGGTGCTGGCTGAGAAGCCGTCTGTTGGGCGGGATATTGCACGGGTGCTGGGATGCAACACTCGCGGGCAGGGCTCGCTGATTGGTGCGGATTACATTGTGTCGTGGGCGGTGGGGCATTTGGCGCAGCTGGCCGCCCCCGAGGATTATGACCCGGCCCTGCGGCGCTGGGATTTTGCCGCGCTGCCCATCATGCCGGCCCAAATGCGGTTGGTGCCTGCGCCCTCCGGCAGGGAGCAGTTGGCCGTGCTGAAAAAGCTGCTGAACAGCGCCGAGGTTGACAGCGTTATTTGCGCAACCGACTCCGGCCGCGAGGGTGAGCTGATTTTCCGCTATATTTATCAGCTGTGCGGCTGCAAGAAGCCTTTTCAGCGGCTGTGGGTGTCCAGCATGACGGACAAGGCAATTAAGGACGGGTTTGCGGCCCTGCGCCCCGGCAGCGATTATGATTTGCTGTTTGAGTCGGCGCGTTGTCGGTCGGAGGCGGACTGGTTGGTGGGTATCAATGCCAGCCGCGCGTACACGCTGAAATATGATGCTTTGCTCTCCATTGGCCGGGTGCAAACGCCCACGCTGGCCATTATCGTCAATAGGGCGGCGGAAATTGCAGCCTTTGTACCTGAGGAATATTTTGAGGTGCGGGCGGATTTTGCTGCGGATTCGGCGGCGTACTGGGGATTGTGGCAGCAGCGTGACGGCTCAACCACCCGTTTGCCCGGCAAGCAGGCGGCAGATGAGCTGCTGGCCCGTGTAAAGGGTGCCGATGCCAGAGTTATCTCGGTGAAGCGTGAGGAAAAAAGCCAGCCGCCGCCGCTGCTGTACGATTTGACGGAATTGCAGCGGGATTGCAACAAGCGTTATGGCTTTTCGGCGCAGAAAACACTGGATTTAGCGCAGAGCCTGTATGAAACGCGCAAGTTGATTACCTACCCCCGCACCGACAGCCGTTATTTGAGTGATGATTTGCTGCCGAGGTTGCCCGGACGGGTGAAAAATCTGGGGGCGCTGCCGCAGTTTGCCGCCGCTGCCGAGCCACTTTTGGCCGCCGGTGCCCTGCCCCGCCCCGGTAAGCGTGTGATTGACAACAGCAAAATCACCGACCATCACGC
Organism: Bacillota bacterium; assembly: GCA_017397935.1. Classification (GTDB taxonomy): domain Bacteria; phylum Bacillota; class Dehalobacteriia; order UBA4068; family UBA4997; genus Avidehalobacter. Next base: position 3,554 of record JAFQHN010000022.1, read on the forward strand.
AATTATCCCCACCGAGGGGCGTTTGCGGTTGGACAACCTGACGGGGGATGAGTGGCAGGTTTTTCGGCTGATTGCCCTGCGCTTTTTGGCCGTGTTTTATCCTGCGCACCGTTATGCCGCCACCCGTGTGCTGACCGAGGCGGCAGGCGAGCAATTCATATCCAAGGGGCAGGAGGAGTTGCAGGCCGGCTGGACGGAGTTATATAACCGCTTGAAGGCCGATGAGCAGGCGGAAAATGCCAAGCCAACCGCCGGCAGGAAAAAGGCCGAGCCGAAGGATGAACAGGATTTGCCGAATTTGTGCGAGGGGCAGGCCGTGCGGTTGACCAATGCCAAGAGCGACAAAAAGAAAACCCAGCCGCCCAAGCCTTATACCGAGGCCACGCTGCTTTCGGCCATGGAAAATGCGGGGCGTTTTGTGGAGGATGAGGCGCTGAAAGAGCAGTTGAAGGAAAGCGGTTTGGGTACGCCGGCCACCCGTGCGGCGATTATCGAGCGGCTGCTGGCTGTGGGTTACATCAAGCGGCAGGGTAAGACGCTGGTGCCCACCGAGAAAGGCGAAAAGCTGGTGGCGGTGGTGCCGGTGGAGATGAAATCGGCTGAAACAACGGGCAAATGGGAGAAGGGCCTCTCCGCTATTGCGGCCGGCCGCATGACAACCGAAACTTTTATGGCCAGTATTCACCGCTATGTGGATTTTTTGGTGCGTGATTGCCGTACATCAAACCGCCGTATGCAATTTCCGGAGGAGCGCCGCCGTACAAGGAGAACTGCCAAATCGGGCAGCCGTAACACATCCAAGCCTGCTGCCAAGAAAGAAACGGCCAAGAGTGAAACGACAAGTTGATTCTTGCCAAGAGCGTATGCAGATGTTATAATTATAAAATATTGTGGCAATAATATTAGTTGAGGGATAATTACAGGAGGGATTGACGATGACCAAGAAACAAATTGCAACCGCAGCGGCTCCCGCAGCAATCGGGCCGTATTCGCAGGCTGTTCAGGCCGGCAATATGCTGTTTGCATCCGGCCAGGTGCCGATTGACCCGGCGACCGGGGAGCTGGTGGCCGGCGGCATTGAGGAGCAGGCCAAGCGTGTTTTTGAGAATATTACGCAGGTTTTGGCCGCAGCCGGTGCAAATTTTGACAATGTGGTTAAGACGACGGTTTTTTTGACTGATTTGGCAGATTTCGCTGTCGTGAATGCGATTTACGGCGAGTATTTTAGCCAGCCTTATCCGGCACGATCCTGCGTGCAGGTGGCCGGCCTGCCCAAGGGCAGTTTGCTGGAAGTTGAGCTGATTGCCGTGCTGTAAGTCAAATTGCTCTTGACATACAGGCAAAATGGAGCTAAAATTTATACATTCGTTAGAATATTCACTGAGCGTACGGTGAATTGTAGGATTGGGCGGCCCGGATTTGGGGCCGTACCGCAAATTTAAGGCAATTTTAGAAAGGAAGTATGGTAGGAAATGATCGTTATTTTGAAAGAAAATGCTCCCAAGGAGCAAGTGAAGGCTCTGCTGGCGGAATTTGAGGCGCAAAACCTGACTATTCATTACAGTAAGGGCGAGCGCAGCACGCTGTTTGGTCTGGTGGGTGACACCGCCCACATTGATATGGAGAAGGTGCTGGCCAATGATGTGGTGGCGGATGTGCGCCGAATCAGCGAGCCGTACAAGGCAGCCAACCGCCGTATGCATCCGGAGGACACTATTGTGGAGGTTTGCGGCCGCAAAATCGGCGCCGGATATTTCTCGGTGATTGCGGGGCCGTGCTCGGTGGAAAGCCAATCGCAGATGGAAATGGTGGCCGAATCGGTCAAGGCCAGCGGTGCGGCTTTTCTGCGCGGCGGTGCGTTTAAGCCGAGAACCTCGCCCTATTCCTTCCAGGGCTTGGAGGTTGAGGGTCTGAAACTGCTCTCGGCTGCCAAAAAGGCCACGGGTCTGCCGATTGTGACCGAAATTATGAGCGAAAACCAGCTGGATGAGTTCGAGGATGTGGATATTATCCAGGTAGGCGCACGCAATATGCAGAACTTCCGCCTGCTGAAAGAATTGGGGCATTGTCGCAAGCCGATTTTGTTGAAGCGCGGCTTGGCCAACACCATCGAGGAGCTGCTGATGAGCGCTGAATACATTTTGGCCGGCGGCAACTCGCAGGTGATTTTCTGTGAGCGCGGTATCCGCACTTTTGAGACTTGTATCCGCAACAATCTGGATATTTCGGCTATTCCGGTGCTGAAACGCCAATCGCATCTGCCGGTTATTGTTGACCCCAGCCATGCGGCCGGCAATACCTGGATGATTCAGTCGCTGTCCCGTGCGGCGATTGCAGCCGGTGCAGACGGTTTGATGATCGAGGTGCATAACAATCCCCCGGCGGCCCTGTGTGACGGCGCGCAAAGCCTGGATATGCCGCAGTTTGCCGCCCTGATGACCGATTTGAAACGGCGCGTTGAGTTTGAGGGGTTGGAGCTGCAAGGCTAAATGCTGCAAGTATAAATTAAGTAAATTTAATAATTTTGCTGAGAAAATCGTCTGCCTGCGGGTGGGCGATTTTTTCATAGATTTTTATAAATTTTAACCAAATATTCACCAAATGTTTATAAAGAGTTTATAAAAGCAGGTTATTATATACTCGTAGCTTGTGAGTGTTTTAAGTGTATGGAAAAACGCATTTGAGAAATGCAAATAACCGTAAAGGAGGTGGCCCGCAAAACCGTTTAATATGATATTGATTTAACTGGTAACATTATTTTCTTTTTCTTTTCTTCTTTTTTTGGATAACTTTTTTTGACAACTTAAATTGACAACCTTTTCATTTTTATAACCAATTCCTATAAAATAACCGGAAAACAAGGTCGGGCTCAGAGCACCCGGCCTTTTTTCTTTGCTGAAACAGCCGATATTCAACCGTTCATCACATGGGCAGGCAGCATAACATAAAATCCACACCGCATAACAGGAAAACTGTTGTAATCCGCGCGTGCTGAGTGTAAAATATAATTGTCTAAGAATGCCTTGGACGTAATTAAACGGGAATAATTATGATGTGCAAACGGAGGCTGCTCTGTGTTATTTTCCAGTATTGAATTTTTGTGCGGTTTTTTGCCGTTGACATTGTTGATATATTATCTGCTGCCGTGGCGGCAGGCGCGCAACCGTTTTTTGCTGCTGATGAGCCTGGGCTTTTATGGCTGGGGAGAGCCGCTGCACCTGCTGATAATGCTGGCCTGTATTGCGGCCAATTATGCGTTTGGTCTGCTGGTGGATAAATTCAAGGGCAGTTCGCTTATCAAACCGGTGCTGGCGGCCATGCTGCTGTTTAATCTGGGGCTGCTGGGTGTGTTTAAGTACGCCGCCTTTATTACCGCCAACATCAACGCTGCGCTGGGGTTAAGCCTGCCCGTCTGGCAGACTGCGCTGCCGATTGGTATTTCCTTCTTCACCTTTCAGGGGATGTCTTATGTGATTGATGTCTACCGCGGCGAGGCTAAGGTGCGCAAAAATCTGCTGGATGTCGGCCTTTATGTGTCCTTTTTTCCGCAGCTTATCGCCGGCCCCATTGTGCGTTATAACACCGTGGCCGAGGAGATTGACGGCCGGCGTGAGAATTGGCGTGATTTTGCATCGGGAATTGATTTGCTGCTGATTGGCCTTGGCAAAAAAGTTATTTTGGCCAACAATTTTGCGGTGGCGGCCGATAAGATTTTTGACGCCGGCGGCTATGAGGAAATCTCGGTGGGGGCGGCATGGCTGGGGGCCGTGGCCTATACCCTGCAAATCTACTTTGATTTTGGCGGCTATTCGGACATGGCTATTGGTTTGGGGCGGATGTTTGGCTTCCATTTTCTGCCTAACTTCAATTATCCGTATATTGCCGGCAGCGTAACTGATTTTTGGCGGCGCTGGCATATATCGCTTTCCAGCTGGTTCCGCGATTATGTGTATATTCCGCTGGGCGGCAACCGCAAAGGGCAGGGGCGCATGGTGCTGAATTTGCTGGCCGTCTGGCTGCTTACCGGCCTGTGGCACGGCGCTAACTGGACATTTGTGGCCTGGGGTCTGTATTACTTCTGTTTTTTGGTGTTTGAGAAGCTAACAGGTCTTGCCAAAATTCTGCCCAAACTGCCCGTAATCAGCAACCTGCTGGTGCTGTTAATTGTGATTATCGGCTGGGTGTTGTTCCGTGCGGCAGATATTTCCTCGGCCGTGGCTTATCTGGGGGCCATGTTTGGCGTCTTTGGCAACCCGGCGGTGGATGAGACCTTTATTTTCCAGTTATCGGAGAATAAAGTGCTGCTTGTAATTGCGGCGCTGGCGGCCACACCGGTTATACCGTGGCTGCAACGCAAACTGCCTCGCTTAACCGGCAATATGGCCGTGGGCCTGCTGCGAGATTGCTTTTTGCTGCTGGTGCTATTGGTAGTGCTGGCCTCGCTGGCCAAGGGCAGCTATAACCCGTTTATTTACTTTAACTTTTAACAGGAGGTGTGCCGAAAATGAATAGACCGCGGATTTTTCTGCCGCTGGCGGTTCTGATAGTTCTGTTTGTGCTGTTTAACGGTACCTTCCTGCAAAATGCGCGTGTGTTTTATGATGAGATCGGTTGGGTGGGGGCCAATGCCGAGGGTTCGGCGGCGGATAAGCTGGAAACGCTGATCGACCGCTGGGAGGCCGATGCGGCCAGCAACCTGCTGTATAAAGAGGAACTGGTGGAGCTGGATGGTTTGGCGGCGCGCGTTTTGTATAAGCATTTTGTGCGCGATACCGATTATTCATACTCGGTGGTGAAGGATAACCACGGCTGGCTGCAATTTATCACCTTTGCGGCCAAGCCTCGCCCCATTGTGCAGAATATTGCCGAATATCAGGCCTTGGGTTATCCGTTGGTTTACGTGCAGCCGACGACTAAATTCATTGAGGGTTACACGGAATTCCCTGCCACGCTGAATGACCAAACTGCTGCCAATGCCGCCCAAACCAAGGAGTTGCTGTTGGCGGCCGGTGTTCCGTATCTGGACCTGCGGGAGCTGGCGGAGGAACAGCAGTTGGATAAGGAACAGCTTTTTTACCGCACCGACCACCATTGGCGGGTGGAAACGGCCTTTTGGGCGGTCGGGCAAACCGTGGATTATCTTAACGGGCAGTTGGGTTTTAATATTGATGCTGACGGTTTTTACCGTGATATTGAGAATTGGGAGCAAACCACTTGGCAGCAAAATTTCCTCGGCAGCCAGGGGCGGCGTGTGGGGCGCTTTTACGGTGGTTTGGATGATTTTACTCTGCTTACTCCTGCTTTTGAGACTGATTTGCAGGTGGTTATTGATGATTATGACGGCGAAGGGCAGATCACCAGAGAGGGCAGCTTTAATGATGTGCTGCTGGATTGGGATATGCTGAACGATGAGGATGTTTACACCAACCGTTACGGCGCTTATTGGGGCGCGGATTACCCCACCGTGCTGGCTGATAACCGCCAGAATGAGGACGGCCCCACGGTGCTTATCGTGAAGGACTCGTATTCTCTGCCGTACGGTGCGTTTTTGGCCACCATGGTGGATAAGCTGTATATGGTGGATTTGCGGTATTATGATTTGGCAAATTTGGCCGGCTATATTGAGGAAATTAAGCCGGATGTGATTTTGATTATGTATTCTTGATGAGTTGTTGACAAGGGAGGGACAGATTATGACGGAATTGCAGAGCTTGCCGCTGAATTTTCGGACGGTATCAATGAATGAAAGCGGCACCAAGCTGCGGTTTATTGACCAAACCCAGCTGCCCAACAAGATTGTTTGGGTGGAGATGGACGAGATCGAGCAGGTTTGGCAGGCGATCAAGACGCTGGCGGTGCGTGGTGCGCCGGCCATTGGTGTGGCGGCGGCGATTGGTTTGGCGGTGGCGGCCGGCAATATCAAAGCGCAGGATTACGCAGAATTTTACCAGCAGTTTTGCCGCATGAAGGCTTATTTGGCATCAGCACGGCCCACGGCGGTTAATTTAAGCTGGGCTATGGAGCGCATGAAGCGCACCGTTTTGCTGCACAAAAATTACGAGCTGAGAACGGTGAAGGCGGCCCTGCTGGCCGAAGCTAACGCGATTGCCGAGGAGGATGTGGCCTGCTGCCGTGCGATTGGTGAGAACGGCCTGCCCTTGCTGGAAGGCTGCCGTGCGGTGCTGACGCATTGTAATGCAGGGCGGCTGGCGGCGGTGGAATACGGCACGGCGCTGGCTCCCATTTATCTGGCCAAGGAGAAGGGCCGGGATATTAAGGTTTTTGCGGATGAAACACGCCCCCTGCTGCAAGGTGCCAGATTGACCTGCTGGGAATTGCAGCAGGCCGGCGTTGACGTTACTCTGCTGTGTGATAATATGGCGGCCACCGTTATGGCGCAGGGCCTGGTAGATGCCGTGATTGTGGGCGCAGACAGAGTGGCGGCCAATGGTGATGTGGCCAATAAAATCGGCACCAGCGGCGTGGCCATTTTGGCCGAGGCTTTTGGCATACCGTTTTATGTGGCGGCTCCCGGCTCGACGATTGACATGGCGTGCAGCACCGGGCGTGAGATTGTGGTGGAGCAGCGTGACCCGGCCGAGGTTTCCGAGCTTTGGTATCAGCGGCCGATGGCGCCTGCTGGTATCAACATCTTCAACCCGGCCTTTGATGTGACGCCGGCCAAGAGAATTACCGCTATAATCACCAACGAGGGTGTGGTGCGCCAGCCTTTGGCGGAAAATCTGGCGGCTATGTTTGGCAGAAAAAAATAACTTACAATCAAGCAGATAAGGGGGCGGTAAAATGGCAGCTTTCAGGCAGATAAGCTATGAAGCGGCGGCGGCTGAGGTGGTGGCGGTGGGCCAACGCCTGCTGGCGGCCGGTTTGGTGGCCGGCAACGACGGCAATATCAGCGTGCGGTTGAGCGAGGATGAGGTGTTGCTGACACCTACCGGGGTTTCCAAGGGAGAGCTGGCGCAGGATACGCTGGTGGTGGTGGATATGCAGGGTAATGTGCTGTCGGGCAGGCTGAAACCGACCTCTGAATGGGCGATGCACTTGCAGGTGTACCGGCAAAACCCTGCGGCCGGGGCGGTGATACATGCGCACGCACCGCACGCCACCGCCTTTGCGCTGGCCGGCAAGACGCTTTCCGGCTGCCGTCTGGCCGAGGTGACCGAATGTTTGGGTGAGATACCGCTGCTGCCGTTTGCGCTGCCCGGCAGCCTTAAATTGGCCGAGCAGGTGGGCAGGGCGGCGGCAGATTTCCATGGGGCTCTGTTGGAGGCCCACGGCCCTGTTTGCTGGGGGGATAATCTGCGGCAGGCGCTTTACCGCATGGAGGAGTTGGAGCTGGCCTGCAAAATCGTGCTGCTGGCCGGCCTGTTAAAATAATTTGTGGGAATAAATGTGATGTGATAAGAGGTTTGCCCGATGAAGAAATACCGGAAGATTTTGCTGCCTGTGCTGATTTTGCTGGCCCTGCCCCTGCTTTTGCTGGACAGAGGCCCCGATACCTCCACAGTTGAAGGCCGTGAGGAGGTGCTGAATGACCTGCCCAAAGGCCGTGGTTGGCACATTGTCTGCGAGCAGGAGCTGGAAGATTACCTTGTTGCTGCCATGATAAGCGCCGATGGGCAGACCGGTCTGGCCGTTTTTGAGCCGGAGGACAAAGGCCAATACGGCTTGCAGACCACCACTGTGCGTGATGATGACGATATTGTGATTGGCCACACGATTGTTAACGGAACGTGGTATGATTTGTTTTGGTTTAACGGCGCGCCGGTGACCGCTGCCGAAATTATCTGCACCGTAGAAGGCGGGCAGCAACCCATGCGTTATCAATTTGGCAGGATTTCATCGGAGGCGACAGACGGCGCGGTGGAATATTTTAATGAGATCATCTGCCTGCCCGAGCCTGCCGAAAATTATCAGCTGGATATTGTTTATTATGACGCCGAGGGTAATATTTACGAATAATCTGCATTAAAAACAACAAAAGCAGGGCCGAAATTTCAGGGCTCTGCTTTTTTTTATCTAAGTTAAGATTTGGGGCGGCAAAACAGCGCCGCGATAAACGAGAAAATGATAGCGGTGGATACTCCGGCACCGGTCAGCTCAAAAATGCCCGTCAGCAGGCCGACCCAGCCGTTAGAGGTGTATTCTTGCAGCGCACCCTTTACCAGAGAGCTGCCAAAGTTGGTGATTGGCGTGGTGGCTCCGGCCCCGGCCAGCTCTATCAGCGGTTGGTACCAGCCCAGGCCGCCCAGTATCGCGCCGGCCACCACAAAGGTGACCATAGTGTGCGCCGGTGTCAGCTTAAATTTTTGCATCAGCAGCTGGCCGATAACGCAAAAGCAGCCGCCCACCACAAACGCCCAGATGAATTTGGTCAACAATCACATCACCTCCCAGCTGATGGCGTGGGCGATGCCGGGTATGCTCTCCTGCTGCTGGGTAGTCAGCGGCGATAACAAGGCCCCCGTGGCCAGCAACAGCACCCGTTTCAGTTCTCCGCGTGCAAACTGCCGCCAAATATGCCCACAAGCGGTAACAGCCATGCAGCCGCAGCCGCTGCCGCCGGCCAGATTTTTGGCTTCGGGGGTAAAAATCATTTTGCCGGCATCGTTAATTTGCCCCTGCGGAATATAAACCCCGTTGTTTGAGAGCAAATCCAGCAGCAGATTGCTGCCCACCCAGCCCAAATCACCCGTCAAAATCAAATCATAATAATCCGGCCGCACGCCCCGCTCCTTAAAATGGGCCAGCAGCGTATCACAGGCGGCAGGCGCCATGGCCGCACCCATATTAAAAGGGTCCTTCACCTGCAAATCCACAATTTTGCCCACCGTAGCGGATGTCAGGCGGATTTGCTCGGGTGGCGGGTTGCTTAAATAATCGGCCGCGGCAATCACACAGGCCCCTGCTCCCGTCACCGTGATCTGCGTGGTGGCGTTTTTTTGCGAGCCGTACTCGTTGGGATAACGGAACTGTTTTTCCACCGCATTGGTGTGGCTGCCGGTGGAGGCCAAAGCCAGCCGTGCCGCCCCCGAAGCGCAGGCCAGCGCCGCCATATTCATGCTCTCCACCGAGGATGAGCAGGCGCCGAACAGGCCAATATACGGCACCGCTAACGAGCGTGCTGTAAAACTGCTGCTGGTGATCTGGTTCTGCAAGTCACCGGAAAAATGCAAATTCAAATCATCACGGCCCACTTTGGAATGGCGTACCGCCAAATTACAGGCCTCCTCAATCAGTTTTTGCTCAGCGGCCTCAAAACTTTTCTGCCCAATGTAAGGGTCCTTGTGGATGACATCAAAATCTGCGGCCAGCGGGCCTTCGCTTTCCCGCTTGCCGGCCACCGTCCCCGCACCCAGCAGCACCGGTGCCGGGTTAAACAGCCAGGTCTGCCGCCCCATCAAATTGATACTCACAGGCTGCCACCCCCAAGCTGATAAACCAGCACCGTGATGATGGCCACCACAAAGCTGCTGACGGCACCGAAAACAATAACCGGCCCGGCCACCTTAAACATATTGCCGCCCACGCCCAGCACAAAGCCCTCGCTGCGGTACTCCATGGCGGCCGATGACATAGTGTTGGCAAACCCGGTGATCGGCACGGCGCTGCCCGCCCCCGCAAACTGGGATATGCGGTCATATACCCCACAGGCGGTGAGGATGATGGCCAGTATGATCATCACGGCCGAGGTCGGCGCACCCACAGTTTCATTATTAAACCCATAATTCAGCAGGATTTGCTGCACACCCTGCGCCACCAGACAAATCAGACCGCCCGTCCAAAAGGCATTGAAGCAGTTTTTGATGAGATGCGCCGGCGGTTGGTTGTTGGCTTGCAGTTGTTGATACTCCTGCTCACGGGCCTGCATTTTCGCCGCCGCAGAGTTGGGGTTTGGATTATTTTTAACAGATTTCGGCATATTCGGCACTCCTTTTTATAATTGTGTTAATATTTTGGCAAATGGCGCAGAAATTATACACAGCGCATAAAACGGCATAGTTATGGCAAAATATCAGTATAAATTACAAAAATCGGAGGGGCCTTATGCTGCTTTTGGTGATACGCACGGCAGTGCTGTATTTGGTAACGATGATTTCAATGCGGGTGATGGGTAAGCGGCAAATCGGTCAGTTGCAGCCGTTTGAGCTGGTGGTCATCCTGATTATCTCTGAGATGGCGACCATTGGCGTGCAGAGCAACGGACTGCCCCTGTCTAATAGCCTGCTGCCGATCATAACCATCACGGTGCTGCAAATTTCCATCGCCCTGGTCAATCTGAAAAGCAAACGGTTTCGGCTGCTGGTATGCGGACGGCCGACCTTTGTTATCCGCGGCGGCGAAATTTTGGAGGAGGAAATGCGCAAACTCCGCCTTAACACCAATGATTTGCTGGAACAACTGCGTGCCAAGGGCTATTTTGACCCGGCCGAGGTGGAATATGCGCTGATGGAAACCAACGGACAGCTTAGCGTAATGCCCCGTGCCGATAAACGCCCTGTTCAGCCGGCGGATCTATCGTTGAATGTACAGCATGAGCAGCCGGCGGTGACGATTATTGTGGATGGTGAGATTGAATGGCAGCACCTGCAAAGTACCGGCTATGACGAGGCGTGGCTGCAAAAAAAGCTGGAAAAGTACAGCATAAAGCGGCCGGAGGATATTTTTTTTATGAGTATGGATGTGGATGGGCATATCTTTTGCCAGCTGAAAAGCCGGCAAGGAGCGGGCAGCCCGCCGCCCGTGCGCGAGGGTGCGGCCAAAACTGCCCCTGCGGGCTCCGGCAAGGGATTGGAATGTGCGGATAGCGATTGAGGAGGCCGAGAAAATGCGATTATCATATAACAAACGGCTGGCGTGCCTGTTGCTGCTGGTGATGCTGGCGCTGGTGGCGATGTGTTGCCTGGGTGCCAATTACCTGCGAAATGTGTCGGCCGACCTGCTGACCGACCTGGCCGATTTGGAACCGCAGGTGCAGGCCGAAAACTGGCCGACGGCCCGGCAAATAACCCAAAACAGCCTGAGCGACTGGCAGGCGGTGCGGCGCATTTGGCTGAGCCTGCTGCCCCACCAGGATGTGATAAACATTGACACGGCATTTATAAGCTTGCAGGCGTTTTTGCAGGAGGAAAACCCCGAGGAGGTGCGCAACCAACTGGCCCTGCTGCAATACCACCTGACGCTGGTGGCCGAGAACGAAAAACTAAACTGGCACAACTTTTTTTAATTGCGCGCACAAAAAAACCCCCTCCACGAGGGAGGGGGTTAATGTTTGCGTAAACGCGAGGTTTAAGCTGGTTGATTATTCTTCTTCATAGTTGCCGTTAGCGTCAACATCGTTGTAGTTGTCAACCAGAATTACCTTAACGTAATCTTCCTTGGCATCAAAACCATTTTCGGTCAGAATAACAACGCGGTCATACTTGTCAACATCGGTGATGTCAGCAGCTACGAACTTGCCGGTCTTGGAATCCATTACATAAACCTTGGTTTCGTCATCAGTCATGTAAGAATCGATGGTAGTAGCCTCGCCCTCAGCGTCAAAGCTGCCAAAGCTAATCAGACCATCAGTTACACCGGTAACAGCATAGGTAGTTTCATCCATAAAGTCTGCCTTGTTGGGGATTACCTTCTGAATAGTAATCTTGCCGCCAGCCTTGGTGTATACCAGGAAGTCATTGTCCAAATTGGACTCGTCGCAACCTTCTGCGAACTTAACTTCGTATTCGGTATCGTCGCCAACCAGCATTACAACCTTATCGTCGTCCTCGTTCAGATATACTTTGCCGTCAGCTACGCCATACAGGTCAGAGGATTCGCCGGTAGTGTAAGCCAGAACCTTGATGGCATCGTTGCTGTTCAAGTCATATACGCTGTAAGCTTCCAGAACTTCGCCGGTAACATCCAGCGCTTCATCGGAACCCTCAGGATCGAAATCATCGCCGGCCAACAGGCTTGCACGAGTTACCAGAGCAACATCAACATCGCCGTCATCTTCGCCAACTTCAAAGATTACAACATCGGAAGCCAGAGAGAAGGTGCCGCCTTCGCCTACCAGGTAAGCGTTATTCTTGATTTTGATTTCGCCGGTACCCAAAGTGTTCTCTTTTTCTTCATCATAAACCAGTTTAGCATAGTCAATTTCGCCGTCTTTGTTCAGCTTATACTCAATCAGCTGAGCGCCATTCTCAGGCTTGATTGCATCTTCCCATTCAGCTTTTTCGTCTTCATCCAATGCGAAGGTAACAGTAGTGCCCTCTGCGGTGAACAGTTCTACGTTCTCCACATCGTCTACACCCCAACCACCCTTATTGGATTGGCTGCCGCCAACGATAATACCGTACAGGCTGGTGCCGGTGATATCATCGCCCAGAATCATAGCAGCAACGGTGTTGTCTTTGTTCAGCAAGTAGCTTACTTCGTGGCCACGAGTATCGCCAACCTTCTTATCGGTCTTGTCGAAATCTTCGTCAACGTAAGAGGTTTTATCGGTTACTGTGTATTCGGTGCCATCGATGGTTACTTTGGTTTCTTCAGAATTGGTCTTGGTTACCTTGCCGGTAGCATCGTCAACCAGAATGTACAGGTCTTCTACTGCCTTGTACTTGTCGTCAGCATCTTTGGTGCCAACTTCTCTGATAGCGTCGCCAACCTTCAATTCGGAGGGAGCCATGAATTCATCGCCGTTCCAAATCAGTACGTCTTCATCAGACAAAGTTTCGGATACGGTGCCGCCTTCACCAACCAACTTGAATGCAGAACCCTTAACAGATTTTACATAGTAAGCGTTTTCTTCAAATTCTGCGTCGGACTTAGCATCGTAAACCTGGTCGTCATCGTTGAACCACAATACGTAGGTGCTGTTCTTCTCAGGCAGATCCAAAGTGCCTAGGCCATCAGCAGCGTTGTAGCTGGTCTTGCCAACTTCAACTTTGGAAGCGCCCTCTTTGTGCTTAGGCTTGTCGGATACTTTCTTGGTGTAGGATTCTACTTCAATGAAACGAACATATTCTTTGTCGTTTTCAGTTACATAGTAAATCTTACCGGTATGACCTTCCAGATTGAACAAGCTGCCGCCGTTGTAGGAAACTTCGGTCTTGTCATCGATGGTCATGCCCATCCAGGTCAGAGTCTGCTTTTCAGCGTCCTTAACCTGAGTTACTGCAGCGAAAGACTTGGCAAGAACGTCTTCATCTTTATCGGTAGGATTAACTTTCGCGAACTTGCCCTTGAAGGAGTCGTCCAACAGAGTAAGGTATGCAGAATCGTTAATCTTGTTCTGCTTCATAACGAATTCGTTGGTGTCCTTGTCATAGGTTACCATCTCGGCATCCAGAGCGTCGTCCAGCATAACAACTACATCACCACGGGTAGCGGGAGCAGCAGCTACGATAGCTACGTTATCCAGAATTTCTTCTTTGTTAGCCTGGGTAACATAGTTTACAGGCCAGTTGCCGGGCAGGTTGTCATTGTAACCCAGCATACGCATCAATACGGTTACAACTTCCTGGTTGGTGATGGTAGCGTTGGGGTTGTAGTTGCCGTTGCCTACGCCCTGAACCAAGCCCAGAGCTTCAGCAGCGTTTACCCAACCGGTGTACCAAGCGCCAGCCTTAACATCCTTGAAAGAGGATGCGGTTTTTTCCAGCATGGTTGCGGTATCAGCAGAGCCAGCTGCGGTTACAGCGATTTTAGCGAACTCAGCGCGGGTAATGTTCTTGTCAGCGCCGAAGGTGCCATCGGTGTAGCCATCAATG
>JAFQHN010000023.1 GCA_017397935.1 Bacillota bacterium
CAATCGAGGAAGGTCTGCGTTTCGCTATCCGTGAAGGCGGCCGTACCGTTGGTTCCGGTGTAGTAACCAGCATCAACGAGTAATTTACTGCTCGTTAAATATTAGTTTAGTCTTATAAAAACTTATCGGAGGAATTTGGCCGTGCCGAGGCCGAGTTTCTATTGGACAGCCGGTAGAGTTTTTAAGTGATTTAAGCTGTTTATCAAGAGAGAAGTTATGTTTCACACTTCCCGAGGGTGCTGAGGCAGGCTTCTCTCTTTTTATTTTAAGCGGCGGGGGTGGGGATTGTGAGATTTTCGGTAAAGTGGGGTAAATGCAGAAAAATTTTGTGTAAAATTTAGCAGATTTTTCACCCAAAAGACTTGTCAAAGGTAATCATTTGTGCTACTATATGTAAGTATCACATTGTATACTTGGGTAGAATGTGTAGCTTTTAGGAGGTGGCACTGATGCGAGTAGCTATTACTCTGGCTTGTGGTGAATGCAAGAATCGTAACTACATTACGACTAAGAACAAGAAAACCACGCCTGACAGACTGGAAATCAAGAAGTATTGCCCTCATTGCAAGACTCATACTAGTCATAAAGAAACCAAATAATTATTGTTGAGTAAAAATTTAAGGATGTGAGCAAATGGCTGACGTTGATGCTAAGGTTGTAAAAGGCAAAGACGATAAAAAGACCGAGGCAAAGAAAACTGCGGACAAAAATGCCAAAAAGCCTGCTCCCAAAGCCACCGGCTTTACCAAAAGCGTCGTTAACGAGCTGAAAAAGGTACATTGGCCGGACAAGGAAAAGGTGGTAAAATACACCGGCGTTGTGTTTAGCGTGGTTATTGTACTGGGCGCTGTTATCTGGCTGCTGGATGCCGGCTTCTCTGCCGCTGTAAGCCTGATTGTGGGCTGATGGTGAAAGATATGGCTGATATGAAAAAACAGTGGTTTGTCGTCCACACCTATTCCGGCTATGAAAATAAGGTTAAGATGAATCTGGAACGACGCACCGAAACCATGAACATGGAGGATTATATCTTTCGGGTTATCGTCCCCATGGAGGATGAGGTGCAGATTCGTGACGGCCAGCGCAAGGTTATCAAGCGCAAGGTGTATCCCGGTTATGTAATGGTGGAGATGATCCTCACCGATGACTCGTGGTATGTGGTACGCAACACTTCCGGTGTAACCGGTTTTGTGGGCACGGGCAGCAAGCCGGTACCGTTGGCTGATGACGAAGTGCAGATGATTTTGCGGCAGATGGGTTATGAGGAAGCGATCGTTCGTCTGGATTATGAGGTGGGCGAGCAGGTACGCGTTATTGATGGCTCTTTTGCGGGGGTTATCGGCACCGTTCTGGAAATCAATCCGGAGAAAAACCGTATCAAGGTGCAGGTGGATATGCTGGGCAGTGTGGCCAGCGTGGATTTGGATTATTTGCAGCTGGAAAAGGTTGAATTCTGAACCTGTGCGGATTTGATAACCGGTTCAAAAGTTTTTGTAAAACACTTTGCCGCATAAAGCGGCGATGCGCATATATTTTTATTATTTATTATTTTGGGGTTTTCTTGGGTGGTTTTTATGATGAAGGCTGCCTGAGTTAGTGGGAGAATTCTGCCATCGGGGCAGGGTTCGCCATACCACATTTTTATCGAGGAGGTGTCCAAATTGGCTAAGAATGTTGTAGCAATTGTTAAATTGCAGATTCCGGCCGGTAAAGCAAACCCGGCGCCGCCCGTTGGTCCTGCTTTGGGTCAGCACGGCGTTAACATCATGGGCTTTTGTAAGGAGTTTAACGAAAGAACCAAGAACGATGCAGGTATGATCATCCCTGCTGAGATTTCTATTTACGAAGACCGTTCTTTCACTTTCGTATTGAAGACTCCGCCTGCTGCTGTTCTGTTGAAGAAGGCTGCTGGCATTAACAGCGGTTCCGGTGTACCGAATAAAACCAAAGTAGGTACTGTAACCAAAGCTCAGGTGCAGGCTATTGCTGAGCAGAAAATGCCCGACCTGAACGCTGCTTCTGTTGAAGCTGCAATCTCCATGGTTGAGGGTACTGCCCGCAGCATGGGTATCGTGGTGGCTGAATAATCCCCGCGCAATTTTTGATGAATTTTACGCGGCGATAAGCCGCCAGATAAGTGGGAGGAGGCCTAAACGGTCGCCGTTATACCACGAAGGAGGTTAAAGATATGCCTAAACACGGCAAGAAGTATACCGACATCGCTAAATCTTATGATTTGACCAAGGTATATGAGGTTGAAGAGGCTCTGAACATTGTTAAGAACAATGCCAAAGCCAAATTTGATGAAACTGTTGAAGTTGCTATTCGTTTGAACCTGGACCCCCGCCAGTCTGATCAGCAGATCCGTGGCGCAGTTGTACTGCCCAACGGTACCGGCGTGGAGCGCAAGGTTTTGGTTTTCGCCAAGGGCGAGAAGGCTAAGGAAGCAGAAGCTGCCGGTGCTGAATTTGTAGGTGCTGAGGAATTGGTTACCAAAATTCAGGGTGGTTGGTTTGATTTCGATGTTGCCATCGCTACCCCCGATATGATGGGTGTTGTTGGTAAGATCGGTCGTCTGCTGGGCCCCAAGGGCTTGATGCCGAACCCCAAGACCGGCACCGTAACCATGGATGTAACCAAGGCTATCGCTGAGGTTAAAGCCGGTAAGATTGAATACCGTTTGGATAAAGCTGCTAACGTACATGCTCGTATCGGTAAGGCGTCCTTCACCACCGAGCAGTTGATGGGCAACTATGCTGCATTGGTAGAAACCATCATCAAGGTTAAGCCCGCAGCAGCAAAGGGTACCTATATCAAGAATATTGCTGTATCCTCTACCATGAGCCCCGGTGTTAAGATCAACACCCTGAAACCCCTGGGCAAATAATTCCGGCGGAGATATCCGCACCTTAAAAAACGCTTAAAATTCGATAATCTCTTTGCCCAAGACAGTTGGTGCTTATGCGTAACGGTTTGGCTCTGCCAAATCACCCACCGAGGCGGAGGCTTTTGATAAATTACTTGTGTAATTACAAAGCTCTCTGTTTCGGCAGAGAGCTTTATTGACTTTTGAGATATAATCAAACACGGCTTGTCCGTGTATCTCAAGGAGGTGTATGTTTTGAATAAGAAACCGCAGATGATTCAAAAAGAAGAACAGGTTGCTCAGTTGCAGGCCTGGATGCAGGAAAGTGCAGCTATCGTGCTGGCTGACTACCGTGGCCTGACCGTTGCTGAGGATACTGCTCTGCGTGCTGAACTGCGCAAGAACGAAGTTGGTTACAAGGTTGCCAAGAACACTCTGATCAAGCGTGCTGCCAACAACATGGATATTACCGAGCTGGACAGCTATCTGGAAGGCCCCACCGTTATGGCTTACTCCGCTGACCCGATTGCTGTTTGCAAGATTTTGTCCAAGTTTGCTGAAACCCACAAGGCTCTGGAAATCAAAGCCGGTATGGTTGATGGCAAGGCTGTAACCCGCGAGGAAATCAACGCACTGGCCAATATGCCCAGCCGCGAGGTTCTGTTGGGCAGATTCCTGGGCTCCTTGCAGTCCTCTTTGTACGGCTTTGCTCGTGCTATTGACGCTGTTAGAGAGAAGAAGGAAAGCGGCGAGCCGATGCCCGTGGCTGAGGCTGCTGTGGCAGAAGAAGCTGCTGCCGAATAAGTTTGATTTAGCTTAAAATAAATCACAAAAAACACTATAAATTAAAATTTTACAGAAAGATAAGAGGTGCAAACCCATGACTAAGATTGAAGAAATTATTGCAGCCATTGAAGAGATGACTATTCTCGAGCTGAACGACCTGGTTAAAGCTGTTGAAGAAAAATTCGGCGTAAGCGCTGCTCCCGTTGCTGTTGCAGGTGCTGCTCCCGCTGCCGCTGCTGCTGCTGTTGAAGAACAGACCGAGTTCGACGTAATCCTGGCTTCTGCCGGCGACAAGAAGGTTAACGTAATTAAGGTTGTTCGTGAGATCACCGGCCTGGGCCTGAAAGAGTCCAAGGAACTGGTTGACAACGCTCCGAAGCCCTTGAAGGAAAAGGTTTCCAAGGAAGACGCAGAAGCTATCAAGGCTAAGCTGGAAGAAGCTGGCGCTACCGTAGAAGTAAAATAATTGAGCTTAACAGCTTAACTTTTCACTTCGGAATTTTAATTAAAATGAAATCCCCCTTGACTTATGCCAGGGGGGATTTTTGTATGCTTACCGCAGCATGATTACGGCAGCCTGACCGCCGCGTTTGCCCTTGGTGTAACGGTGAGACCAGTATTTTTGTGGCAGGCAGCAGGTACATTCCGGTGATATGGCGATATTTTGGGGTTTAAGGCCGGCCGTTTGCAGGCGCAGCGCATTTACCTGTTTAATATCCACCAGAAATTTGCCGTGATAAGCGGCGTCGGGGGTAATACAGCAGTCAATCTGGCTGCCGAAGGCTTGACGCAGCGCATCTGGCACATCATCGTGGGTGGAGAAGCAGCAGGCAGAAATGCCGGGACCGATGGCAGCCTTGATGTAGGCAGGGTCGGCGTGATAAACGGCGCTTAATTTGGCCACGCATTTGGCGGCAATATCAGCGACGGTGCCGCGCCAACCGGCGTGAATGGCCGCAATCGCCCCGACATCCTGCGCCCAGAGCAGAATCGGTATGCAATCGGCGGAGTAGGCAATCAGCGGACGGCCCTTTACATTGGTGATAAGCGCGTCGCACTCATAAGGGGTGGGGCCCAGAAGATGCAGCCCCTCATCCCCGTCTTGGGCGATGCGGATAATGTCGCTGTGTATCTGGTGGGTGGACACCATGCGCCGCGAATCATAACCGAGCGCTGCGGCCAGAATCAGGTGATTTTGGCGGACATTTTCGTTGGTGTCCTGCTTATGGTCAAGGTTAAGGCCGGCCTGGTGACCGGTGCTGATGCCGCCGTGGCGGGTGGTAAAGCCGTGCAGCAGACGGTCATCTGACAGCAGACGGCAGGTTTCCCAGATGACCTGGCCCTTTTGGTTGGTGCAGAAGCCGCCGGTGGGCAGCAGAGAATATTCAGGCATTTCAGGCATGGTGCGCCTCCTTAATTAAGAGATTGGTATATATTCTACACGGGCGACGGTAAAATCCTGCTGTTTGCCTTAGATTATGGCGGCAAATATTTGGCCGAAAACTGTTTGATGACAGGGGCGCGGCAGGAATTTGCGGCAGGATAAAGAATATTATATAAGTTAATTAGTTGGATTCTGCATATTTGGCTGAAAGTGATAGAGCGAGGCAGAAACTATGGGATTTTTTCAGAGATTATTTTTTGATTTCGGCACCAATATCGGCGTGGATTTGGGCACCGCCAGCATTTTAATTTATGTTAAGAATAAAGGCATTGTGCTGAATGAGCCTTCGGTGGTGGCACTTAATGAGCAGACACGGGAGGTTATTGCTATCGGCTCGGCGGCCAAGAAGATGCTGGGGAGAACTCCGGCCGGCATTGTGGCGGTTCGGCCGCTGCGTGAGGGTGTGATTGCCGATTATGATGTGACCGAGCAGATGCTGCGCTATTTTATCGAGCAGGCCTGTGGAAAGAACTGGATCTTGAAGCCGCGGATTATGGTCTGCATACCGTCGGGCGTGACGGAGGTTGAGGAGCGCGCTGTTAAGCAGGCGGCCCAGCACGCCGGTGCACGCGAGGCTTTTCTGATTGAGGAGCCGATGGCTGCGGCGATTGGCGCCGGTATGGATGTGTACTCGGCGGCGGGTAATCTGGTGTGTGATATTGGCGGCGGCACCACCGATGTTGCGGTGATTTCGCTGGGGGGCATTGTGTCCAAAACCTCTCTGCGGGTGGGCGGTGATAAGCTTGATGAGGCCATTGTGCGCTATGTGCGGCGTGAGCACGGCCTGCTGATTGGTGAGCCCTGTGCCGAGGAGATAAAAAAGAGCATCGGCACGGCCTACCTGAATGAGTTTAACCGTGAGAATTTTGCCACGGTGCGGGGGCGTGATTTGTTGACCGGCCTGCCGCGCAGCATTAAATTCTCGGCGGTGGAATGTCATGCGGCGATGATGGAGCCGTTGGAGATGATCGTGGCGGCGGTACACCGCGTTTTGGAGGAAACTCCGCCGGAGCTGGCGGGCGATATTGTGGACAGGGGTATGGTGCTTACCGGCGGCGGCTCGATGATTGACGGCCTGCCGCGGCTGATTGCCGAGAATACCGGCCTGCACGTTTATCTGGCCGAGGACCCGGTGGCCTGCGTGGCTATCGGCACGGGTAAATCGCTTTCGGTGCTGGATAAATATGTGGAGGGTGCGGCCATGCCTGCCCGCCGTGCGCTGTGATATGTACTGTGGCGCATATTGTGATAGAGGTTTGGATGATTGATTATGAGAGAGGCCGGTGAGCAGGTTGCGTTTTAAGTGGAGAAAACTCTGGTTGTGCTTATTGCTGCCGTTGCTGCTGTTATCGGGCGCGGCTGCCGGAAGCAAAGCTGACCCGCTGGTGACGCAGGGTTGGGTTGACCAATATGTGGCCAAACAGGTGGCCGATGTGGACAAACGCCTGGACGCCCTGGCTGACCGGTTGGATAATTTTTTGACGGTGCGGCTGTGGCTGGGGCGAGATTATATGGAGCAGAACGGCCGGCAAAAGCAGCTTGACGCACCGCCTTATGCTGCATCCGGGCGGACTTATGTGCCGCTGCGGGCGCTGGGCGAGGCTATCGGCGCCGATTTTGCCTGGGAGGGCAGCACCAAGAAGGTGACCTGCACACGCGGCAGCCAGACGATTATTTTGCAGGTGGGCAGCACGAAGATGACGGTGGACGGTGCGGCGCAGCAGATCGATGTACCGCCGCAGGTGTTGAACGGCCGTGTTTGCGTGCCGCTTAGGGTTATCAGCGAGAACCTGGGGTTTGCGGTGGTTTGGCATAGTGCGGATAAGATGATTGAGCTGACCCATTAAAGTTTATACATATTAAAATGCTGTGTTAAAAATGCGGTTGGCATTGTATTTATCGGCAAATTATGCTATGATAAAAAATACAGTTTGCGTTGTGATGTGGTTGTGATGATGTAATAAGGGCGTGAATGTGTGTATGACAGAAAATAAACAGGAAAATTTGACCGGCCAATTACTGGAAAACACGGTTGACGATATGGCACGAAAAGCCGAGAGCGAGAAAATCTGGGGGGAAGCGGATATTAAGCTGCCCAACACGCATAATGCGGTTGCTCCTGCCGCCAGGATGAGCTGGTGGGGGCGGCACTTTGGTTTTATGTCAGCCGAGGCCAGGGTTTGGTTTTGGGCGGTGCTGCTGCTGATGATTTGCGGCGGCTTTTATCTGGGTTTTTGGTATGCCTGCCAGCAGGAGGAGCCGATTGATGTGCCTTATGTAACCGCCACCAATTTCTATGCCGATAAGGCGGCGGCCGAGGCGGCCATGAAGGGCTATCTGGGCGAGGACGAGCTGCTGACCATATTGATGCTGGGGTGCGATATGCGTGAGGGAGAGAACTCCGGCCGTGCCGATACCATTATGCTGGCTTTTGTGAACATTGAGGACGGCGCTGTAAATTTGCTGTCCATTCCCCGTGACACCCGTGTGGAGCTGGCTGATGGCAAGGGTACCACCAAAATCAACCATGCTTATGCTTATGGCGGCGTGGCGCTTACCCGCAAAACGATTTCTAATTTTTTGGATGTGGAGATCGACCGCTATGTGCAGGTGGATTTTGAAGGCTTTGCCGGTATCATTGATGCGCTGGGCGGTGTGGAATATAATGTGGAACAGCGGATGTATAAGCCGGAGGAAAATATTGATTTGCAGCCCGGCCTGCAAAAGCTGAACGGCAAACAGGCATTGGCTTATGTGCGTTGGCGCGGTACGCCCACGGCAGACATCGGCCGCATTGAACGCCAGCAGAAATTCCTGAACACGGTGCTGGACCAGGTGATGAGCAGCGGCACGATTTTCAAGCTGCCCAAGCTGATGGGTGAGATCAATCAGTCGGTTACCACCGATTTTGAGCTGAGCGAATTGAAGCATCTGGTGGATAAGTACAAGGAATTCCCCTCGGTAAGCTTTGCCTCGGATAAATTGCCCGGCGAGGATACTCGCATTGAGGGTATCAGCTACTGGAAGTATTTTCCCAACCAGACGGCCGCTTTGGTGCAGCAGATGAAGAATTTTACGCTGCCCGATAATGATGCGCCGACACCGGATGCAAACGGCGGCACAGCAGAAAATCAGAATACAGGGGTGTGAGTGATGGCTGAAATGGAAATTTTGGGCGCCAGAATAAGTGACCTGGATATGGTGGAAACTGTTTGCGCACTGGCTGCATATATTGATGTGGGGCGCCAGCAGAATACCGCCGATGCCATGATGCACCATATTGTGACGCTGAATGCCGAAATTTTATATAAAGCGCAGACCGATGAACGCCTGATGAAGATTATTAACAATGCGGCGCTGGTTACGGCTGATGGTTCCGGTATTGTGTTGGCGGCCAGAGAGCTGTGCGGTAAGGAGATTGAACGGGTTACCGGCATTGATTTGATGCAGGAGCTGTGCCGGCAGAGTGCGGCCTGCGGTTGGAGCATTTATCTGCTGGGGGCGGCGCCCGGTGTGGCCGAGGCCGCAGCCAAAAACTTGCAGGAGCAATACGGCACCATAATCTGCGGCTGGCATGACGGTTATTTCTCCGAGACCGAGCAGGCATGGGTTATCGGCGAGATCAACGAGAAAAAACCGGATATTTTGCTGGTGGCGCTGGGGGCACCGCGGCAGGAGTTTTGGATCGAGGATAATCAGGACCGCCTGCGTGTGCCGTTGGTTATCGGTGTGGGCGGCTGCTTTGATGTGATCTCCGGCAATATCAAGCGGGCACCGCTGGCTTTTCAGCGGATGGGGCTGGAATGGCTGTGGCGGCTGATAAAGGAGCCGTGGCGTTACAAGCGGATGTTGGCCCTGCCGAAATTTGTGCTGCTGGTGAAGCGTGAGGCCCGCCGCAAGCACGCGCAGATGGCCGAGAGTGTGCGGCGTAATGTGCGGCGCAAAAATGCCGATGACAACAAAAAAAGATAAGAAAATTTTGCAAGATTATAAATTTGTTAAAGTTTTATTTACATTTTGCTGTAATAATAGTAGATAGTAAAGTAGATAGTTGCGATTTTTCTGAGAAGGAGTGTTTGATAATGAAGAAATTTACGTTTTTGCTTCTGACTTTGGTGCTGACTTTTGCCATGGCAGGGCAGGCGTTGGCTTTTGATGATGTGGCGGCGGCGGATAAGGCTGCGGTGGATAAGGTGGCGGCGGCCGGTATAATGCAGGGTTACCCTGACGGCACTTTTAAGCCGAACAATACCATTACCCGTGCCGAGTTTGCCAAGGTGGCCACCCTGGCGCGTGACCTTGATAACCCCCATGCGGCTTATACCCAGATGTTGTTCCATTTCAGCGACCTGAAAGAGGGCGCGTGGTACAATCAGTACATTCAGAATGCGGCCAATGCGGGCCTGATGCAGGGTGACGCCGAGGGCACCTTCCGCCCGAACGATACCGTCAGCCTGGCCGAGGTTTACACCGTTATGCTGCGTATGATCGGTTATAATATGGATGGCGAGGGCAACTGGCCGCACAACTATATGTCTAAGGCGGCTGTACTGGGCGCACCTGTAAGCGGGGTTACCACTGCGGCCTGCAACCGCGGCGATGTGGCTAAAATCGTGGTTTGGGCGCTGGATTTGAACAAGGAATCCGATAAGGCTGACGGCAACGGCCAGCTGGCGGTGGCAACCGATGTTTCGGCCAAGGAACTGACGGTTTATCTGCCGGAGAGTGATACCACCCGCAATTTGGCTTACGGAGCCGATTGTGACTGGCAGATCACCCAGAACGAGGTTGAGGGCCTGCTGATTTATATTGAAACCGATGCTGACGGCAAGCTGGTAAGCGTAAGCAAGGCAGGCATCAAAACCAACAGCCTGCATGAAGCACTTATTACCGATGAGCAGATTAAGCTGAACGGCAAAAATTATGCGGTGGCCGATGATGCCGAGATTATGGTTATCAACAGCGCCGGCGGCGTGAATGACGTGCCGGTGGATAAGCTGCTGGAAAGCTCTTATGTGGCCAGCCTGCGTTCCAACAATTATTATGCCCCCATTCAGTATGTTTTGGAGGACGGCAAGGTGTCTGTCCTGCTGATCGGCAGCTATGCCGGCCGCACCGAGCTGCACTTTGGCTTTATTGAAAGCTATGGCGAGGGCGCAGATGGCACAATGGTGCAGTTCTTCGGTGATGATACCAACTACCTGTGGGAAGGCGATGAAGATCCGCAGGAAAATAAGCTGTACGCTTATGAATTTACCTCCGGCGGCGTTGACGGCTATGTGGTTGATGTGACCAAAGAGGAAATTAAAGATTATACTGCGGCAACCACGGTAGCTGATATTTGCGTGGCCGGCGGAACCAAGTTTATCATTACGGATGACACCGTGATTATGGAAGTGGAATATAATGCAGACGGCACGGTAGATTCGGTGGAATATGTGGACGAAATCGACGAGGACGACATGGTGCGCGTGCGCTATGAGTTGAAGAACAACGATACCGGTATCGAGGCTGTATATATTCTGGTGGATGTTACCGACAGATAATTGCAGAGTATTACCGGATAATTATCGGATAATTACCAATGAAGGTGATAAGCAGGAGAGGGGATGTCCCCTCTCTTTGCTGTATGACGAAAATTACCGGTAATATTGCAGGGTAATTAACAGTAAAGTTAACATTAGGTTAATAATGTGGCACTATAATGCTACCGACTATCATAATTGGCAGTACTATCTGCCGATGATTTATAAAAATGCTAAGGATTAAGGAAGGTCTGGGAGAAATGAGAAAACTTTTGAAGAATCATGGATTGCTGGCTATGCTGCTGCTGGCGGCGCTGGCTTTGTGCGGCTGCGGCGGCGAGCAGGTGGTGGAGGAAGACCGCGGTACGGCCGTGGAAACTGCCAAGGTTGCTTACGGTACCATTACCGATGCTACTGTTTTGCGCGGTAATGTGGTGGCTGCCGAGGATGTCTATGTTATCCCCAAGGCGCAGGGCGTGGTGCACAGCGTAAATGTTGCCGTGGGTGACGTTATTGCCGAGGGCCAGAGCATTTGCCAGATTGATACCGTTGATTTGCAGACTGCGTTGGCGTTGGTACAGTCTCAGTACAACACCGTAAACAGCGCATACCAGACGGCGGTTAAGAACCGTGACCGTTATGCAGCGCTGTATGCCGAGGGTGCAATCTCTCTTTCTCAGCTGGAACAGGCTGAATCTGCCGTTACCGGTATTGGTATCGACAGCGTGCGTTTGCAGGTGCAGCAGGTGCAGGATCAGATCAATAACTGTAATGTAAAATCCACCGTCAGCGGCATTGTGGCCGAGCTGAATGTTGACCCCGGTGATATGGCCGGCGGCTCTTATGTGGCCCGTGTGGTAAACATTGACAAAGTAAAGCTGAAAGCCAATGTGACCGAGAACCTGATTGCCTGCATTGAGATGGGTATGGAGCTGCCCGTACATATTGCATCCGTATCTGATGAGCCTTTTGTGGGCGTAGTAACCTCTTTGCCGGTGGCTGCCAACCAGACCATGACTTATCCTGTGGAAATTACCATTGATAACCCCGACCATAAGATTATGGGCGGTATGTTTGCCGAGGTTGATGTAGTGCGCAGCGAGGCTGTAAATTCTCTGATCGTGCCCAAGAGCGCGGTAGACAGCAACAGCACCGTTTATGTGGTGGAGGGTGAAACTGCCCGTGCCGTACAGGTGGAAACCGGTATGTCTGATGATAACAATATTGAAATTATCTCCGGTTTGCAGGCCGGTGATGAGGTGGTTACTGCCGGTGCTTATTTGCTTAGCGACGGTGATAAGGTGCGCGTTGTAAGCACCGCTGAGGTTGTGGGTGCCGACAATACCCCCGAAGCTGTTGATGATACTGTAACTGACGCACCTGCCGATGCAACCGATGCAGAAACCGCCGGTGATGCTGCCGATGTGGCTGATAATGCCGATAAGGCCGAAACCGACGGCGCTGAGGCAGAGGAGAAGGATGATTCTGTTGAAGGTGACACCGAAGTTGAAGGCGGCACCGAAGGCGAAGCTGAAACCGAAAATAAAACTGAGGCTGAATAACTGAATTTTGCGGAGGAGAGCTGAATAAATGGATATTATTAAAACAGCCGTAAAACGCAGAGTAACAGTTATTATGGTATTTCTGTGTCTTACGGTGTTGGGCCTGGTGTCATTTGGCAGCCTGGGCATGGATTTGATGCCGGATATGGATTTGCCGGTGGCGGTGGTTATGACCACTTACAGCGGCGCCGGCAGCGAAGAAGTTGAAAGCATGGTTACCGAAACTATCGAATCAGCGGTGGCGTCGGTAGAAGGTTTGGATGCAATCATATCAATGTCATCAACGGGTTCATCAATGGTGGCGGTGCAATATAACTGGTCAACCGATATTGACAATGCCACGCAGGAGCTGCGTGAGAAAGTCGATTTGATTGAGGGCTATCTGCCTGACGGTGTGGACACCCCGATGGTCATGAAGATGAACATGAACTCGATGCCGATTATGGTGCTGGCGGTAAGCGGCGGCAACGGCCTGGCTGACCTTAAACAGACCATTGACAACGATATTGTGCCCACATTAGAGCGTCAGAGCGGTGTGGCTTCGGTATCGGTGGGCGGCGGTTTTGAGGAAACCATCGACATTGTGGTTAACCCCCAGACTCTGGAAAACTATAACCTGTCTTTGAACAGCATTGTGGCGGCGGTTGCGGCCAATAATATGAATATGGCGGCCGGCGAGATTGTGGACGGCGGCAAAAATATGACTGTGCGTCTGCTGGGCAAGTTTGAGGCACTCTCTGATGTGCAGAATGTAGACATTAACCTGCCCACCGGCGGTGTGGTTAAGTTGAAGGATATTGCCAGCGTAAATCTGGTGCAGACCAATGACTCGGCCGATGTATATCAGAACGGTGATGAGGCGGTTTATGTATCCATCACCAAGCAGAGTGACGCCAACACGGTGCAGACTGCGGCTGCGGTGCAGAAAGCCGTTGCCGAGATGCAGACTACTCTGCCGGATAACATTCATTTTGCCGAGGCGATGAACCAGGCGGATATGATCAACGATACCCTGGATAACCTGGTGAGCAGCCTGTTGCAGGGCGTTGTGCTCTCGGTTGTGGTATTGTTCCTGTTCCTGCGCAGCGTACGAAGCACTCTGGTAATCTCGATTTCGATTCCGGTATCGTTGATTTCCACCTTCATGCTGATGAACATGGCTGACATGACCTTTAATATGCTGACTCTGGGCGGTATGGCTCTGGGTGCCACCATGATGGTCGACAGCTCGGTCGTTATTTTGGAGAATATTCAGCGTCTGCGAACCGACGGTATGTCCGGGTTTGACGCGGCGGTTTACGGTACCCGTCAGATGGTGCTGGCAGTAGCTTCTTCCACTCTGACCACGGTTGCGGTATTCCTGCCCATCGCCTTTACCGACGGTCTGGCATCAATTTTGTTTACCGATATGGCGTTGGTAATCAGCTTTGCGCTGCTGGCCAGCTTGCTTACCGCGGTTATTCTGGTGCCGATGATGTGCTCCACCTTGCTTAAACCCGAGGCCAGTTACAGCACCGAGGGCGGCGGCTTTAAGGCTTTTGTCGGCAAGGGACAGAACGCTTTTGCCGAGGGCTTTGATAAGGTACGCGATATTTACTACAAGATGTTGAAGTACTGCATGAGTCATCGTAAGCGTACGGTGATTGTGGTTACTGTTTTGTTTGTGGCATCCCTGGGTCTGGTCGGTATTATCGGTATGGAATTTATGCCTTCTCAGTCCAGCGGTTCTCTTACTGTCACCCTGACTATGGAGGACGGTGTGGCCAAGGAGGAAACTGCGGTAATGTCCGCCAGGGCCGAGGATATTATTGTTGATACCTGCGGCGAGGACCTGGAAAATATCCTGTCTATTGTGGGCGGCAGTATGGGCAGCATGAGTCTCAGCGGCGGTTCGTCCGAGAATGTCGCTACCATGATGCTGACGCTGGTATCCGAGAAAGAGCGCGAGTGGGAAGTTAATGACCTTGCCGATACTCTGCGTGATAAAATTTCTGATATTCCCGGTGTGCAGGTAAGTGTTGCTGTCGGTGATTCCATGAGCATGATGTCAACCGGCGGCGGTGCCAGCATCAAGGTTTACGGTGAGGATTTGGATACTCTGCGTGAGATTTCCAATGATATTGTGGCTATTATGGAGAGTATGCCGGCTACCCGTGAGGTTACCAGCACGATGGACGATGCTTTGCCGGTTATCGAGCTGAAAATTAACGGCAACAAGGCGGCTGCCCTGGGTATGACTGTTCCGCAGGTGGCAAACAGCGTAAGCTCTTATGTAAACGGCGTTACTGCTTCCCGCTTTACGCAGGATAACGGTAACGAGATTGATATTCGGGTGATGGTGCCGGAGGTTTATCAGCAGAATTTGGATATGGTGCTGAACCAGAAGATGATGTCGCCTACCGGTGCGGTTTATCGGTTGGGTGATGTGGTGACAGCCGAGCAGGGTTACGGCCCCGTTACCATTAACCGCCAGGACCAGGAGCGTTATGCCAGCGTAAGCTGTGATTTGGTGGGCCAGGACCTGAATGCCTTTACCGAGGAATTGGAAGCCAGAATTGCGGCAGAATTGGTGCTGCCGGAGGGCTACCGTGTAAACAGCGACGGTACTTATGAGCAGATGGTTGAATCTTTCAGCGGTCTGATATCTGCTATTGCGCTGGGTTTGGTGCTGATTTATATGATCATGGCCTCGCTGTATGAATCGTTCAGCCAGCCGTTTATCATCTTCTTTACTCTGCCCACCGCGTTTATCGGCGCTATGTTTGGTTTGTTTATTACCGGCAGACCGCTGGATATTACCAGTATGATCGGTATGCTGGTGCTGTTCGGTATCGTAGTAAACAACGGTATCGTATTGGTTGACTCTATCAATGAACACCGTCGCAGCCAGGGCCTGGGCCTGCGTGAGGCTATTATGAAGGCCGCACCGCTTCGTCTGCGTCCGGTATTGATGACTTCTGTTTCGACCATTCTGGCGATGATCCCGATGGCGTTCTTCGGCAGCGACGGCGGCCAGATGATGGCCGGTTTGGCGGTGGTGGTAATGTTCGGTATGCTGACCTCTACCTTTATTACCCTGCTGTTTGTGCCGGTGGTATACAGCCTGTTTGATGATTTTGCTGCCAAGGTGGGACGCCGCAAGGAAACGTCTAAAAACGGCCTGCACAAAACTGCGGATATTGAGCTTTAACGGTGTTGGTTGACAGTAAATATTGGAGGAATATCCTATGAAGAAAATTAAATTGCCGGCCGCCTTTTTGGGTTTGGCAGTGATGGCGGGGTTGACGCTGGGTGTTTTTGCCCAGCCGTATACCGCCGAGGCTAAAATTTTATCCGAACTGCCCAAGCAAGAGGTGGTGGATGAGGTTACCGGTGAGGTGGTAAAGCCGTCTGATGAGGTGGTGAAGCCTGAACTGACCGGCGAGGTTAAGCAAATCAGCCTGAACGAGGCCATGGAGCTGGCCCTGGCCAACAGCGCGGCCGTTTTGCAGGCTGCCAATACCTTGGAGGATGCCAAAATTGATTATGAGCAGGCCGCCGAGGCCGGTAAAAGCCTGAATAAAATGCTGGGCCGTCCCGATAAAGGTCGTTTGAACCAGCAGCAATATCAGGTGGTGGTTATGCTGCCTGAGGTAATGGAAAAGACAATGGAAATCCAGTCTTACGCTTACGATACCCAGGTTGCCGCTGCGAAAATTCAGGTAATTCAGTCTTATTACACGGCACTTTGTAATGAGAAGGCCGAGCAGGCCGCCGAATACAGCTATACCAAGGCGCTGAACCAGCAGAAAACGGTAAAGCTGCGCTATGAGCAGGGCATGGCTACCAAATTGGAGGTTTTGCAGGCTGAAATTCAGGTGAACAGCGCCAAAGCTGCCCTGGATGCTGCCAAAACCACCACTGTTCAGGGCAAGCGCAATTTCAGTATTCTGATTGGACAGGACGCCGAAACTAACTGGACGCCTACCAGCGATCTGACTTTTGAGCCGCTGATGATCAGTAATGTTGATGCCAAGGCCAAGGAAATGATGGAAACTTCTCCCACGGTTGGTATCTCTAAGGCAACCTTTGAGATTGCGGAGCTGACCTATGACTTTAATAACAAGTTCAGCGCGGATTTCACCTATGCCGGCCAGATTGCGGAGCTTACTTATGATTCGGCCAAAATCTCGTATGAGAACACCCAGCGGCAGACTTATTCTGCGGCCAAGGCGATGTTGGAGAACCTGAATTTGGTGCGTTCTCAGTATGAGATTTATGAGGACAGCCAGGAGCTGTTGGAGGAGGTTTACCGCCTCTCTGAGCTGCAATATGCCAACGGCTTGAACACCCAGAATGATGTGCAGGCGGCTGCCGGTGATATTATCAGCAACGATGCCAAGCGTTTGCAGGCGCTGCTGAATTACAACATTTTGAAAACTACCATTGAGCAGGGCATTATCGGTACCGGCGAAAATAAATAATTGTATAATATCGAAATTCAAGGTGGGGGTCGGCGGCTCCCACCTTATTTTTGTGTTTTGCGCAATATTGGTTAAACATTTGCTGATTATTTTACAAAAACGGTTGAGGAATGGCGGCAAAAATATTATAATAAGTTAGATAGGTATGAGCTGCCGAAGGGTGCGGCATAGCTAATCATAATTAAGGCAAAATTTTAGCAAATGTTTTTATTGATTGAAGGAGGAATTGGCATGAGTTTTGGTTTTGGCGGCAAGCGCGGCTTGCTTTGTTTGCTGGCGGCAGTAATGCTGTTTACGGTGGCAGTACCGGCTATGGCGGCCACTGTGGTTAAGGATGACAGTATTTTGGTGAATAAAACACAGGTGGAGAGCGGCAAAATCGACATCTCTGATATTAAGATGACCGGCAGCGACAGCGAAAAATTTGTGATGATTGAAAAGGGCGCTATGCAGTATGCCGCCCAAAAAGGCCTGAATGTGGGTGTTACCACCAACAACACGCATATCAGCTTACCGGCTGCGGCCATTGTAAACTCCGATGAGTGGACCAAGGCGGCCAATGCCAGCACCACTTACAACTTTGTAATTGAGCTGGATGATGATTTTGGCCTTAACCTGTCGCAGGATTTGTCGCAGGCGGCACAGGCCAAGCTGGGCTGCACCAAGGTTTCTCCCGACGGTGTCGGCATTAAAATGTACCTGCGGGGCGGCAATAACAGCTACACCTACATTTATTCCATCGACCAGGATATGACCGTTATTTATGATTACATTATAGGGTATCGCAACGCCAACAGCCGTGCACCCCAGAAGTCTATGGCGCTGGCCTGGGCCGATGTGGAGAGAGATTTTGACTCTACCAAGGTTACCAATGTCCTGCTGGACAGCAAGGTGGATTTGCAGGCCCAAACGGTGGAGGTTCGCACTCCTTACACCTGCGGCGCTTATGTGCTGGTAAGCAAGAACAACGCTGATAATACCAAGACTGTTTTCGGCAGCACCCCTGCGGCGCCCGGTCTCTCGGGTGAGGCCAATACCAAAGGTGTGGCGGCCTGGGCGGCAGCCAATGTGGCTATGATGCAGGAGGCCGCAGTTGTTCCCAGTGATTTATCCGGCAAAAACCTGAATGCGCCGATTACCCGTGCTGAATTTGCGGCCTACATCGTGCGTCTGGTTAAGGTCAGCGGCGATAACACCGTGGCCAACCCCTTTACCGATGTGAAGAAGGACAACCCGTATTATGCGGAGATTCTGGCAGCAGCCAACGCCGGCTTGGTGGCCGGCCGTACTGCCGATACCTTTGCCCCCAACGCCAGCATTACCCGCCAGGAGATGGCGGTGATGTTTGCCCGTGCGCTGGCGCACTCCAATGTGGTATGCTCGATGGATATGGGGCAGCTTAACACCATGCCCGATGCCGCCAAGGTGGCTGATTGGGCCAAGGGCAGCGCTGCCATTTGCGTTAACGCCGGTTTGATTGCCGGCCGTGACGGTGGTGCTTTTGCACCGCTGGCCACCACCACCTGGACCGAGGCTGTGGTTATGTTAAGCCGTCTGAGCACTATGATTTGATTGAATTTTAAGACAGCATCCGGCAACCGCCCCCCCAAGGGCAGGGGGCCGGAATGTTGTTGTCTTTTGGTGTATGGTTGGTATGATGTGATTTTATGATGTTGGGGAGGAAATTTTGGTGACCGATATTTGGCAGAAAAAATCCCGCTGGCTGCTGTATGCGGTGGTGGCCGTGGGCGTGCTGGCATCCTTGCTGGTTTGCGCGCAGCGTATGGCGTTGGAGGCCGAAAACCGTGCCACCTTGCTCTCGTTGGAGTGGGGGCAGTTGAAGGATGTGGCGGCCCGCAACGGTTATACGGCCGAGGAGGCGCTGGAATATTTTGCGGCGGCCGATGATGATGACTTGTTCTCCGGCGTGGTTTATAAAGAGCCCACGCTGGCTGATTGGCAGAACAGCGGTTATTTGCAGCTTGCCACCGGTACCGCGCTGCTTAATGATATGCGTATGGGCGGCTGGCAGGCCGAGGATAACTGGCTGCCGGATAATCAGCGGAATTTTATTGTGCTGTACGATGCGGATATGCAGCAGCGTGTTTTTGAGCATTTGCAGAACAAAACCTCGGCACAGAATATTTTGCATAAGCTGACCTCGGCGGAGGATGAAATTTTTGTGGTGGAAACCACCTATCCTTATACTGACCTTACTGCGTTTGGCATTGGCTTTAATGAGGACGAGCTGGCGCTGCTGCAAAAGCACGGCCTGGACCTGGTGGTGCAGGTGCGCAGCTTCCCCAAGGTGGATGAGCAGTCGCTGGACTTTGTTTTCGGCAGCATGAGTGAGCTTGGCACGCTGGCGGTGCTGTTTAATGATACCGAGCTGCCGGGTGTTACGCAGAATAACTGGGCGGAAATTTCCAAATATATGGCCGGCGTTTTGCAGGCGCAGAACCTGCCCACCGGTTATGTTGAGTTTTATAAACAGACCGGGCTTCAAACTTTTACCCGTGATATGGATTATCAGATGGTGCGTCTGCACCCGGTATCGGAGGCTGAGTTGTTGAAGCTGACCGACACCCGCGTTGAAGAGCGGTTTGCTCTGGCGGCCGGCGAGCGCAGTATGGGCGTGATGATGCTGCGGCTGCGTCCCAGCCAGAGTCTGGATGATGCGGTACAGTATATCGGCGCGGTGCGTGATGCGATACAGCAAAAGGGCGTGGAGACCGATCGCCTGACGGTGGTGCCGGATATGCAGGTGCCCAAGTGGTCTTTGGCGGCGGCGCTGGCGGCAGTTTGGGCCGGCGGTGTGCTGCTGCTGCGGCGTTTTGATTTGGTAAAGGCGGCGTGGCTGCTGCCGACGGCCGGTTTGCTGGCCGGCGTTGGCCTGTTGGTTATCGGGCAGGAGTATTGGCTGCAAAAGCTGGTGGCGCTCTCGGCGGCGGTTATCTTCCCGTTTTTGGGTGTGGCGGCGGTGGCCCGGGAGGACGGCCGCAGTTTGCCCAAAGCGGTGCTGGCATTCGGCCGCATGACGCTGATCTCTCTGGTTGGTGCGGTGCTGATTATCGGTACGCTGTCCGAGAAATCCTATATGTCAACGATGAACACGTTCAGCGGCGTAAAGGTGGGGCAGCTGTTGCCGCTGCTGCTGTTGATGATTTATCTGCTGTACCGTTTGGCCAGCGACCACGGCGGCCTCAGTTATCTGCTGGTTAGCTGCTGGCGCGTAATGAAGATGAAGGTGACGGTGGGCATGGTGCTGCTGGCCGGTATTGCGGCCGGTATGCTGCTGTTTTATATGCTGCGCACCGGCAACAGCGGCGTGGGTATCTCGGAGGCAGAGCGGGCCTTCCGGGCCTTCCTGGATAATGTGCTGATGGTTCGCCCCCGCACCAAGGAGTTTATGATCGCCCACCCGATCATGCTGGCGGTGCTGTATTTTGGGTATCGCCGCAATTTGTGGCCGCTGGCGCTGCTGGGTGCCATTGGCCAGGTAAGTCTGGTCAACACCTTTGAGCATTTGCATACGCCGGTGCTGGTGTCGCTTATCCGCACGGTAAACGGCTGGTGGCTGGGCGTGCTGATTGGTTTGGTTTTGGTATTGCTGCTTAAATATGTTGGCGGCTGGCTGCTGCAAAAGGTGCAGAGTGTGGCCCGGCTGGCAGAGGATGAGGCTTATGGCAGTTAAGAAGATTTTACTTTCCGGCTATTATGGGTTTGGTAATGCCGGGGATGAGGCGGTGCTGGCGGCGCTGGTGCAGCTGCTGGGGGATAACCTGGCGGATGTGGGCGATTTGGAGATCGTGGCGCTTTCTGCCAAACCGGAGCAAACGGCGGCTGAGCTGGGCATCAGGGCCATTAACCGCTGGGATAAGAAAACTTTGCGGAAGGAACTGGCCGATGCGGCGCTGTTTTGCAGCGGCGGCGGCAGTTTGCTGCAAGATGTGACCAGCGTGCGTTCGGTCTATTATTACACATCTCTGCTGAGGATGGCGCAGCGGCAGGGCGTGCCCACCATGGTGCTGGCGCAGGGCCTTGGCCCGCTGAAAACGCCGCTGGGGCGGATGCTGACGGTTAAAACCTTAAAGCATTGTAAGCTGCTAACCTGGCGCGATGCGGATTCTGTGAAGCTGGCCGGGGAACTGGGTCTGGCCGATGTGCCGACATATCAGGTGTGCGATCCTGTGCTGCTTTGGCGGCCGCAAAACGGGGATTCTGACGGCCCCACGGCCCGAATCCACCCCAAACGGGTGGCGTTGGCGCTGCGTCCATGGAGCGATTTGAAGATCGAGGAGGCTGTCCGTCTGGTGCATTTGCTGCGAGAGGCCGGCAAAGAGGTGGTTTTGCTGCCGTTTTATTGCGGCGAGGGCGGCCACGGCGAGGATGAACGGCTGGCCGAGGAAATCAACCGGCGGCTGGGGCGTAATGTGCCCAAGGTGGAGATTTGCCGCTGTAAAACTCCGGCCGATGCCATGCGTGAGATCAGCAGCGTTGGCTTTTTGGTGGGTATGCGGCTGCATTCGCTGATTATGGCGGCGGCGCAGCAGGTGCCGGCTCTGGCGATAAGCTACGACCCGAAGGTGACCTCCTTTGCCCAAATGCTGAATATTCCGCTGGTTCAGGGCGGCTCGGCGTTTGCGGCTGATTCGGTGGCGGCGCAGATCATGGCTTACGGCAAGGAGCGTCCTGCTGACCATAGCGAGGAGTTTGCCGAGCTGTGGCGGCCGGTGCTGCCGCAGATAAAACAGCTGCTGGCCGCAAAATAATTGCGGATAATACTAAAACATTGTGAAAATATTGTTATAGAGAGAAATTTATGGCAAAAAATATCTTAAAGGCAACCGGAGTTGTCCTGATTATGAATTTGGTGGTGAAGGTGCTGGGTTTCCTGCGCGAGACCAGTCTGGCCAACGCCTTTGGTGCATCTGACCTTTCCGACGCTTATCTTTCGGCCTACACCATACCGTATTTTTTGCAGGCAATTCTGGGTTATGCGCTGGTGACGGCGGTGGTGCCGATTCTGACAAAATATTTGGTGGCCGGTGACCGCAGGCAGGCTGATTATGTGGCCAGCGCCATCATCAACCTGACGGCGGTGCTGCTGACTTTGGTTACGCTGCTGGGTATGCTGGTGTGCGATTGGCTGGTGAAGCTGCTGGCCCCCGGTTACGGTGCCGATCAGGCGGCGCTTACGGCCGATTTGGCGCGTATCATGTTCCCGTCGGTCATCTTTATGGGCGTGAGCATGGTGATTACCGGCATTTGCAACGCCCATTACCGCTTTGCGGCGTCAGCGTTTGCGCCCGGTGTTTCCAATATCATTATCATTGTGGCGCTGCTGTTTTTCAGCGCGGCTTATGGTATTTGGGGCGCTGCCTGGGGCACGCTGCTGTCCTTTGTTGGTTTTATGGTGATCCAGCTGCCCGTGCTGTGGCAGATTCGCTTCAAGTACACGCCGGTGGTGGATTTGAAACACCCGGCGGTGCGTCAGCTGCTGACGGAGATTTGTCCGATTATCCTGGGCGTGGCGGTAAACCAGATTTACTTCGCGGTGAACCGAATTTTTGCTTCCTGGCTGGTAGAGGGCACGATTTCCAACATCAATTATGCCAATAAGCTGATGATGCTGCCGATGGGTATTTTTGTGGCGGCGGTGGCCAATGCCATTTACCCTGCGCTGGCGGAGTTCTCGCTGAAAAAAGACCGCGCAGGCTTGGCCGGCACCATGAAAACCGGTTTGGTATCGGTGCTGTTGGTGGCGACCCCTGCGGCAGTTGGCCTGGCGGTGCTGGCTGAGCCTATCATCGAGGTGCTGTTTGAACACGGCGAGTTTACTCACGATGATACGCTGGCCACGGCCTTTGCGCTGATTTGCTTTACGGTGGGTCTGGTGCCCATGGCGGCCAATATGATTATCACCCGCGTATTTTATGCGCTGGAAGATGTGAAAACCCCGGTACGCATCGGCGGAATTTCTATTCTGCTGGATGTCGTGCTGTCGCTGGCGCTGTTTAAGGTGCTGGCTTACGGCGGCGGCGGTTTGGCGCTGGCCAACTCTCTGGCCGCGCTGCTGGGCTGCCTGTTGATGTATTATTATTTGAAGAAAAAGGCCCTGCCGGAGCTGGCACAGGCTACCATGCTGCCCTCGCTGCTGAAAATTGCGGCGGCCTCGGTGGGCATGGGTGCGGCGGTTTGGCTGGTGGCCAAGGTGCTCTCGGCCGGCGCTGTGCTGACGGTGGCTGTCGGCGTTTTGGCCGGCGTTGTGGTTTATGCTGTGCTGGTTTTGGCGCTGAAAGTGCCGGAGACCGATTTGTTTGTAAAGAAGTTGCTGCGGCGGAGGTAAGTTGTGATTAGATTGTTTTGCGCCTGTCTGTTGGCGCTGGTTGTAGGCTTGCTGATGACCAGAGTGGCCAAAATTGTGGCGCTTAAACTGGGTGTGGTGGATAAGCCGGACGCCCGCAAGGTGCATAAGGGATTGATGCCGCGCATGGGCGGCTTGGGCATTTACAGCGGTTTTATGGCCGGTGCGGTGTTCTATGTCTGCTCTCATCCCAACCTCCTTTTTACAGGAGATGTGTTGGGCCTGCTGCTGGCCACCACCATCGTGTTTGTCACCGGTGTGGTGGATGACATCAGGAGCATCCGCCCGACCACCAAGCTGTTGGGGCAGCTGGTGGCGGCGCTGGTTTTTGTCGGCTGCGGCGGCTATGTTAAGTTTCTCAGCAACCCGTTTGGCGGCGACATTATCTTCCTGGATTACATGGGTATTCCTGTTACTGTCATCTGGCTGGTGGGTATCAGCAACGCGGTCAATCTGATTGACGGTCTGGACGGTCTGGCGGCCGGTGTCAGCATAATTTCGGCCTGCACCATGGCGGTGGTTTCGCTGTCGCACGGCTATTATATGCCGGCGGCGCTGCTGTTTGTGCTGGCGGCGTCAACATTGGGCTTCCTGCGTTATAATTTCAGCCCGGCCTCCATTTTTATGGGCGATTCCGGCTCCCTTACGCTGGGTTTTGTGCTGGGCGCTATCGCAATCATGGGGTTTGCCAAGGGTGCAACCATTGTGGCGCTGGTGATTCCGGTGCTGATTTTGGCCATCCCGATTTTCGACACCTTTTTTGCCATTGTCCGCCGCCTGATTGAGCATAAACCGGTTTTTCAGCCGGATAAGGGGCATTTGCATCATCGCCTGCTGGCCATGGGGCTTTCTCATAAGCAAACGGTGCTGATCATCTACGCCATTACCATGTTCATGGGCTGTATTGCCATTTTAACGGCCCTGCTGCCGCCGTGGATGACCGTGCTGCTGGTGGCGGCGGCGCTGCTGATTTTGTTTGCGGGGGCACATCATCTGGGTATCCTGCGTATTGGCGGTGCGGATAAAACTGCCGAAAATAAATAATCAAAATAAATAATGAAGATAAATAGTTAAAAATAATACCAAAATATCGACAATACTCCCAAAAGAATATTGAAAAAACCTGTGGGTTAAGCTATAATATTATAGATAAAAGCAATTGTGAGAGTGTGATAATTGCTGTGTTTTTGATTAAAGGAGGACTTGACTGTGCCGAGACCGAACGCGAAAGGTAAAGCCGCATTGTTAATTATTGCGGCATTGATTTTTATTGTGGTTGGCTTTGTTTTTGGGCAAATTGCCAAGGCGCTGAACACGCTGCCCGGTGATGCCGATGACCCGGTGGCCACGCAAAGCTATGTTGAATCTACCGTGGGCGAGCGTATTGCGACGCTGACCACCCGTATTGAGGAGTTGGAGGCTGAGCTGGCTGCGCTGAAAGGCAGCGGCGTAACTGCGCCTGCCAATCCTTCTACCCCCACTGTGACCAATCCCACCAATCCTACCAATCCTTCCACTACCACTAACCAGACCGGCACACTGACGATTACCGGCAATTCGGTAAATGTGCGTTCCGGCCCGGGCACCAATTATGATATTGTGGCCTCGGTGGTTAAGGGTGATACTGTGACCAAGCTGGGTGTTGAAGGTGAATGGTATCGCATTAAAACCGGCAATATTACCGGTTATATTGCCAACTATCTGGCCCAGTAATCGGCCGGTTTAACTGGGAGATTGATGATGGCTGAGGATTTATCCCTTAAAGCTTTTGCCTGTTTACAGCAGTTGGAGAGAAGCGTGCTGGTGGAGAAACGATCCGCCGACGCTTCCTCGCTGCTGTCTTTTTTATCTGACGCTGATTACGCCGAAAGCTGGTTGGTGCGTGCCAAAGCGTTGGTGGTGCTGGGGCGGCTGGCTGATTCTACCGTGGCCGGCGAGCTGCTGAGCGGTGCGCTGGGTATGCGGCCGGAGCCCTGGAATCAACCGCTGTGCTGGCGTCTGCAATTTTTGGATGCGTGGTGGCAGCTGCCCTTGCCCGATGAGGAGCGTTTGCAGGGCTTGCGGCGGATTTTGGCGGACAGGCGGCAAAGCCCGGTGCTGTGGCGTGCGGCAATCTGGTGCCTGGGGCGGGTGCAGGATAACAAAGGCTCGCTGCGGCTGCTGGCTGATTTCATCGGGCGGCCGGAAAGCGGTGTGATTTTGGATGATTTGCTGGCCGACAACTGGTATCGGCAGGCGGCGCAGGTGGATGAAGCTTTTTTGCAGAAGCTTACGGTGCAAAACCCGTGGCTGAACAGCTGGCTTAGCTGCCGCTATGCCTGGGAGCCGTTGGAGTTTGGCTTTTATCCCGGCAGCGATTATTTATGGCAGCAGGCCGCCGAGCAGGGCGTGGAGCGCCGGCAGTTCAAGCAGATTTATTTTTACCCGCGCAATAAAAAAACGGCCAAGGAGCCGGGAAAAGGGGGAGCATGATGGCCGAAAATATGACCGAAAATTTGGTGCAGCAGCCTTGCTGCCCCGTGGAGCAGGTACGCCGGCAGCTTTTGGGCGAGGCGGAAATTGGGCACATGGCGGTAATGTTTAAGATGTTATCTGACCCTACGCGCTTAAAAATCATCAACGCGCTGATGGCGTCGGAGCTGTGCGTGTGCGATTTGGCAGCGGTGATGGGGATGTCGCAGTCGGCGGTATCACACCAGCTGGCGGCCCTGCGTACCAACCGTTTGATCAAATCACGGCGGGAGGGCAAGCAGATTTATTACTCGCTGGACGATGCCCACATCGGCCTGCTTTTTGACCAATGCCTGACCCATGCACGGGAGGCGGAAT
Organism: Bacillota bacterium; assembly: GCA_017397935.1. GTDB lineage: Bacteria > Bacillota > Dehalobacteriia > UBA4068 > UBA4997 > Avidehalobacter. Next base: position 25,843 of record JAFQHN010000023.1, read on the forward strand.
AGGCCCAAAAACCGAAAATGTTTACGCGAGTATAGCCTTTTGGTTGACAATTAACCGCGCCATTTTGGCTTATTATAACGCAAAATTCCATAAAAAAACCTCACCGTTGTACGCGGTGAGGTTTTTTATTTTATGCAGATGTTAAAATTGGGCCAGCGCCGCACCAAACTCCTCGCAGGCGGTCATGGCATCGGCATCGGGGCGTTCCAGCGCAATCAAACCCTCTCGGAAGAGGTTGGCACCGGCATCCTGCGCCTGCTGTTCCCAGTTGCGCATCCATTCTCCTCCGCCCCAGCCGTAAGAGCCGAACAGCGCCAGCTTATGTCCTGCCAAATGTGGCAGCAGCTGCTCGAAGAAGGGTTCAAACTCGGCCGATTCCAACTCCTCGGCACCCATAGCAGGGCAGCCCAACGCCAAAATATCGGCTTTAAGCGCCTCCTCGGCGGTGATTTCTCCCACGCGGCAAACGGCAACCTCAGCGCCTGCCTGTTTGGCGGCGTCGGCAATAAAATCAGCCATAATCTGCGTGTTGCCCGTCATCGTCCAGAAAACAATTTGTAATTTACTCATCAATAAAACCTCCATTCATATAAACACAGGTTGTAAAATTTAACGTTCAAGCTTGTTAGTCATTTCTAACTACAATTATTTTAGCACATCGGGCCGCATTTGTCAATGATTTTGGGCGGCGGGGGTTGGTGTTTTGGGTTGGTTATCGTGCAGGAACATAACCACCGAAATGCCGATGATGATAGCATACCCCAGCAGACTCCAAATATCCGGCAGCTGGTCAAACAGGAGGAAGCCCCAAATGCCTGCGAAGATGACAATGGTGTAATCGAACAGCGAAATCTCCCGTGCGGGGGCCTTGGCATAAGCGTAAGTAATGCTGAACTGCCCACCGGCGGCGGCAAGGCCGGCCAGCAGCAGAATGGCCACTTGCCCGACGGTCATCGGCTGAAAATTTAGCAGGGTGGACGGCAGCATAACCAGCGTGGAGAATGTGGAGAAAAACAGCACGATAAACGGCTTATCCACACCGTGCTGGGTGAGCCAGCGCACCGTGGTGTAAGCCGCACCTGCGCCAAAACCGCCCAGCATGGCAATCAGCGCAGGGAAGGAGGTGAGGGCGCCCACACCCGGCCGTATAATGCACAGCGCCCCGATGAATGCCACCAGAATGGACACGGCCTGCATTTTGTTCAAGCGCTCTTTCAGGAAAATCCAGCAAAGCAGGGTGGTGACGAAGGGGGACAGGCGGTTTAAGATGGAGGCATCGGCCAGCAGCATATTGTCCACGGCGTAATAATTGCAGAGAATGCCCAGCGTGCCGAAGCAGGAGCGCATAATCAGCGCGGGGTAAAATTTCAGCGGGGTGGGCGGGCGTTTGGCGGCCTGCATGATCACGGCCAGCGCAAACAGCATGGATACCATATTGCGGAACACGCACTTCTGCACGGTGGGCAAATCACCGGCCAGCCGCACTAATACATTCATCAAAGCGAAACAAAAAGCGGAGGCAACGGCCAGCAATATTGCCTGTGATTTGGGGGATAATTTACTCATGGCGACCTCCTTTGCGTTTTATAAATAAAACATATTATAACACTGCGCGCCGTTTTTTACCATATTTTGTGGTAATTTTGCAGGATTTTGGGGGGATTTATTGACTTTGGCGCGGCAAGTGTATATAATATTTGGTAAAGAAAGCGGATTTGCTGATAGTTTGGTGGGTCCGCCGCAGAATTGCTGATTATCCGGCTGCTGCCCATGCCCTGGGCGGACAAAGCCTGATGCAAGCCGGCAAAAAAGTCGATTCATAAGGAGTTGGCTGGTTTTGCACGGCTTTTTTGTGTTTTATAAGGAGGTTTGGCTGTGAACAGACCGATGAATATGTTGGAAATGCCTGCCGGGCAAGCTGACGGCTGGCGGGAAGCGCATAACGGGAAGGTTTTGCTGGCGGCTTATGCCAAGCTGCCCGGCGGCACCACCGCCCAAATGATGTATGACACGCTGGTGCTGGTGGTGATATTTGACCGCCTAAGCGGCCGGGTGGTGCAGGCCGAGGCCTCTTTTGTGACGGGGCTGGCGCGGGACTTTCTGGCCGAGCTGCTGGTGGGTTATGACCTGAACCGTGGCCCCGATGAGCTGCTGGCCCTGTTGCAGGAGGTTTATTTTGCGCCGCTGAAAAAAGCATTGGTTTCGGCGGTGAAGATGATTTTTACCCAGTATGAGGAGTATAAAAACCGATAAAGGGTTTGATAAACGGTGATGGGTGATAAGGGGGCGAGAATATGTCATTGGGTATCTGGCATATTGTCAGTATTGTGGTTACGCTGGCGGCGATTATGGCGATGGGCGTGTTATCCGGCCGGCGGGTAAAGAATGCGGCGGATTTTAACACCGGCGGCAAAAGTGCGGGCGCTCTGCTGGTGGCCGGCACCATTACCGGCACGCTGATCGGCGGCAGTTCTACCATCGGTACGGCTGAGCTGGCCTTTAACCATGGGTTCTCGGCCTGGTGCTTTACGCTGGGTTCGGCGCTGGGCTGCCTGATACTGGCGTTTGTCTATGCCAGGCCGGTGCGCCAAAGCGATTGCATGACTATTCAGGAGATCATCAGCGCGGAATATGGGCAAACCGCCCGTCTGGTCACCTCGATATTGACGAGTACCGGTATCGTGCTGAATGTGGTGGCGCAGATTTTATCGGTCAATGCGCTGTTGGGCTCGATGTTTGGTTTGGGGTCGCTGGCCTGTCTGGTCATCAGTGTGGTGATTATGGCCTGCTACGGCTTGTTTGGCGGCATAAAGGGCAGCGGTATGCTGGGGTTGGTCAAGCTGGTGCTGATTTATCTTTCGGCGTTGATTTGCGGTGGCCTGGCGTTGATGATGCAGGGCGGCATGGGGGCGTTTTATGCTGTTTTGCCGCACGATGAGTTTTTTAATGTGTTTTCCCGCGGGTTTGGTGTGGATTTTGGCGTCTGCCTTAATGTGGCGCTGGGCGTAATCTCCACCCAGACTTATGTGCAGGCCGTGATGGTGGGGCGCAGTAACCGTCAGGCGGTGCGCGGCTGTTTGCTGGCGGCGGCTTTGTGTCCGCCGGTGGGGTTTTTCAGTATGCTGGTGGGTATGTATATGCGGGCAAATTTTCCGCATATTGCGGCGGCCGAGGCGTTTCCGGCCTTTATTCTGGAATTTCTGCCGGCCCCGCTGGCCGGTGTGGCGCTGGCCACCCTGCTGATCGCGGTGGTGGGCACGGGTGCCGGTATGGCGCTGGGTTTTGGCACCATCATCAGCAACGACATTTACAAGCAGTTTATCAACAAAGAGGCTGACGGCAAGCACATGCTGCTGGTTTCTCGCCTGATTATTCTGGCATCGCTGGTTTTTTCGGCGCTGTTTACGGTGGGCAACGCCGGTGCGGCCATTTTAAGCTGGGGAGCCATGGGTCTGGGGCTTCGGGCGGCAGTTTTGCTGGCCCCCATGACGACGGCGCTGTTTTGGCCGGGGCGTATCAGCAGGCAGGCGGCGATATTATCCAGCGTTTTGGGCGTGGCCATGATGCTGGCAACCAAGCTGTTATCGCTGCCGTTTGACACACTGTTTGCCGGAATGCTGGCGGCGGTGCTGGTGCTGGCGGTGGATGTGCTGCTGCACAGGCCGCAGAAGCAGAATTAAATTGGTATATAAAAATAGCGCAGGCAAAGTTGCTTGCGCTTGTTTTTATGGGTTGATGAGGCTGTCCCGTGTGGTTTTAACAGCCTGCCAGGCGGCTAAAAGCTCGGCATCTTTGATACGGCGGTTGGCAGGGCTGGTGGAGGGCAGGCAGACCGCAGGCAGGCCGCAGGTGGGCAGGCACAGTTTTTGGTATAGCTGCCACGCTTTTTGGCCGGTGCAGAACACCGCCCGGATTTGTGTTTTATCCAGCAGGGCGGCGATGTCATTGGCTTGGGGGTTGCGGATTGAGCTGTCGGCCGCGCCGGAAATCTCACAGCAGGCCAGAACATCCCACAGCGCCAGACGGTTTTGCAGTATTAAATTGCGTTTGGCGGTGATGTCATCATGGGCGGGGGCGGGGGTGCCGAAAACCTGCGCCAGCAGCGGCCAGAAGCGGTTTTGCGGGTGGCCGTAATAAAAATTCCGGCGGCGGCTTTGCGGCGAGGGCATGGTACCCAGCAGCAGCACCAGCGAATCGGCGGCGAAGATGGGCGAAATTGTATGAGTGATAAATTGCGGCTGCATTGACCTGTACTCCTTATGATAATTGGCATGATAAATAGACGGTAAATTTATGTTTATTTTACGGCGGTGCGTGGCAAATTGCAACCGAAAATCGGTTGACATGATAATTTTAAGCGCAAAAACACAAAAATAATGCAAAAAAACATTAAAAACAGCAGAAAAATTGTGTGGAAGATATTGACTGTGTAAAAAAATCATGTTATGATATATTGATGATAAAATTGCTTGGATTATCCCCCTCTGTTGGAGATGCCTTGATTTTTTAAGGTGTTTGGGGCGGCAGAATTGAGGAAAACCGCGGGTAAGCGACGGGTTTTGTGTAAAAAATCCGGCTTTGGGTGCGGTTGTTTTCAAGCGGTTGCCGGCAGCGTTGGCAAAAAGGCGGCAGCCTCTGTGTGGCCCGTTGATTAAGGGTTTCCTGCGGAAGATAACAGGGCAGTTTTGGTAGTTGGCACATGATAAGCGCATGAGGTGTCTTATTTGAAGCAGGTTTATAATTTGCAGTATTAAAATTTCAGTTTTTGGCAAGTTGGTGGGCGGATAATCGTTACACCATTTTTGGCTTGTCTGTACGCAAATCTGCCGAGGATAAACAAACGGGGCTTGTTATGGGCAAATTCTCGTTGTTTGCAAAGTTTTTTTGAGGGGTGACAATTTTGGTAAAAGCCGCAACCAGTACCATTCGTGAGCGTAGAAGCTATGCCCGCAATAAGCAGATTATGGAAATGCCTAATCTGATTGATGTGCAGCGTAATTCGTACAAGTGGTTTTTGGACACCGGCCTGCATGAGATCTTTGAGGATGTATTCCCGATTCAGGATTTCACCGGCAGTCTGGTATTGGAATATGTAGGATATTCTTTGGGAAAGCCGAAATATGAGTTGGATGAGTGCGAGGAGCGCGATGTAAGCTATGCCGCACCGCTGAAAGTGGGCGTTCGTCTGATCAATAAGGAAACCGGTGAGTTGAAGGAGCAGGAAGTGTTCATGGGCGATTTTCCGCTGATGACCGCCAACGGCACCTTTATTATCAACGGCGCCAAGCGCGTGGTGGTAAGCCAGCTGGTGCGTTCTCCCGGTGCTTATTTCAGCGCTGAGATGGACGTAAACGGTGTCAAGCTGTTTGGCTCCACTTTGATTCCCAACCGTGGCGCATGGTTGGAGTTTGAGAGTGATTCCAACGGCTATGTTTATGTGCGTATTGACCGTATGCGTAAGATCCCGGCTACCATCCTGATCAGAGCCTTGGGTTATGATACCAATGAGGAAATTCTGGCGCTGTTTGGCGGCCATGAGGCCATCAACAAGACGCTGGAAAAGGACGTGACTGAGAATTCCAGCCAGGCTTTGCTGGAAATTTACCGCCGTCTGCGTCCCGGTGAGCCTCCGACGATTGATTCCGCCCGCTCTCTGCTGCACGGCTTCTTCTTTGACCCCAAGCGTTATGATTTGGGTAATGTGGGCCGTTACAAGGTGCACAAAAAGCTGCAAAACGGCATTGAAAAGTTTGCCCGTGAGGACGGTACCGTTTGGAGTGATGAATTCCAGGCTTATATTGAGGGTGAGCTGCCCGCTGACCGCTCCGGCAGCCGTTTTATCCGCCATTTGACGCAGATCGACATTGTCAGCTTCCTGACTTACTTCCTGGAAGTTATGGACGGCAAGCATGAGCCTGATGACATTGACCATCTGGGCAACCGCCGTCTGCGCTCGGTTGGTGAGCTGCTGCAAAACCAGTTCCGCATCGGTCTGGCCCGTATGGAGCGTGTGGTTAAGGAGCGCATGACTATTCAGGATACTGAGGTTATTACCCCCCAGATGTTGGTTAATATCCGCCCTGTGCAGGCTGCTATTAAAGAATTCTTCGGTTCTTCTCAGCTTTCGCAGTTTATGGACCAGCACAACCCGCTGTCTGAGCTGACACATAAACGCCGTTTGTCGGCACTGGGCCCCGGCGGTTTGTCCCGTGAGCGTGCCGGCTTTGAGGTGCGTGACGTACACCACAGCCATTACGGCCGTATGTGTCCGATTGAGACCCCCGAAGGTCCGAACATCGGTCTGATCGGCTCGCTGGCCACTTATGCCCGTATCAATGAGTACGGTTTTATCGAAACCCCCTACCGCCGCGTGGAAAACTGCCATGTACTGGATGATATTGATTATCTGGTGGCGGATGAAGAGGATAAATACGTTATTGCCCAGGCCAATGAGCCTGTTGATGAAAACGGCCGCATTATTGCTGCCCGTGTAAGCGCCCGCCACGCCGATGATATTTATGTGGCTGCGGCCGAGGATGTAAATTATATGGACGTCAGCGCCCAGCAGCTTATCTCGGTGGCTACTGCGCTGATCCCCTTCCTGGAACACGACGACGCCAACCGTGCCCTGATGGGTGCCAATATGCAGCGTCAGGCTGTGCCGCTGCTGGTGACCGAGGCTCCGTTTGTGGGCACCGGTATGGAAATCAAGGCCGGCTTAGACTCCGGTGTTTGTGAGATTGCCGGCGGCGACGGTGTTATCAGCCGTGTTTGCGGTGATGAGATTGTGGTTAAGCGTGATGACGGCCAGATGGAAGTGCATAAGCTGGCCAAGTTCAAGCGCTCTAACCAGGGCACCTGCGTAAATCAGAAGCCTATTGTGCACCTGGGCCAGCGTGTATATAAGGGTGACCCGATTGCCGACGGCCCCTCCACCGACCACGGTGAGCTTTCTCTGGGCCGCAACGCTTTGGTTGCGTTTATGACCTGGGAAGGCTACAACTACGAGGACGCAGTTTTGCTTTCCGAGAAGTTGGTTAAGGAGGACATTTACACCTCCATTCACATTGAAGAATATGAATGTGATGCCCGCGATACCAAGCTGGGGCCGGAAGAAATTACCCGTGAAATCCCCAACGTGGGTGACGATATTTTGAAGGACCTGGACGAAAACGGTATCATCCGTATCGGTGCCGAAGTTCGCCCCGGCGATATTCTGGTGGGCAAGGTAACCCCCAAGGGTGAAACCGAGCTGACCGCCGAAGAACGCCTGCTGAGAGCCATCTTTGGCGAGAAGGCCAGAGAAGTGCGTGACACCTCTTTGCGTGTTCCCCACGGCGAGGCCGGCAAAATTGTTGATGTTAAGCTGTTTGACGCCTCTAAGGGTGACGAACTGCCGCCCGGTGTTCATCATCTGGTACGCATTTATATTGCCCAGAAGCGTAAAATCTCGGTGGGTGACAAGATGGCAGGCCGCCACGGCAACAAGGGTGTAGTTTCCCGCGTATTGCCCGAGGAGGATATGCCGTTCCTGCCGGACGGTACTCCGGTGCATATCGTGCTGAACCCGTTGGGCGTACCTTCCCGTATGAACATCGGTCAGATTCTGGAAACGCACCTGGGTATGGCTGCCAGCCGTTTGGGTGTTCGTCTGGCCACCCCCGTTTTCGACGGCGCCAATGATGATGACATCGCCGCAACCCTGGCTGAGGCCGGTATGCGTGAGGATGCCAAAACTATTCTGTACGACGGCCGCACCGGCGAGCCTTTTGACAGCCCGGTAACCGTTGGTTATATGTACTATTTGAAGCTGCACCACCTGGTTGACGATAAAATCCATGCCCGTTCCACCGGTCCTTACTCGTTGGTTACCCAGCAGCCTTTGGGTGGTAAAGCTCAGTTCGGCGGCCAGCGTTTTGGTGAGATGGAAGTTTGGGCGCTGGAAGCTTACGGCGCCGCCTACACCTTGCAGGAGATTCTGACGGTTAAGTCTGACGATATTACCGGCCGTGTCCGCACTTATGAGGCCATTGTTAAGGGCGAGAACGTGCCCGAACCCGGTATCCCCGAATCCTTTAAGGTTTTGATGCGCGAGTTGCAGAGCTTGTGTCTGGATGTAAATATTCTGGACAAAAACAATGAAATCGTTGACATCATTGATGACGACGATATGGGCGAGAACGTGCTGGAAACCGCCAGAGAGCTGGATTTGGAGCTGGGTCTGCCTTCTGATAAAGAGGCTGCACCGGCTGATATGGATGTTGATTTCGAGGCCGAAGCCGATGACGACGATTACGGTGATGAGGTTGATTTTGACAGCCTGAACCCCACCGAGCTGGACCAGTTGGAGAAAGAGCTTGGCCGTTATAAGGTGGATGCCGAAAATCTGGAAAGTCTGGAAGGTTTGGCCGAAACCGACAGCCTGCGTGATTATGACTTGGAGCTGGATGACGAAGAATAACCCCGTCCGGTGTGATTATCAGAGGTATATGTGTTAAATATGAGAGGGGGAGAACCCTTGGTTGAAGATAGAAATTTGGCTCCGGCACCGCATGGCCTGGATGCCAACCGTTTTGACCGTATGCAGATTAAGATGGCTTCTCCGGAGCAGATGTTGGAGTGGTCTTACGGCGAGGTAAAAAAGCCGGAAACCATCAACTACCGTACCTTGAAGCCCGAGCGTGACGGCTTGTTCTGTGAGAGAATTTTTGGCCCCACCCGCGATTGGGAGTGTCATTGCGGCAAATATAAGAGAATCCGTTATAAGGGCGTTGTCTGCGACCGCTGCGGCGTTGAGGTTACCCGTGCCAAGGTACGCCGCGAGCGTATGGGCCACATTCAGTTGGCCGCGCCCGTCAGCCACATCTGGTATTTCAAAGGTATTCCCAGCCGAATGGGTCTGCTGCTGAATATCTCGCCCAGAGTGCTGGAAAAAGTTTTGTATTTTGTGTCTTACATCGTGCTGGACCCCGGTGATACCGATTTGGAAGCTCATCAGATTTTGTCCGAGCAGGAATACCGTGAGGCCCGTGATAAATACGGTGACCGTTTCGATGCCGGCATGGGCGCCGAGAGCATCAAGAAAATTTTGCAGGCGGTGGATTTGGAGGCTTTGAATGCCGAGCTGCGTGCCGAGCTGAAAGAAGTAAGCGGCCAGCGCAAGGTTAAGGCTATTCGCCGTCTGGAAGTGGTGGAGGCCTTCTTGCAGAGCGGCAACCGCCCCGAATGGATGATTTTGGATGTGGTTCCGGTTATCCCGCCGGAGCTGCGCCCCATGGTACAGCTGGATGGCGGCCGTTTTGCCACCAGTGATTTGAATGATTTGTACCGCCGTGTTATCAACCGCAACAACCGTTTGCGCCGCCTGTTGGATCTGGGTGCGCCGGACATCATTGTGCGTAATGAGAAGCGTATGCTGCAAGAGGCAGTTGACGCATTGATCGACAACGGCCGCCGCGGCCGCCCGGTGGTGGGCCCCGGCAATCGCCCGCTGAAATCTTTGTCTGATTTGTTGAAGGGCAAACAGGGCCGCTTCCGCCAGAACCTGCTGGGTAAGCGTGTTGACTATTCCGGCCGTTCGGTAATCGTTGTTGGGCCGGAGTTGAAGATGCACCAGTGCGGCCTGCCCAAGGAGATGGCGCTGGAACTCTTTAAGCCCTTTGTGATGAAGCGTCTGGTGCATGACGGCATGGCGCAGAACATTAAAAACGCCAAGCGCATGGTAGAGCGTGTTCGCCCCGAGGTTTGGGACGTTTTAGAGGATGTTATCAAGGAGCATCCCGTACTGCTGAACCGCGCCCCCACCCTGCACCGTCTGGGTATTCAGGCATTTGAGCCGATTCTGGTTGAGGGCCGTGCGCTGAAACTGCATCCCCTGGTATGTACCGCCTACAACGCCGACTTTGACGGTGACCAGATGGCCGTACACGTTCCGCTTTCTGCCGAGGCACAGGCTGAGGCCCGTCTGCTGATGCTGGCTTCCAACAACATCCTTAACCCGAAGGACGGCCGCCCGGTTGCTTCCCCCACGCAGGACATGGTTTTGGGCGCTTATTACCTTACTATTATTCGTGATACCAACAAGTATAATCCCGAAACCGTCCACGTATACGGCAGCTACAATGAAGCTTACCGTGCTTATGTCAACGGCGATCTGGATATGCACGATTGGATCGAGATTCCCAAGCCGGAGGAATGGGATACCATCTGGATCAACAAGGATACCGAGATTCCCTTCCCCAAGGATGAGCATGGCCGTTATAAACGCCTGTGCACCAGCCTGGGCCGCCTGATTTTTAACTATGAAATTCCCATGTCCCGCAAGATGGGCTTCTATAACATTGAATGCGGCAAGAAGGTGCTGGGTATTCTGGTTGACCGCTGCTACCGCCGCGAGGGTATCAGCAAGACCGCTGAGTTCCTGGACGGCATTAAGGCGCTGGGTTATAAATTCTCTACCCGTGCCGGCATTACCGTCGGCGTTGGCGATATTTTGATCCCGCCGGAAAAGGCCGAGATCATGTCTTCTGCCGAGAACGAGGTTTTGGTTATCGAAGAACAGTTTGAAATGGGTTTGATTACCGAGGAAGAGCGTTATCGCAGCGTTATTAAGATTTGGGAAAACGCTACCGAGGATGTTACCAGTCACCTGATGGACAGTCTGGACCCCTTCAACCCCATCTTTATGATGGCAAACTCCGGTGCGCGCGGTAACGTACAGCAGATTCGTCAGCTGGCCGGCCTGCGTGGTTTGATGGCCGACCCGACCGGCCGCATCATCGACTTGCCGATTAAGGCAAACTTCCGTGAGGGTCTGAGCGTACTGGAATTCTTTATCTCGGCGCACGGTGCGCGCAAAGGCTTGGCCGATACCGCGCTGCGTACTGCCGACTCCGGTTACCTTACCCGCCGTCTGGTAGACGTTGCTCAGGATGTTATCGTACGCGAGGATGATTGCGGCGACACCGAGGGCACCTGGGTTAAGGAAATCAAGGGTATTGAGAAGCTGGCCGAGCGTATTGAGGGCCGTTATCTTAACCGCGATATTGTTAATGAAGAAACCGGTGAGCTGATTGCCCCTGCCGGCGTGTTGGTGGACGAAAACCTGGCCGAGACCATCGTGGCTTATCTGAACACCAAGCCCGAAGCAGAACGCAAAGTAAACATCCGCTCGGTACTCACCTGCCATACCCGCCACGGCGTGTGCAGCAAGTGCTATGGCCGCAACCTGGCCACCGGCGGTCATGTGGATATTGGTGAGGCTGTCGGCACCATCGCTGCTCAGTCCATCGGCGAACCCGGCACCCAGCTGACCATGCGTACCTTCCATACCGGCGGTATTGCCGGCGGCGATATTACCCAAGGTCTGCCCCGTGTAGAGGAAATCTTTGAGGCTCGCCGTCCCAAGGGCCAGTGTTTGATCACCAAGGTGGACGGACGTGTGGAAACCTTTACCACCGATGATAACAAGCGCGGTGTTCGCATCATCAACACCAGCACCAATGAACCCGAAGCAGAATATATGATCCCGTACAGCGCCAAGATGTGCGTGGCAGACGGCGATTTGCTGACTGCCGGCGATGAGATCACCGAAGGCTCCATCTACCCGAACGAGCTGTTGGAGGCCCGCGGCGCACAGGGCGTGCAGATGTACCTGTTGCAGGAGGTTCAGAAGGTTTACCGTATGCAGGGTGTAGATATCAACGACAAGCATATCGAGGTTATGGTACGCCAGATGTTGAAGAAGGTTAAGGTTGAGGATGCCGGTGATACCAACCTGCTGCCCGGTGTATATGTAGATAAGTTCGAATTTGCCGCTGCCAACGCTGCTGCCGAGGCCGAAGGCAAGGAACCTGCTACCTGCTCCGATGTGCTGCTGGGTATTACCAAGGCTTCGCTGGCCACCGATTCCTTCCTGTCGGCTGCTTCCTTCCAGGAGACCACCCGCGTGCTGACCGATGCTGCCATTAAGGGTAAGCAGGACCCGCTGCTGGGCTTGAAGGAGAATGTTATCATCGGTAAGCTGATTCCTGCCGGTACCGGTGTGGCTGCCGGCCAGACCTTCCGTCTGCACAATGCCGATGAGGAAGAATTTGTCGATGATTTTGAGGCTGACTTTAACGCTGAACAGGTTGAGGAGCCGGCTGAAATCGTTGCCGAAGCTGCCGAAGAATTGATTTTGGACTGATTGGTTCCGGTTGGCATATATTGCTGATTTGACAAGCTGATTCGGCAAATAATAAATGGGGGCGGCTGCGAAGCTGCCCCTTGTTTATTGCCGGCAGGTTGTGTTATAATATACAGTAATCTGCCGGGCGGCAGAAATTTGCAGAAAAGCTGCACAAAACGGAGGGAATTGTAATGCGGCATAAGCATTTGTGGCTGGCAGCGGCATTGATGATGATGCTGATGCTGATGGCCGGTTGTAATAATGAATATAAGGCGGAGGTTGAGCAAATCAACTCCGGCATTGAGGCATTGAGTACGGTGAAAAGCGGGCATATTACCGTAACCACCAATGTGTACGCTGAAAATGACGCATTTGACGCCTATGACAGTGCCAATGTTTCGGATTACCGTTATCAGATCGACATTAAAACCTTTAACTTTGTGGCCGAAACCCGTGATTTGGCCACCGGTCAGGTGATAGTTGAACCTTATAAGGTTATTGACGCCGAAAAGTTTGATTTGGCCACCGGCGTGCAGGATACTGAGTATGAGGGCAAAATCGGCGATTTACCGGATTTGCTGCCGTTCTATTTCAGTTCCGGTTTGAAGAATAAATTTGTGGGCAGGATTGAGGTGCTGACGGACGAAAACCACCCGGATTGGCAGGGCTGGCGCGTATATAAGAGTGATAAATACATTGAACGCACCAACAAAACCCGCAGCAAGGAAGGCGTAGACGGCACCATGCTGGAACATTATGTGGATTACTGGCTGGATGCCGACGGCGTATTGGTGCGGATGAATTATGTAAGCCGTGATGAGATGATATACGAGGAAAAGCAGGATATTGTTAACCAGACTTATCTGTTTGAGATGCTGGATTATAATAACCCTGAAATCTTTGCGGCTTATGCCGAATAATTAAACAGAATATAAGAATGTGGCCGTCAATATGGGCGGCTGCATTTTCTTATGGTATTATTGACGCTATTTTCTTGTTTATGATATAATGTAGCCAAGGAAAAATAGAGTTGTAGTTCTGTTGATTTTATACAAAAGGAGGGATATATACTTATAGGTGTGATATGATTTAGAGTATTAGGATGTGAATTAAACAATTTTGGTTTATGGATTCTTGTTTCTTGTATGATGGTAATGCCGGCATTTGCTTATGCTGATGTTGTCTCCGACAATGGCTTGGCTGTGACGAAAGCATTTATAGCTGAGGCTGAATATTTTTTGACAACAAGTGATAATGCCCAGCCTATGATTACTCTTTCGAATACAGAAAGAAATGGAAATGAATATCTTGCTACTACAGCTGTTATTCTGCCGGATGATATGTCGGAAGCATATGTGATACTTGATAGCATTAAGGCTATTAAAGAAAATAATTATGTGAGTCCTTGTGGTTCTGGTACTATTACAGAGGATGGATGGTTCTATGGTTCATCTGTGTATTTGACAACTACTCTTAGTTATACTACAGTAACTGAAAATGGTATTACATATGGGGAAATTACTAGAGCAACAATTAGTGCAAATACAAACAGTGGAACTACCATTTCTTCTATGTCTCTTCGGTTGGGGCAAAATGGTTTTACGCAAGGATATGGATATACTAATGAACAGGTTGTAGAATATGATGCTACTACACAGCGGACATTTGTGCCGCCTTCTAATTGGTCTGCGGTGATATGGGGAGATGACGAGGGTAGTATTGTTGGTTCGGAATTAAGCGTTGTTGCTACGCGTTCCAATGGTGCAACGTCGACATTTGCCTTATATAATACAATAATTGGTGATGCCGGCTAAGGGTGTGGTTTTATGAAAAGTGTAAAATCCTGTTATCTTGTGCTGACGGTAGCACTATTGTTGGCTGCTGTTTTGGGTTTGCTGGTGCAGAGGAAATTGAACATACTGGCTGGACAGACCTTTGATTTCGCACCTGCCATGGTGTTGCGGCTGTTGCTGCCGGTGCTGCTGTTGGCCTTGTTTGGCGGCCGCCTACTGTGCCAGCAAAAGGTGGCGGTGCGTTTCAGTTTGGCGGTAAATGCGGCGGTGCTGGTCTGCCTGTTTGCACCTATGTGTCTGGGCAACGCCTATGTTGTGCCGTTCATCAAACACCTGCTGACGGTGACAGCGGCTTTCATCTGCGCCTTGGGTTATGATGTGCTGCGGGCGATAAAATCAAGTAAATAATATCAGAATGTGGCCGTCAATATGGGCGGCTGCATTTTTTTGCGGCAATTTTGCATACAAAACACAAAAATTTTTGGCAAAATGGCACAAAAAGCATATAAAGTGTGTTGACAATGGGGATTTGCATTGGTAAAATAATAAAGTACGCTATTCTGGGAGGTTAATGCCGAAATGGATTTGGAGGGCTTGCGGTCTGCTGCAAAACGCGTAGGCGTAAAGCAGACAATTAAGGCTTTGGAGTCTGATTCAGCAGCGTTGGTTTTTATTGCCGGAGATGCTGACCGGCAAGTTACTGCCGAGGTGATCGCTCTGTGTCTGGTAAAGGATGTGGAGATTTGTCCGGTTGCTTCGCGCGCCGAGCTTGGCAACGCTTGTGGTATTGATGTAGGCGCCGCTGTGGTCGCCGTATTGAAATAGCGCACGAAAAAAATGTTGGCCTTTTGATCAGGAACGGATCAGTTGGCCGCGGGTTGCTTTATTTTATCTTATTTCATTATCCGTTGGATGGGCTTGTGTGCGCATAGCCAAAGCTTGCCAACACAAGTTTATTTATTCGGGGAAGGAGGTGGCGGTTTTGCCTACAATTAGTCAGTTAGTTAGAAAAGGTCGCCAGAGCTTAGACAAGAAGTCTACTGCACCTGCATTGAAGGAGTGCCCTCAGAAGAGAGGCGTTTGCACGAGAGTATATACTACTACTCCCAAGAAGCCGAACTCTGCATTGAGAAAGGTGGCCCGTGTCCGTTTGACCAACAATATCGAAGTTACCGCATATATTCCCGGCATTGGTCACAACTTGCAGGAGCACAGCGTGGTATTGGTTCGTGGCGGTCGTGTAAAGGACTTGCCCGGCGTACGTTATCATGTAGTACGCGGCGCGCTGGATGCGGCTGGTGTAAACGGCCGTATGCAGGCTCGCTCTAAGTATGGCGCTAAGCGTCCTAAGGGCGGCGCCAAGAAGTAATTCCGGATTACCGGGGAGATAATATTTGAGGAGGTAACAAGATGCCCAGACGTGGAGGGGTATCTAAGCGCACCGTTCTGCCTGATCCGGTGTATAACAGCGTGATTCTGACCAAATTTATCAACCAGATTATGCAGGATGGTAAAAAAGGTGTAGCAGAAAAGATTGTTTACGGCGCTTTTGATATCATTAAAGATAAAACCGGCAAAGAACCTATGGAGGTCTTTGACGAAGCTATGAAAAATGTAATGCCTGTACTGGAAGTTAAGGCTCGCCGTGTAGGCGGTGCCAACTATCAGGTACCGGTAGAAGTGCGTCCCGAACGTCGTCAGACTTTGGGGATTCGCTGGATTGTTGCATATACCAGAAAAAGAAGCGGTCGTTCTATGGAAGAAAAACTGGCCGCTGAGTTGATGGACGCAGCCAACAACATGGGTGCATCCGTTAAGAAACGTGAAGATACTCACAAGATGGCCGAAGCCAACAGAGCCTTCGCTCATTATCGTTGGTAAAAGCCTGGCGTTTACTGTTTGGAGGAAACAACAATGCCAAGACAAAATACTTTGGAAAATACCAGAAATATTGGTATTATGGCTCATATCGACGCCGGCAAAACGACGACCACCGAGCGTATTTTGTTCTATACCAACAAAGTACACAAAATCGGTGAAACTCATGATGGCGGCGCAACCATGGACTGGATGGTGCAGGAGCAGGAGAGAGGTATTACCATTACCTCTGCAACCACCACCTGTTTTTGGAAGGGCAACCGTATCAACATTATTGATACGCCCGGCCACGTAGACTTTACCGTAGAGGTAGAGCGTTCTCTGCGTGTACTGGACGGTGCTGTTGCTGTATTTTGTTCGGTAGGCGGCGTGGAACCGCAGTCCGAGACTGTTTGGCGTCAGGCCGACCGTTACGGTGTTCCCCGTATCGCATATATCAACAAGATGGACCGCACCGGCGCTGACTTTATGCGTGGTGTAAACATGATTAAGGAACGCTTGGGCGCCAACCCTGTTCCGATTCAGCTGCCTATCGGTGCTGAGGATCAGTTTGTTGGCATCATCGACCTTATCACCATGAAAGCCGAAATCTACAAAGACGATATCGGCAAAGTAATTGAAGAAACCGATGTTCCTGCCGATATGCTGGATCTGGCTATGGAATACCGTGAGAAGATGGTTGAAGCCGCTGCCGAAAGCGACGAGGAACTGATGATGAAGTACCTGGAAGGCGAAGAGCTGACCGAGGACGAAATCAGAATGGGCCTGCGCAAAGGCACCATCGCAGTTCAGATGACTCCTGTACTGTGCGGTTCTTCCTTTAAGAACAAGGGTGTTCAGATGCTGCTGGACGCTGTTGTTGATTATCTGCCCGCACCGGTAGATGTTCCGGACATTAAGGGTATCAACCCTGACACCGGCGAGGAAGATTCCCGTCCCAGCTCCGACGATGCTCCGTTCTCTGCCTTGGCTTTCAAGGTTATGACTGACCCCTTCGTTGGTAAGCTGACTTACTTCCGTGTATATTCCGGTGTTTTGAAAGCCGGTTCTTATGTATACAACACCACCAAAGGCAAGAAGGAACGCGTAGGCCGTCTGTTGCAGATGCACGCTAACTCCCGCGAGGAGGTTACCGAGGTTTACGCCGGTGACATCGTAGCCGGTATTGGTTTCAAAGACACCACCACCGGTGACTCTCTGTGTGAAGACGGTCACGAGATCATTCTGGAATCCATGGAATTCCCGGATCCGGTTATCGACGTAGCCATCGAGCCCAAGACTCTTGCCGACCAGGAAAAAATGGGTATTGCTTTGGCCAAGCTAGCTGAGGAAGACCCGACCTTCCGTGTGCACACCGATGCCGAAACCGGTCAGACCATTATCGCCGGTATGGGTGAGCTGCACCTGGAAATCATCGTTGACCGTCTGCTGCGCGAGTTCAAAATCGAAGCAAACGTTGGTCAGCCTCAGGTATCTTACAAAGAGACCATTCGCAGCAAAGTTACCGGTGTTGGTAAGCACGTTAAACAGTCCGGCGGTCACGGCCAGTACGGTCATGCCGTTGTTGAGTTCGAGCCTTCCGAACCCGGTCAGGGCTTTGTATTTGAAAACAAAATCGTCGGCGGCGTAGTTCCCAAGGAATTCATTGGGCCTATCGAAGCCGGTATCAAGGAAGCTATGCTCTCCGGTTTGCTGGCCGGCTATGAGGTTGTAGACGTTAAGGCTACCCTGGTTGACGGCTCTTACCATGATGTTGACTCCTCGGAAGTTGCCTTTAAGATTGCCGGCTCTCTGGCATTCAAGGATGGCTGCATGAAGGCCAACCCTGTACTGCTCGAGCCTGTGTTCAAGGTAGAGGTTGTAGTTCCTGAGGATTATATGGGCGAGGTTATGGGCAACGTAAGCTCTCGCCGCGGCCGCATCGAGGGCATGGAAGGCCACAACGGTTTGCAGACCGTTAAGGCTGTTGTTCCGCTGGCTGAGATGTTCGGCTACGCTACTGACCTGCGTTCCCGCACTCAGGGCCGTGGCACTTACAGCATGCAGTTCTCTCACTTCGAGGAAGTTCCGAAGAACGTTGCAGAGGCCGTTATTGAAAAACGCAAGGGTTACTAATTAACAGATTGTTGATTTTTCTAAATACAAAAATATGATGGCTGCCGAACAGGCAGACCGAAGATGGAGGAAGAAAAATGGCAAAACAGAAATTTGAACGCACAAAGCCGCATGTAAACATCGGCACCATTGGTCACGTTGACCATGGCAAGACCACTCTGACTGCGGCAATCACCCGTTGTCTGGCAGCAGCCGGCGGCGCTG